>DASSFZ010000612.1:0-2059 GCA_035693785.1 Anaerolineae bacterium | reverse complement strand
CGCCTGACGGCGCATCGGTCCAGCCCGGCCAGCGCATCAGCTACACGCTGCGCTACAGCAACACCGAGAACGTGGTCTTCCACAACGTCGTCATCAGCGACCGCTTGCCGATCAGCACGACCTACGTGCCCGGCTCGATCTACGGTGTGGGCGCCAACGACAGCGGCAACCCGTTCCTGATCTGGCAGATCGGCGATCTGCAGCCGTACGCGGGCGGCGAGGTCGGATACGCGGTAACGGTCGATGCCAATGTGCTAGACGGCGCGCAAATTCCAAACATCGCCGATCTCTTCAGCAATGAGGGCAACTCACAGTCGTCACAGGTGATCCACACGGTCGGCACGCCGCCGGAGGTGGTCAAATCAGCCGTAACGTCCGCGCCCGGCCAGGCGGGCGCGACCGTCCAGCCCGCCGATCTCATCACCTACATGCTGACCGTCACAAACTCGAGCGACCTGCGCCCCCTGACGAACGTCGTGATCACAGACCAAGTGCCGCTCCACCTCAACTACGTCGGGCCGGTCGGCAGCCCCGCGCCGGACACCAGCCTGCTCGCCTCGAGCCGGATACTGCGCTGGAACATCGGCACGGTTCCGCCTCTGGCCGCCCGCTCGGTGGGCTTTGTCGCCATCGTCGCGGCCACGGCGCCCAATGGCGCGCTGCTCGACAACATCGGCCGGGTCGGCAGCAGCGAAATCGTCAGGGCGGACAGCAACCTCTCCAGACTGACGGTCAAGTATCGCTACGACCTGGCGCTGTCGAAGAGCGACGGGAGGACGACCGCTTTGGCCGGCGCCCGGTTGATCTATACGCTGCGCATCACGAACACCGCCTCCTATCCGGTGACCGCCACAGGCGTCATCATCACCGATTACATCGAGCCGGGACTTATCGAGCCGGGGCTGCCCGTCCCGACGGCGACCGTCTTGTCCTTTGCGGGAGGCACGCCGGGCTGGTCGTTCGTCGAAAACGCCGCCGACGGCAACGCCATCTACAGATACCTTGTCGGCTCGCTAGGCCCGAACCAGACCCGGATGATCACGATGGCCGTGGAGGTCGCCGATCCGCTGCCACCCGATGTGCTGGCGATTGAGAACTACGCCGAAACCCTGGACGACAGCGCAAGCGGCATCGAGCTGGACTACAGCAACCAGGGCATCGCCGACACCGACATCGTCGCCGGCTCTGAGCTGGTCGTCACGGACATTCGCCTGTTATCACGATCGGAGCTCACCGTGACGGTCGCCGTGATGGTCACGAATCAAGGAGTCGACCCGACGCGGGGGCCGGATGGCACGCCTCCGTTCGGGACAGACCTGTACGTCAAGCCTGTGGGCGCGCCACCTCCCACCGGGCCGGCCGACCGCACCCTGGGCCTCTGCCCACCGCCTGGCCCCCAGTGTGACTATAGCGTTGCACGCTGGGATCTGTACTACTGGTGGAAGGACGGCCTCGCGCCGGGCGCGACGGTGGTCTTGTCTTACACGCACCACCTACCGGCCGAGGGCATATACTGGCTTTACGCACAGGCCGATCCTTTCTGGGGAGCAGAAGGCGATCCCAGCCCGGTATGGGGATCGTCGCTGCACGGCCGCAACGTCGAGTTCGACGAAGAAAACAACATCTTCGGGCCGCTGGTCATCACGGCCGGCGGAAATCAGGTCTTCTTGCCGGTGATACTGAAGAACTGATATATAGAATCCACATAATCCGCAAACATCTGCGGATGATTTTCATGCGTAGTGTATAGATGGTGTTCATATTGACATGCCCGGCCATCTATGGCACAATGTAAGCGCTGTTCCGTTTCTCTATCGATCGCGTCGTAAGAGTCTGCACAAGTCTTAGAATCCGGTTCTCCTGGGTTGTTGCGGCCTGTAGTCACACGTTGTTGGCAGATTGTCGGCAAAATATGTGACTTGCTCTCCTAAGCCGGTCACGCACGCACGGGTGGAAGGTTCATGCGATCATTGGACCGGAGCGCCGTCTGCTGCCAGGATGGCTTGCCGCAATTCGCGCGGCTGATCGGAGGCGAGACATCTATGGGGCCAGTACCCAT
>DASSFZ010000611.1:0-3040 GCA_035693785.1 Anaerolineae bacterium | reverse complement strand
GCAAGCCGTTCTTCAAGGAGTTCGTCGTGAAGTGTCCCCGGCCCGTGAACGAGATCAACGACGTGCTGTTCGACGAATTCGACATGATCGGCGGCTACGACTTGGGACGCGACTATCCGCATCTCAAGAACCACATGCTGATCGCAGTGACCGAGACTAATACGCGCCAGGAGATCGACGATCTCGTCGAGGGGCTGCGCCAGGCGGCCGAGGCGTGACAGGAGGGCAGCCATGAAAACCCCCGAGCCAACCGTTTACGATTTGAGCGTTCCGGGCCGCTGCGGCATCGACATGCCTGCGCCCGACGTGCCGCTGGCCGAGCTTCCCCAAGACCTGCTGCGCGGCGAGCTTGGCCTGCCGGAGCTGTCGCAGCTCGACGTCGTGAGGCACTACCTGCACCTGTCGCAGTTTAATTACAGCATCGATGGCGGTTTCTACCCGCTCGGCTCGTGCACGATGAAGTACAACCCCAAAATCAACGAGGACGCGGCGCGGCTGGCGGGCTTCGCCTCGACCCACCCCCTGCAGGACCCGCTCACTGTGCAGGGCAACCTGGCCCTGATGTATCACCTGCAGGAATGGCTGAAGGAGATCGGCGGATTTGCCGGCGTGTCGCTGCAGCCGGCCGCCGGCGCGCACGGCGAGTTCGCCGGCATTCTGATGATGCGCGCCTATCACCGGGACCGAGGCGACGCGAAACGCACCAAGATTCTCATACCGGATTCCGCACACGGCACCAACCCGGCCTCGACGACGATGGCCGGCCTGTCCGTGCAGCAACTGCCGTCCGACCGGCGCGGCAACATCGACTTCGAAGCGCTGCGCGCGGCATGCGATGACACGGTCGTCGGCCTGATGCTCACGAATCCCAACACGCTCGGCCTGTTCGAAGAGCACATGGAAGAGGTGGCGCGTCTGGTGCACGGCTGCGGCGGCCTGCTGTACGGCGACGGCGCGAATATGAACGCGTTGGTGGGCATCGCGCGCCCCGGCGATTTGGGTTTCGACGTGATGCACTATAACCTGCACAAGACATTCTCGACGCCGCACGGCGGCGGGGGGCCGGGCGCGGGGCCGGTCGGCGTGTCGAAGCGATTGGTTGACTACCTGCCCGGGCCGATCGTCGGCGTCGAGTACCCCGAAGACGGGGACGACACGCCGCTCTACGTCGAAGTCATGCCCGAGAAGTCGATCGGACGGATGCGCGCGTTCTTTGGCAACTTCGGCATGTTCGTGCGCACCTACACCTACATTCGCGTGCACGGCGCGGAGGGCCTGCGCCAGAACTCGCTGCACGCCGTGCTCAACGCCAACTATCTGCGCGTCAAGCTGCGTGATAAGTACCGTGTGCCCTATGACCGCATCAACATGCACGAGTTTGTCTGCCAGGGCAAGTTCGAAGGCAGTGATGCGCGCGCGCTCGACGTCAGTAAGCGGCTGATGGACTACGGTTTCCACCCGCCGACGAACTACTTCCCGCTGATCGTGCCCGAGGCGTTGATGATCGAGCCGACCGAGACCGAGAGCAAGCAGACGCTCGACGCCTTCGTCGACGCCATGCGCAAGATCGCCGACGAGGCGGTGCGCCAGCCCGAGCTGCTGCACTCGGCGCCGCACAACACGCCGGTGCGCCGGCTGGACGAGGTCAAAGCCGCCCGGGACCTGGTATTGTGCTGCATGCCGGCCAGTTTCGCCGAGCAGGCCATGGCTTAGAGCGCGCCCCTTGTGGGTAATCACCGGATGCGGGTGCATTTCAGTTTCGGGGCAGGTTTTGCCTCACCCCCGGCCCCTCTCCCGAAGTCGAAAGGCAGACTTCGGGAGAGGGGGAGAAACATCCGGGGGTGAGGTTCCAGTGCGCCGATCACAAACTCGCCACAGAATCGAAATGTACCGAGCAGATTTTCCAGAGTTGACGGAAATTCCAAAGTATGCTAAAGTTAGGTTAGGGGTAAGTGAAGTTCGTGTTGGGGAACTGAAGCACCCGCAGGCGCGGCAAGCCCAGCGGGTGTTGTGATTCACTGGCAGCGAACCTCGTTGACACCCGAAACACATCATCAAGGAGAAACAGCAACATGGTAGAGCGAGTCCAGGGAACCGTCAAGTGGTTCAATGCCACGAAGGGCTATGGATTCATTTCGCGCGAGGGGGGCGAAGACGTTTTCGTCCACTTCTCCGCGATCCAGAGCGAGGGTTACCGCACGCTGAACGAAGGGCAGCGCGTCGAGTTCACGATCGAGCGCGGCCCGAAGGGACTGCAGGCCAGTAACGTCATTATGGTGTAAGACCACTTCACCGTTCACAACCGAAGGCGCAAGACATCCGTCTTGCGCTTTTTTTTTGCTGCGCCCCTATTGACAAAAATATAAACTCGTAGTATTATTTCTAGCAAAATACTCACCCGTTTTCTATTTTCATTATGTCAGTTCGCTACGGGCTTCTCGGACTTGTCGCACAGCGTCCCCGGCACGGCTATGAGCTGCATGCCGCTTTCGAGGCTGTCATGGGCGGGGAGGAGAACTGGGACGTCAAACCTGCACAGATTTACTCGACTCTGACGCGACTGCTGGAAAGCGGCTTCATCGAGGAGGAATCCGGCTTCGGCGACGATCCCGCTCGGCGCGTATATGCGATTACCGATAGGGGTCGAGCGGATCTGGCGGCGTGGTTCGCCGCGCCGGTCGAGCGCGAGCATCAGCGCGACGAGGTCTTTGCCAAGCTGATGCTGGCGATGGCGACGGGCGAGGTGAATCCACGCAAGGTGATCCAGGTTCAGCGCGCCAAACTGTATCAGGACATGCACGCCCTGACGGTCAAGCGCAGCCAGATCGATCCGAAGACGGAACTGGCTCACATCCTGCTGCTCGACAGCGCCGTCATGCACATCGAAGCCGATCTGCACTGGCTGGAGATGGTCGAAGCGCGGCTGGACGAAATCCGAAGCCAGCCGGTGCCGGAGCCGGAGATTCGCCCGCGCGGCCGCCCGCCGAAAGCAAAGCAGCCAAGCCTTCATGCACAAGTGATCAAATGAGCGCAAGGAGAA
>DASSFZ010000610.1:0-4491 GCA_035693785.1 Anaerolineae bacterium | reverse complement strand
ACGTGCGCCTCCTCGCCGGCCACCGGCAGATGCTCGACGCCGTGCGGGATGATCACGAATTCGCCCTCGGTCAGATCGACGTCCCGGTCACGCAGCCGAATCCGCAGACGGCCCTTCACGACGAGAAACAATTCATCCTCGGCTTCGTGATGATGCCAGACGAACTCGCCTTTGACCTTGACCAGCTTGACGAGCGAGTCGTTCACTTCGCCGGCGATCTTGGGGCTCCAGTAGTCGTCGAACAGGCGGAACTTCTGAGCCAGATTCACCTTCTCGATCATCGGATTTGCCTCCTCATACTCCCGTTGACTGGACTTTGGCAAGCGCCCATATTTTTGGCTGGACTCGAGGCTTTAGCCGGAGATGTGGCGGATAATCGAACCGGCTAAAGCCTCTATTCCGGAATTTGCCAAATCGCCTGCAGCAGCCACAGCGTCGCCATCCCGACCACGATGGTCACGATCACGTTACGTGTGGCCCGCGCCACCAGCGCCGCGACGAGGCCGGCGATCAGGCGCGTGTTGCCGGGCGACACGTCGAGCGCGCCGTCGCGCACCAGCAGCTCGGGGAAAATGATCGCCGACAGCACGGCCGGCGGCACGAAACGCAGCCCGCGTTGAACGAGCGCCGGCAGGCTCACTCGCTCCAGCAGCGCGATCGGCAGCAGGCGCATGGCAAAGGTCACCACGCCCATACCGGCGACGGTCAGCCACAGTTCCGCGTCACTCATATTGAGCCTCGCTCGCCGGAGTAGGATGCAAATGCAGTGCGCCGGCCTGGCGCGTCTCCAGCCACAACCCAACGCCGATGCCGATGAACGCCGCCGCTATCAAGCCCAATTTGTACGGCAGCCCGGCTCCGGCCACTGCGGCGATGCCGGCCGCTGCAAACGCCGCCACACCCGGTCGATCCTTCAGCACAGGTACGACCAGGGCGATGAACGTCAGCGCCACGGTGAAATCCAGGCCCCAACTGCCCGGAATCTGCGTGCCGACGAAAATGCCGAGCGCCGTGCTGGCTTGCCAGGTCGCCCACAGCGTCAGCCCCGCGCCCAGAAAATACCAGTGCTTGTGTGTGAGGTGCGTCGCACCTGATTCCGATCGGTTGTAGTGCGTGATCGCCACGGCGTAGGCTTCATCGGTCAGCAGGTAGGCCAGCAGCCACTTCCATACCCGGCTCAGGTGCTTGACGTGCGGCGCGACCGACGTGCTATACAGCATGTGCCGCAGGTTGACGACGAGCGTCGTCAGGATTATCACGATCGCAGGCGTAGCGCTTTTGAACAGGCCGGCGGCGATCACCTGCGACGAGCCGGCGACGACGATCGACGACATGGCAAATGCCAGAGCCGGCGGCAGCCCGGCATCCAGCGCCAACACGCCGTACAGAATCCCGAACGGGAACGTGCCGAGCAGGATCGGCAGTTCCGCTTTCACGCCGGAGAAGAATTCGGAGCGTCGTGACGGCATGGCATTACTCCCAGAAGAGGTCGCCCTCGCCGACGATCACCGCCTGCCCGCCGATACGCAGACGGGTGATGCGCTCTCCATCGCGGCGCACGTCGACGTGAATCCGGCTGGGGCGGCCCATCTCGATGCCCTGCTCACAGATGAAGCGCGTCTCCGGCGCGTTCGACACCAAACCGTAGCGCGCCAGGTACGCACCCAGCGGCGCCGCGCCGCTGCCTGTCGCCGGGTCTTCGGGGATGTCCAGCGTGTGCGGTGCAAACATCCGCACGTGGATGCTTGCCTCGCGCGACACGGTCTCGGTAGTGAACACGTACACCCCCTCACCCACATCACCCGGCAGGGCGGCGAGGGCGGAGGTATTCGATCGGCAGCGGCCGGCCGCAGCCAGCGAGCGCAGCGGCACAAACAAAAACGGCGCACCGGTCGACACGACTTGCAGCGGATAATCGGCGTCGATGTCTTCGGGCGAAATGCCGAGCGCCGAGGCGACTCGCTCGCGATCGTCACGCACCGCGCCAAACTCCGCCTCACGATGCTCCATCCACACGAAGCGCGGCTCATGGTCTTGCGCCTCTATGGCGACTTTCACCGCGCCGATGCCGAGCTGCAGCGTGACTTCGGTCACCCCGTCGCGCAGCTCGAACGCGCCCTGCCGGGCCAGCACGTAGGCCGTGCCGACGGTGGGATGGCCGGCCAGCGGCAGCTCTTTGCCCGGCGTGAAGATGCGCACGCGCTTCACGGCGTTCGGGGTTTCGGGCGGCAGGACGAAAGTGGACTCAGAGAAGTTCATCTCGCGCGCGAGCGTCTGCATCTCGCCGGCGCTCAGGCCGCGCGCGTCGGCGAACACGGCCAGTGGGTTGCCGGCGAAAGCGCGATCGGTGAACACGTCGACCTGAACGAAGGGATAGCGCCGGGTCATGTGTGACTCCTTAATCCGTAGCCATGGCTGCGGACGCCGGCTTCAAACGCGGCTTGAAGTTGACGATGGCGATGCCGCCGACCACGAGCAGCGAGCCGGCGACGAGACGCCAGTCCGCCGTTTCCTGCAAAAAGACGATCCCCAGTATCAAGCCGATTACCGGGAACACGTAAGTCACCAGCGCGGCGCGTGTCGCGCCCCAGGCGTTGAGCAGGTAGAAGTACAGCAAGTATGCCAGGCACGACCCCAGCAGCCCGAGCCACGCCAGCGCGAGCCAGGTGAGCGGCAAAGCCGGCAGGCGCAGCGGCTGATCGGCAACAGGCACGGTCAGCCAGATCAGCGCATCGGCGATCAAGACGACCATCGTGGCCTGCACCAGCGGGCGCTGGCCGCGCAGGTGCCTGCGCGCGAACGTGGCCGCCGTCGCATAACTCGCCGCAGCGGCCAGGACGGCCACCTGGCCGAGAAGACTGTTGCCGGTCTCGCCGCCCGATCCGGCATTGCGGCTGACCAGCACCACCACGCCGACGAAACCGACGATCAATCCGCCCAGGCGGGTGAGTGTGATCTTTTCGTCGTGCAGCCAGAAATGGGCGATGACGATCGTGAACAGCGGCATCGTGCCGTTGAGGATCGACGCCAGGGCCGAATCGATCGAGGTCTCGCCCCACGAGATCAACACGAACGGAAGCGCCGTGTTGAACACACCCAGGAAGAGAAAAGCCAGCAGGGTGCGGCGATCGCGCGGAAAGGTTTGCCGCTGCAGGCGCACGATCGCCAGCAGCGCGATCAGGCCAAACAGCAGCCGGAAGGCGACGAGTGTGAAGGGGCCAATCTCCCTCAGTGCGATCTTAATCCACAGAAACGAGGAACCCCACACCAGACCCAACAGTATGAACGCACTCCATTCTTTGAGTTTCATGCTATCCTTTCGCGCGATCCAATCTGAACGATCCTCGGCCAGTAACTTTCCCGACGAGGGGAATTCATCCACCTTGCCATGAAAACTGGTGATTACCCATAAGTCCGTTCGTCCGCAGTTGCACTGCGGACGCCGGGCGACAGTACAACTGTCGCCCCAACATGTGTGCAATCACCGGATGAAAAGGGTAAGGAGACCACGTGAGATTATCGCACCGCCGGGTGCTGTTGAGCAAGTGCCAATTTGCCCGGCTTAGGCCGACCACTTTGGATTGTGATACGAAATGCAATTCAGCGTTTTGCTATTATTGGGCAAGGGTGTAAACTCTCCTCAGCCGTCACTGCGAGAAGTCCATACCGCCATCGGTATGCGTGCGGACAGAAACGCCCGGCCGTGTCATGCTGAGCATCTTTTCGCGAAGCATCTCTACCCTGGCGTGCCGTCATAGCCGGTTGTGGCAGAGATTCCTCACTGCGTTCGGAATGACACGGTATGGCAGGTTTCTGGGTAGGAGCGTAGTGTGCGACGAAGCAGTCTCCTACACGGCTGAGGATCGTCGCTCACAAGAACGGAGATTGCTTCGCAAACGGCGCTCGCAATGACGCAGAGAGAATAAACCAGGAGGGGAAACGATGTACCAAACGGATATGTACGAAGGCATGCTGGCCGAAACCATCATGCACCATGGCCATCACGGCGAGGTCATCAATGCCTATTTCGCTCGACCCCTGGGCCAGGGACCCTTCCCGGGTATGGTCGTGATCCACCACGCCCCCGGCTGGGACGAATGGTACCGGGAGGCGACTCGCAAGTTTGCCCACCATGGCTATGCCACGATTTCTCCCAATCTCTACTACCGTGACGGCCACGGGACACCTGAAGATGTGGCGGCCAAAGTGCGGGCGGCCGGGGGCGTTCCGGACGATCAGGCCGTGGGCGATGTCGCAGGGGCGATGCAGTACCTGCGCTCGCTTCCGTATCTTAACGGCAAAGTCGGCGTGTTCGGCACCTGCTCAGGAGGCCGGCAGGCTTTCCTCGCCGCGTGTCGCGTGAAGGGCTTTGACGCGGCCGTGGACTGCTGGGGCGGGCGCGTGGTGATGGCACAGCAAGATCTCACGCCCAGGCAACCTGTCGCCCCGATTGAGTACACCCAAGACCTGTCCTGCCCGCTCCTGGGTCTG
>DASSFZ010000609.1:0-3496 GCA_035693785.1 Anaerolineae bacterium | reverse complement strand
ATGCGCGGTCGGGGCCTTGTGTTTTGCGCCTGCGCTACAGATACCGTAGATCCGATTTTGCTCGGCCTGGATTGCCAAATCCAGGCCAAACCGGGGATTTGGCAATCCTCTCAGAGCGTTTCCGGATCTACTGATGGTGACTTCGCGCTTCACCGGCCTGTGGCGCCACGCCGACTTCATGAAGCTGTGGGCCGGTCAGACGATCTCCGAGTTCGGCTCGGTCGTCAGCCGCGATGCGCTGCCGCTCGTCGCCGTGCTGACGCTGACAGCCACGCCCGCGCAGATGGGTGTGCTGGCCGCGCTCGGATCGCTGCCGGCCTTGCTGATCGGGCTGCCGGCGGGCGCCTGGGTCGACCGGACGCGACGCAAGCCGATCATGATCGCCGCCGATGTGGCCAGCGCGGCGCTGCTGGCCTCCATTCCGGTTGCCTATCTGCTGGGCGCTCTGCGCATGGAGCAACTGTACGTCGTCGCGGCGCTGGCCGGGGGGTTGGCGCTGCTGTTCGACGTAGCGTACACCTCCTACCTGCCGTCGCTCGTCGAGCGCCAACATGTCGTGGAAGGCAATAGCAAGCTCAGCGCGAGCGAGTCGGTCTCCGAGATCGGCGGGTCGGCGCTGGCGGGCGCGCTGGTGCAGACGCTCAGCGCGCCGCTGGCGGTCGCCGTCGACGCACTGTCCTTTCTGGCGTCAGCGGTTTCGCTGGCGCTGATTCGAAAGCCGGAGCCACGCCCCGCGCCGCCGCCGAATCCGAACCTGCGACGCGAGATCGCCGACGGGCTGCGCGCGCTGGCGACGCATTCGATCTTGCGCGCGCTGACTGCGGCCGCGATCACCGGCGTCTTCTTCGGCAACTTCTACGCCGCGCTGTACGGGCTGTACGCGATTCGCGAGCTGGGCATCGGCCCGGCTGCCCTGGGTCTGTTGATCGCGAGCGGGGGAATCGGATCGTTTCTCGGCGCGATGTCGGCCGCGCCGGCCGCCCGGCGTTTCGGCGTCGGGCCAGTGCTGATCGGCTCGGCTGTGTTGAGCGGCGTGCTCGGTCTGCTGACACCGCTGGCCGCGTATGTGGGCGCGGCCGCCGTCGCGTTCCTGTTCGTCGCGCAAATCGCGGGTGACCTGGTGCGCACGGTCTACACGATTCACGCGCTGAGCCTGCGCCAGATCGTCACGCCCGATCGGCTGCTGGGCCGGATGAACGCCAGCGTCGAGTTCGTGCAGGGCGGCGCGGCGACGATCGGCGTGCTGGCCGGCGGCCTGCTGGGTCAGGCGCTCGGTGTGCAAGCGGCCGTGTGGATCGCGGCGCTGGGATCCATGCTGCCGGTCGTGTGGCTGATCGCTTCGCCGGTTCGCAGGTTGCCTGCCTTCGGCGGCTTGCCAGATGGCCGCTTGACGATACAATAGCGCCTGCGGGAGACCGCACAATTTCACCTTTGGAGACAACATGGCTGCCAAGTCAAACGGGCAGGGCGCCCTGCCACACTGGGACTTATCGAACGTCTATCCCGGCCTCGAGTCGGAAGAATTCTCGGTGGCCGTCGCCGAGACGAAATCCACGCTGGGCGATCTCGAAGCCTACCTGGCCGAGCGGCAGATCGCGAAGCTGCCGCCGGACTCACCGGCAGCCAGGGATGCTGCCGCCGTGAAGGCGACGATCGACGGCTATCTGGATCGCATGAACGCCATCCAGCGGCAGTACGCGACGCTGCGCGCTTACGTCTGGTCGTTCGTGACGACGGACTCATACAACACGACGGCGAAGCGCCTGTTGTCCGAGCTTGAGATGCAGGGCGTGCGCCTGCAGCAGGCAGGCGTTCGCTTTCAGGCATGGATTGGCAGCGTCGAAGGCGCGCTTCCCGGCGTGCTCGAACAGGACGGCCCGGCGAAGGTCCACGCCTTTTACCTGCGCGAGCTGGCCGAGCAGAGCCGCTACCTGATGAGCGACGCCGAGGAATCGCTGGCCGCCGAGTTGGCGCTGAGCGGGCCGAGTGCCTGGAGCAGACTGCAGGGCACCGTCTGCTCGCAGCTCACCGTCGATTTCGAGCGCGATGGCAAAGTCGAAAAGATGCCGATACCGGCGCTGCAAAACCTGAGCCACGATCCTGATCCCGGCGTGCGCCGCCGCGCCTACGAGGCCGAGCTGGCTGCCTGGGAGACTGTCCGTGAGCCGCTGGCCGCCGCGCTCAACGGCGTGAAGGGCGCGACTACCACGCTGAACAAGCGCCGCGGGCGCGTCGACGCCCTGCACGCGTCGATCGATCAGGCACGCATCGACCGCGAGACGCTGGAGACGATGATCGGCGCGATGCAGGACTCGTTCCCCATGTTCCGGCGATACTTGAGGGCTAAGGCTAAACGGCTCAGACACGAAGGTGGGCTGCCGTGGTGGGACATCTTCGCGCCGGTGGGCAAGAGTGAGCGGCGTTACACCTGGCCGGAGACGCGAGAGTTCATCCTGACGCACTTCGCCACGTTCAGCGATCGGCTGGCCGGCCTGGCGCGGCGGGCTTTCGACAACAACTGGATCGACGCCGAGCCGCGCGACGGCAAGCGGGGCGGCGCGTTCTGTATGTCTGTTGACGCCGTCGACGAGTCGCGCGTCCTGTGCAACTTCGACGGCTCGCTCGATCAGGTCGGGACCGTGGCGCACGAGCTGGGCCATGCTTTCCACAACGAATGCCACGTGGGCAAGACTTTTCTGCAGACGGTTACGCCGATGACGCTGGCCGAGACCGCCTCGATCTTCTGCCAGACGATCATCACCGATGCGGCGCTGGCCAACGTATCCGGCCCGGAGGAAGAACTGGCTATCCTGGAGACGTTCCTGATCGACGCAGCGCAGGTGATCGTCGACATCACGTCGCGCTACCTGTTCGAGAAGGAAATCTTCGAGCGCCGCGCGAAGTCGGAGCTGTCGGCGGACGACTTCTGCGAGATCATGCTGCGCGGCCAGAAGGCGACGTATGGCGACGGCCTCGACGAGCGTCACCTGCACAAGTATATGTGGGCGTGGAAACCCCATTATTATTTCGCCGGCCTGTCGTTCTACAACTACCCCTACGCTTTCGGCCTGCTCTTCGGCCTGGGGCTGTACGCGATCTACAAGGAGCGCGGCAAATCCTTCGTGCCCGAATACGAGGCGCTGCTCGCCAGCACCGGCGAGGGCACACCTGCCGATCTCGCCGCCCGCTTCGGCATCGACATCCGCAAGCCGGACTTCTGGCGGGGCAGCCTGGATGTGATTGGGAAGCGGATCGAACGCTACGTGGAATTGTAAACGAAGGATGAAGGCGGAAGGATGAGGGATGAGGGCGGAACGCGATCAGCCATCGGTGATTAGCTATCCACCATCGGCGATGAGCGATATGCGACAGGCGATAAGCGATACGCGATATGCGATAAGCGAGATGTCCACATGTTCCAAGACTATCGAGACCACGTCGGCGCGCGGGCCGACAAGCACTTCAAGACGACGCTGTTTCAGGGCGACTACGTGAT
>DASSFZ010000608.1:0-3847 GCA_035693785.1 Anaerolineae bacterium | reverse complement strand
ACCGGCGGGTAGCGCCACAGCAGCTCATTCCACCGATGCATGCCCGGCTCGAGATCGAACGCGAGTCGATGCCCTTCCCTGTCTTCCCGCGCCAGCGAAAACGCAGCCCGGCGCAGCGGCGGCAGATAATCCTTGACGTTCACAAAGATCACGTGCTCCACGCCGCTGCTCGTCCGGATCGCCTTGCCCAGATTCCCGAAGCGCGTCAGTGTGACCAAAACTTTCGCGTCCGAGTCATTCGCCTGCCGGATGATCTCCTCGTCGCTGTTAGTCGGGCTGGCGAACACGACAACCGCGCCAGCGCGCAGTGCGCCGAAGTAGGCAATGACCGTCTGCGGAAGGTTGGGCACCAGCAGCAGCACCCGATCGCCCTTGTCGACGCCCAGCCCGCGCATGGCGTTGCCGAATCGGTCGGCCTGATCGCTCAACTGCCGGTACGACATCTTCGCGCCGAAGAACCGGATCGCCGTGTGGCCCGGAAAGCGCTGCGCCGCGCTGCGCAAGAAGCGGTGGACGGGCCGGTCGGGGATCGCCACCGTGAACGGCACGCCCGGCTCGTAATGCTTCAGCCACGGGCGGCGCTCGAGCAGCTTCTCGCGCGGCGTCGCCGCGCGGCGCGTGAAGGACCGCTTTCCATCCGACTCGTCGACGAAGCGCGCGATGGCGCGGTTGACGGCATCGGCGCGCTCGATCATCACCATGTGCGCACTGACCGGCACCGTCACGTGCTGCGCGCCGGGGATGCGCCGGGGCACTTCGTCGAAGGCTGCGTTCGGGAAGACGCGATCGCGATGGCCGGTGATCACGAGCGTCGGAACCTGGACGCGGCCGAAGACGTCCCAGCCGCGCCACTTCGACAGGTTGTTGTTGTGCCATGCCTTCAGCACGTGCGGCGGCGCCGAGAGCGAGCGCCGGACGGCCTTGCGGATCGGCCTGAGCGTGTGCTCCGGCAGGCGCAGCAGGAAGCGCGCCCAGGCATAGATCGAGAACTCGCCGGCCGTAGAAATCAAGACCAAGCGGTCGAGCCGATCGGGATGGCGGGCAGCGTACTCGGAGGCGATCGCCCCGCCGAAGGAATGGCCGACCAGCACGAACTTGCCCGACGCGTACACCCGCAGCCGCTCGAGCGCCGCGTCGAGATCGGACTGGATTTCGTCCATCGAGTAGGACGAATGGGGAGCGTCGCTCTGCCCATGTCCGCGCAGGTCGAGCGCGATGGCGCGGTTTTCGGTCGAAAAGAACGTGATCTGCCTGACCCACTGCCGGGCGCGGCCGCCGAAGCCGTGGACGAAGACGAGCGTGCGGCGCGCGGCTTCCGGGTGGATGTCGATCGCGCTCAGCCGCACACGCGGCCGATCGGACACGAGCACTTCGCTGCGATACAGCTCGAGGTCGATCTGCACGATCCCTCTCCACTCCCTTCGGTCGCCAATACGATAGATTATAGCACGGCCGCTTCCTCTTTATTGATCGCAGATGACCCCATGCCGATGCGCGAAGGGCTTTCGTGTGAGGCATCACATACAGGACAGAATTCCCAGGAACGATCTTCAAGAGCCGCCTTTTCCCGCACAATTCCTCTATGGGTTTTTGGTCATACGTTACTTCGGACGCAAGCCTTTCGACGCAAGGCCATCTTCCCATTTTCACGCACACCAATCGAGTATATAACCTCCACGGTGATGGGCTAACAAATTGCAAACCCATCCCCATCTCCAAATCTACCAAGGGATTCAGGGAGGAAGATATGATGAACTCACGTTATGCAGCCAGACGGCTAGGCTGCAACTCGCGCAGGGCATCGAACGCAACGAGCAACGCCCGCAAGTACAGTATAGTAAGGACCAGGAAGGTCATTGTGGGTCTGGCCGTGCTGTTCAGCGCCCTCATGCTGACGTCAAGCATAGCGCTGGCGGCGAACCCGGGTTGGATCGTTTCATGTAACTACTCGCATTCGTTGTCCGATGACCCGATCGTCTTTCCGGGGCAACCGGGTGCGTCTCACCTGCACGATTTCATCGGAGCCCGTACCACGAATGCATCCTCCACCTCGGAGTCGCAGCGTGCTGGGGGGACAACCTGCGTTATGCCGGGTGATTCGTCGGGCTATTGGGTGCCTGCCCTGTTCAAGAACGGGGTTCGGGTGCTTCCGACGGCCACGAGCAAGAACGCGCTGTTCTACTACCGCCACGCAGGTGTCAGGTCTGGGACCGTGCTCCAGACGATTCCTGACGGCCTCAAGATCATCGTCGGCAACGCACGCGCGTCCTCGGCGGCAGCGAACGAAGGCATCGCGACCGGGCGGATCATTTTCAAGTGCGGCCCGGGGTCGGGCACCGACTTGCCCGCGCCGCCCTCGCAGTGTGCGTCCGGCGTCATGGTCGTCAGCTACAAGTTCCCGAACTGCTGGGATGGCGTGAACCTGGATAGTCCCGACCACAAGTCGCACATGGCTTACCCGGCCAGCGGCCGCTGCCCATCGACGCACCCGGTGGCGATTCCTCGCATCGAGTCTTTCCTGAGATACCCGGTGGGCACCAGCCCGATAGGCACGATCACGATGGCGAGCGGGCCGTACTTCACGGCGCACATGGACTTCTGGAACGCGTGGAAGCCGGCTGTCCTGAACTGGCTCGTGGACAATTGCATCAACGCCGGACTGGACTGCGGGAAGAACCCGGATGTTCCACTCGATTGAGCGGGCTGCGCACGACGAGACTTCGGAAGTCTTCAGGAGCAACCCCGCCTGCGGGATGAGCCTGTCGGGCAGATGCCCTCGCCTGCCGGGTCACGTCTTGAGACTTCCGAAGCCTTTACGCTAGAGCGGATCCCGATTGCGTGTACGCGAATCCGGAGTCGAGCCTTTAGGCGGTTTCCGGCTGAAGACTCGACTCCGGCATAAATCAAAGCGGAATCCGCTCCAGGTAGCCGCGTGGTACCAACGGGAGAATATCCGGTTTGCAATGGTTGCGTAACAAACGGATCACACACTTCGTGATACATTGAACTCGATGTCTCCCATCCGATTATTGATCGCAGATGACCATATGCTCATGCGCGAAGGGCTGCGGACGGTGCTCTCGTCGGCGCAGGGTATCGAGATCGTCGGCGAAGCCCAAACCGGCGACGAGGCGGTTGCGCAGTCCTGTCGCCTCGCGCCCGACGTGATTTTGATGGACCTGAATATGACAGGCATGGGCGGCATCGCGGCCACGCGCGAAATCCTGCGCGAGCAGCCGGGCGTCAAGATCGTCGGGCTGACCGCCCAACTGGAAGACGATCGCGTCGTCGAAGCGGTGCAGGCCGGCGCGGTCGGCATCTGGATCAAGGACGTCGATCTCGACGATCTGGTGCGCGTGATCCGCAGCGCATACGCCGGGGAGCGTCCGATCCATCCTGGAGCAATGGAGAAGCTGATGCACGGCCGGCGCGCGTCTCTTATCGATCGGTTGAGCACGCGCGAACGGGATGTGTTGGCCTGGCTGGGAAAGGGACTGAGCAATCGCGACATTGCCAGGCGCCTGGCGCTCAGCGAAGCCACGGTCAAGGGCCACGTCAGCCACATCCTGGCGAAGCTGGGTGTGAAGAATCGGGCGCAGGTCGCGTTGTACGCCGCGCGCCACAAGGACAAATAAAGCGCGCGACGCACCTCTCAGGTGTGGATACTCTCACGACGCCCGCGAAGGTCAAATCGCGGGCGTTCATTTTATCCGTCTTTCGGGGAATATGATTCCGTGCCTGAAGAAGCGCTGCACTTTATCGGGAGTATCGACCAGGTCGCTGCGTGAACGGTGGCACTTACTGGCTGAGAAGCACTAGCCCAGCTCGATCATCTCCGCGATGAATT
>DASSFZ010000607.1:0-7894 GCA_035693785.1 Anaerolineae bacterium | reverse complement strand
CGGGCGTTGATCGAGGAGATGAACGTGCTGCCCGACTTTCGCTACCCCGACAACATCCGCCTCGGCATCGCGCCGATCTACACCTCGTTTGCGGAGATTCACGAAGCGGTCACGCGCATCTGCCGGGTAATGAGCGAGCGGCTGTACGAGAAGTATTCGACCGAGAGACCCGAGGTTACCTGAGGAATGAAAAGATCAAAATCCCAAATTTCAAACTCCAAACTTCAAACTCCCAATCTCTAACCACCAACCTCCAACCTCCAACCTCCAATCTCCAACCTCCAATCTCCAATCTCCAATTACTCCGCTAACAGCCACCCCACCGCATTCAGCACGAGCATGCGCTGCATATCTTCTGGCAACTGGTACAGCGCAAACGCCGCCACGATGGCACGCTCGACCGTGTCACCGACGCCGCCGGTGCCCGCCACGAGCGCCCGCGCGCCGGCCTCTTCGCTCTCGGGGCCGCGCTCGAAGATCACGGCGACCTCTGCGCCCGCCGAATCAAGCGCTTCTGGCTGGATCACCAGCGCCGGCACACCGCTTTCGGAGGGATTCAACGGGATGACCTGATCCTGCTCGAACCCCTTCGCGATCGGATGGCCGGCATCGACGACGACCAGATCGCTGATCAGCGCCGTCTCGCCTTCGGGCACCGGAACCGGCTGTGCGCCGATGAACAACACCCGGCCTCGCAGACTCGTGAGCGTGGCCAGCGACTCGATGTCTCCGCTGTCGAAAGCGTAGTCGCCGGAGTCCACGATGATGGCGTCGTAGCCGGTCGTATCGCTGCTGGCCGGCGTGCCGTCGCGCCGCATCGACCACACCTTCACAGAGTACGCCGCCTCGGTCAGCATGCTCTCCAGCTCTTGCTCGCTGGTTCGCGCTCCCGTCCTCCCGATGTCGCGCACGAGGATCAGGATGCGGGATCCCTGCCCTTCTCCAGGCTTCTGGGCGTCGCCTGGCGCCTGGGCGCCGGCCGATCCAAGCCCTGATCCCTCCTCGCCTTCTCCCGTCGAGCACACGGTCACGGCGCCACCGTGCACACAGTTGCCGAAGTCGTTGGATTCCAGGCGATCGAGCGCTTTGATCGCCCCTTCTGCGTCCTCGGCCAGGGTGACGACGACGGCTCGGCCGCCGCTGTCATCGCTGACGTACAGCGTCGTTCCGGCGACGGGAACCACGCCGATGCCCTCGATAGTAATCGTGCCGGAAACTTGCCGGGTGGCAAACGGTTCTGCCTGTGAGGCAGCCTCTTCCTCTTCGGCAAACGGTGTCGAAGTTGGCGTGCCTGTTTCGACTGATTCAGGCGTCGATGAGGCAGATCCAGTCTCGAGCGGCGCCGGCTCGCCGGAATCCGTCTCATCCTCCGCCGGGAGCGTCACCGTGACGCCGGCAGTGACCAGGAATTCCTGGACGGCCTCCAGATCGTCGAACGTGCCGACGAAGAGCGTATCGCGATCGGGCGCAGCCTCGGCGCGCAGGCTGAGGGGAAGCCCAGCCTTCTGGAAAGCGGCCTGGAGCTCGGCGCTGCGCGCAATCAGGCGCGGATCGAGATTACCCCCGTTGGCCTGCACCAGATCGACCGGGCCTTTGAAGAGATACGGAAACTCGGCGATACTCCAATCGCGCTTGTCCTCCGCCAGCCAGTTGGCGATATTGCTCAGAAACCGATCGTTGTCGGCGAGGGTGTGGTATGGCGCGCTGAACAACGAGACATCCCCCAGCGCCAGCACGCGCTCGCCGGCGCCCAGCACGGCTGCGGCGAGGTCGGACTCGCCGCTGCGCAGCGGCGACCGGGTATCGGCATCGCCGACGACGAGCGCGCGCCCGTTGGTGCGGAGCGAGTGCGTCGCGAAGAGGGTGACCGTCCGCAGATCCTTCGTGAGCGCGTGGTCGCCGAACTCGTTGAATTTGACGTTGCGATAGTTGCCCTCGTTCTCGACCAGGTTGTACAGGTAGTCGTCGAAGTAGACGATACCGAACGCGCCTGCCAGGCTGTTGGCGGCGGGAACGGCGCTGATACGCGAGAAAAGCCCGAACGGATCGAAAGCGTCTTCCTCGAGCGGCGGCACCGAGCGAGTCGGGTCGGCGGCGATGAGCAGTCGGCCGCCGTCGGCGACGAATGCGGCGATCGTGTCGCGCTGCTCCGGCGAATAAGCCGTCGTCGGCGCGATCGCGATCCAGGCGCTGGCGCGGCGCAGCTCGGCGGCGAGCGCATCGCTCGGCCCCTCGAATGTGAGCACCGTCGCGCCGAGCGCCGCCAGCCGATCGCGCAGCGGGCTGAGATCGTCGACTTCCAGATTGTTCGCGTGCGAAAGATCGATCACGACGCGCGCCGTGCTCTCCTTCGGCTCGCCGGGGACGAAGCGGTATTCGGGAGTCGCCAGCGTAATCTGAACCTCGTCGAGGCCGGGCACGCTCGGCGGGGTATAACGACCGCGATAGAACCACAGCGACTGCAGCGCGACCGGCAGCGCGATCAAGAGCACGACGAGCAGGATCTGACGGCCGCGCGTCACGGCGCGCCTCCCAGTTGAGCGTCGTACAGCAGATACACGCCGGGGGGCATTTGGCGGCGTCCGGTCTGCGGATCGGCTGCGCCGGACCAGGATGCCGGTGGGGTTGGTGTGCCGGCCAGCAGCCTGGCGACCACGCGCGCTTCAAGATCGACGACGTCGTAGTTGACGATACCGGCTTGCGCTGCGACCGCCGCAACCGCGTCGGCCTGCGTGCCGAGGTGATCGATCAGTCCCAGGTGTTGGGCCTCCCGACCCGCATAAGCCAGCCCCTGCGCGAGATCGACCGGCGAGATCTTCAGGCGCTCGCCGCGCTGGCTCACGACGGTGGCGATGAACTCCTGCTTGATGCCCTCGATCCGGCGGATGAACTCTTCCTGGTTACTGGCCGTCAGCTTGAACGGCCCGCTCGCGAGGACGTCGTCGTTGACGCCGATGTCGGGTGGGACGATTCCCCACACGCCGATGTTGCCGACGATGGACGAAGGTTTCGCGTAAAGTGAGTCTGCCGCCACGGCGACGTAGTACGCGCCGCTGGCTGCCGTGCTGTCGATCGAGGCGACGACAGGCATCTGGCTACGCAGTTTCTGTATCTCCAGGTACAGGCTCTGTGTGGCGACGACCTCGCCGCCGGGCGAATCCACCTGGATCACGACAGCTTTGATGTGCGGATCGCGCCGCGCTTCCTCGATTTCCTGCATGAAGAAGTTCAGGCTCAGCGGCCAGATCTCGGCGTTGATCTTGACAATGCCCACCGCCGGCTGCGGGGCGACAAGCTGGGCCAGCCCAATGCCAACGGCCAGCGGAATGATCCCCAGCACGATCACACCGCCGAGCCTCCGAAGCACGGGCGAAAATCGCGTCATGGCTTCCCGTAGAGACGACATGGATGCCCTCCGCCCCATCCATTCCGTGTCACGCGGCAACAGTGTATCACGGTTTCCCGATGGCGGCATACACCTGAGTGCGTATGGGCCTCAGACTTCGGAAGTCGTCAAAAGACTTCCGAAGTCTACCTTTCCTGCCACCATTTCTGAATCGCTTCCTCCCACGAGCCGGAGTAGTAGCGCCGCGTGTAGCCGGCGTAATCGGCGATGCGCCGTGCGTACCAGGCGAAGAGCGGCTGCTGATCGCGCTCCTTCAACAGCCGATCGATCCACCCCGCCCAGGCGTCCAGCGCCCTGAGCGTGACCGCTTCGCCGTCTTCACGGGTGGCGGCTCGCGGGTCCGTCCCCAGCACGGCGACCTGCTTCGCGCCGAGCATGCCGGGGAATTTCTCCAGATGCACGAGATCGGGACGGACGGCCATCAGTTGCGCGGTCTCCCACTGCCCGGCATGATCCAGGTAGTCGTCGTCGCCAAGAATCTCGAGCGGCGTGGCGGACAGCACGAGCAGGTCGGGGTAAGCGCGCATGGCCGCCATCGACGCGTGGTACAGCTCGATCTCGTGCCCTTGCGCATAGTGGCCGGTGATGAGGCACACGACGCGCGCGCCGGCGCGGTACAGCTCGCTTAGCAGATCGCGCCAGATGCCTTTGACGACTTCGGTATGCGTTGATAGCGAGAACGCATGCGGCAGCGCCGTGATCGGGAGCCAGACGGTCGGGAGCACGACGCCGCCGGCGCGGTCGACCAGCCGCTCGGCGAAGCGCTCGGCTACCAGCCCGTCGAGGCCGAGGGGCAAATGCGGGCCGTGCCATTCGAGCGCGCCCCAGGCGCAGCAGGCAACCGGCCGATCCCGCCAGATGTCTTCGAGTTCGTCGGGGAGCAGTTCGGCGTAGCGGTGAGGCATGGTCTCCGTGTCTCCGTGGCCAGTACGATTTGTGTGCCATCACCAGTTTAGCACCGGATTGACCTTTTGCCCAAGTTTGAATATGATCTAGAACCTGCTTCAAAATTCCTTTTTGCTCGGACTGGACTGCCAGGTCCAGACGCCAACGCGGACTTGGCAGTCCGCTTCGAGCTGGAAAAACCCACAGGAGCCAAGCCCAATGACTTACGACTTCCTCTATACCGTCGAAAACTCGATAGCGATGATCACGCTCAACCGCCCGGAAGTACTGAACGCGATCACGCTGGAGATTTACGCGCAACTGCGCGATCTCTTCGAAGACCTGCGCACCGACGAAGCGGTGAAGGCGGTGGTGATCACCGGCGCGGGCCGCGCGTTCTGCTCCGGCGGCGACGTGCACAAGATCATCGGCGCGGTGATCGATCGCGACATGCGCGGCCACCTGGAGTTCTGCCGGATGACCGGCCACCTGGTGCGCAACATGCGGCTGCTCGCCAAGCCGATCGTCGCGGCCGTCAACGGCCTGGCGGCGGGCGCGGGCGCGGTCATCACGCTGGCGTGCGACCTGCGCATCGTCGCTGAAGACGCGAAGTTCGCCTTCCTGTTCACACGGGTCGGCCTGACAGGGGCGGACATGGGCGCGGCGTTCCTGCTGCCGCGTATCGTCGGGCAGGGCCGGGCCATGGAGCTGTTGATGCTCGGCGACGACGTGGACGCGCACACGGCGGAGCGCATCGGGCTGGCGAACCGCGTCATGCCGAAGGAACAGGTGCTTCCGGCGGCGCGCGAATGGGCCGAGCGGCTGGCGAGCGGGCCGACACTCTCCATCGGCATGACCAAGATCATGGTCAACAACGAGTGGAACATGGACGTGGTGTCCGCCGTCGAAGCCGAAGCGCAGGCCCAGGCGCTGATGATGATGGGGCAGGATCACCGGGCGTTCTACAAGGCGTTTAAGGAGAAGAGGAAGCCGGAGTTTAGGGGAAGGTAGAGTTAGAGTGGGGAGTTAGAGAGGGGAATTCAAGTATGGAAAAGACTCTCGTGAATCCGGCGTCGCTCGCTAAACCATCCGGCTATTCGAACGGCGTCCTGGTGGGCGGCGGCCGGCTGCTCTTTCTCGCCGGGCAGACGGGCATGGACGCGACCGGGGCAATCGCGCATCCCGGCGACGTGGTCGCCCAGTTCCGCCAGGCTCTCGCCAATCTCAAAACGGTCGTCGAAGAAGCGGGCGGAACGATGACGGACATCGTGAAGCTCACCCTTTTCGTGACCGACAAAGCCGCCTATCTCCTGAACCTTAGGCCGATCGGCGAAGTATATCGATCGTATTTTGGCCGTTATTATCCGGCGATGACGCTGGTCGAGGTGAAGAGCCTGTTTGACGACGCAGCGCTGGTCGAGATTGAGGGGATGGCGGTGATTGGGGAGACAATGTAGAGAACCTCGCCGAGTACGAGCGCCTGCGAGCTGCCAGCCGGCCCTCCCCTCTGATCGAGAAACTCAAAGCTAAAGGGCTGCTTCAGTGACGGTGCGACTGTACATGGATGAGCATGTACTTGAGTTGCTTGCGAAAGCCACCGATCTTGAAGAATGGGTCGATCGGATTGAATACCTGCCACTGTGATACGCGGCGATGCCCGTCGTGACGGTTCGCCGACAACGCGAATACGGCATGCCTACGATCTGCTGCGCATGCGGGGAGCCGTCGAGAGACGAGCGCCTCACCGTGACCGGCTCGAATTTCAACCCGCCGCGGTCGCGCTTTGTGGAACTGCATTTCCCTCTGTGCGATCGGTGCGCGCTCGTGTATAAGATCGTCAATCGGCGGCGAAACATCGGCATGGGGATCTGCCTGGGCTTGAGCGCCATCCTCTGCGGCGCGGCTTTCATCATCCCGTCCTCGTTACGGGCTTCCGACAGCGACCGGCTGGCATTCTTCTCTGAAATCCTGCTCCTCCTGGCTGTACTGATACTGGTTGGTGGACTGGTCTATCGGGCGCTGGCAGCCAGGCTCAGCAACGATGGACAGGGCGCAGACAGGATTTATCAGCGCGTCAAGCACGCCGTGACCATTCGACATATTGGATCGGCGACCATGCGCAACCCCAGGCAGCAGGAGACGATCAGCCTGGCATTCAGCAACGTCGAGTTCGCGCGCCTGTTCAGACGGATGAACCTGGCAGTAGTGATGACAGAAAGAGCAAGGTAGCTGACTGGCACGAGATGGAGGGAACGCTGTGACAGCGGTGATAAGATGATGTATACTGTACGACGAAAGGAAGGCAGCCATGTTAGCCGAGCCTGAATCGAGAGTTTACGAACACATCAGCGTTGTCGATGGCGTCCCGCGCATTGCCGGCACACGTTATAAGGTCATTCACCTGGCCGAAGAACGATTAGCGCACGGTTGGAGTCCGGAAGAATTGCAGAACCAGCATCCCGATCTCAGCCTGGGGCAAATCTATGCTGCACTGGCTTATTACGCCGACCACCAGGAAGAGCTCGATCGCGTGATCGAGCAGAACTTGGCTGAATATGAACACCTGCGGGCGGCGGCGAGCAATTCGCCGCTCAGGCAAAGATTGCGTGCGAAGGGACTTATCAAGTGACTGTCGCACTGTATATGGACGTTCATATCCCCAGAGCGATCACCGTCCAACTGCGCCTATCAGGTGTCGACGTGTTGACCGCGCAGGAGGATGGCCACGCTGAAGTTGACGACACTGTATTACTGGACCGCGCCACCGAATTGGGGCGCGTTCTTTTTACGCAGGACAAGGGTCTGTTGGCCGAGACTGCAAGGCGCCAGCGAGCGGGCATTCCTTTCAGCGGCTTGATTTACAGCCCTGCAGTCCGAACGTATATTGGCGCCGCGGTATCCGATCTCAGGACAATTGCCGAAGCGAGCGAGCCGAGTGAATGGGTGAATCGCGTGGATTACCTACCGCTGTAACCTATTCTGCGATGGCGCTGATCGAGATTGGGGGGTGGCGCTGGTTAGGGAGAAGGAGTGAATATGGACTTCGCTCTGTCCGACGCCCAATCTGAAATACAAGCCAAAGCCCGATCCTTTGCCCAAGACCACGTCGCGCCCCTATCCCGCGCGATGGACGAGCGCGGCGAGATGCCCCTGTCGCTCGTCCAAGAGATGGCCGGCCTCGGCTTCCTGGGCGGGCCACTGCCGCAGGAGTACGGCGGCGGCGGCTGGGACGCCGTGTCACTCGCGCTGTGCTACGAAGAGCTTGGCCGCGTCGATTCGTCGGTTCGCGGGCTGATGACCGTGCACACCAGCCTAGTGTCGCAGTGCATCCTTCAGTGGGGAACGGACGAGCAGAAGCGCGAATATTTGCCTCGCCTGGCGCGCGGCGAATGGATCGGCTGCTACGGCCTGACCGAGCCGAATGCCGGGTCGGACGCCGCGAGCATGGAAAGCACGGCGACGCTCGAGGGCGACACGTACGTCATCAACGGCGAGAAGGTATGGATCACGAACGGCGGCATCGCGCGCCTGGCGATCGTGTTCGCGAACGCCGATCGGGGACTGAAGCACAAGGGCATTTGCGCCTTCCTCGTCCCGACCGAC
>DASSFZ010000606.1:0-8901 GCA_035693785.1 Anaerolineae bacterium | reverse complement strand
TCTTGAGCTGGCGACACGTATCGAATCCGTCGGCGCCGGGCATCATGAGGTCCAGCAGGATCAGCGACGGGGCGGAATCGATGGCGCGCGCGATAGTCTGCTCGCTATCGCCCGCCTCGATC
Source organism: Anaerolineae bacterium (assembly GCA_035693785.1). Taxonomy (GTDB): domain Bacteria; phylum Chloroflexota; class Anaerolineae; order Fen-1058; family Fen-1058; genus DASSFZ01. The sequence goes on along the minus strand of DASSFZ010000606.1, from coordinate 8,779 downwards.
ACCTCGTATCCGTCCCGCTGCAAGGTCAGGCGGACGATCTCGCGCAGATCAGGATCGTCGTCGGCGATGAGGACGCGCAGCGTCATGGTAGCTCCGGCCGGTCACGCCAGGTGCACTCGGCGGCGCGCAGGCTGCCGGGACTCGATCCAGCGATAAAGCTGGCCGGCGAACGCCTCGAGCGAATCCGCGCGGATGCTCATGAGCACCTGCGTTTCCTCGGGCGTCAGGCTGAACCGGCTCAGCAGCCGGGCGCGCCTGCCGTTCAGAAGCCCGGCGCAAAAGTCGCGATCGATGATGGCCTGGCCGACGACTTCTTCGAGAACGGGATAGTTCACAGTGACATCTCCCTAAACTATGCGCCGCCGCCGCCAGCGCCTGGCGCCATGGGTAGAGCGAGAACCGTCAGGGCCATGGCAGCCGCGGCAACTTGCACGACGATAGGATGATTGGCGATCGAGGCGACGTTCTTGCGAATGATTCCCAACATGATTTGCCCCCTTTGTCGATTTGTGCGGCATTCTACAAGAAGGATATGTAAGTACCTATGACAGTCGAAGACCCCCTGCGCGCAGTCTTGGCCTGTTTTTGGCCTCTTCTGCGCCATATATGGCGTCTCGTAGAACTATCATACCCACATGTGGCGTAGGAAAATTGCCTGAAAATTTGCAAAAGCCCCCGGTGAAACGCGATCACCTGAGGCCACGTGCCGCATGGCCTCGTGTTTTCGCCACAGTTGGACTGCGGCGACGGCAGTGCAACTGCCATCGGAACAGCGCACCGCTAGAATTTCTGACACTGCTCGAAGGGTCGCCCCAAAAGTGAAATGCACGCGTGCGGCAGCACAGGGGCAAGTGTGCGCGCTCGCGGTAAGATTAACACGATAGAGGAAGACAACCGGCCGAGAGTGGGCGCGGAGAACGGCCTAGCGCTGCGCGCGGATACGCAAGTACAGGTCCCGGGTTTCCTGTGACGGCGACACCCGTAGCTCCTTCCGCATGTGCTGCGCGAATGTCTTGTAATGCGCGAGCGCTTCCGCCCGCCTCCCCGTTCGCGCCAGGCTCCACATGAGGCTCCGGTGAAGCTCCTCTCGAAAGGTGTCCACTTCGATCCCCCGCCGGCTCAGCTCCGCGGCCCGCTCGTATTCCTCGCGTCGCAGCAGCTCAGGCAGGAGCTGATCCAGCGCCTCGAAAAACTGCGCCTGCAGGGCGCGCCGCTTGTCGAGCGCCCACTCCGAGTAGATGCCGGTCAGGTAGTCTCCGCTGTACAACGCCAGCGCCTCGTCGAGCAGCGCGTAGCGCCCCGGGTCGTTCGCTGGCCGGCGTGCAGCCGAATCGAGAAGACGCTCGAACTCGGCGATGTCGTACCCGTAGTCGACGGCCGGATTGACGCGATAACGATCGTCCTCGTAGATGACGAACTCCACATCCAGCGCGCGCCGAATCCGGTACTTGACCGCGTGAAAGGCGTTCGTCATCCTGGCCGGCGACAGGTCCGGCCAGAATGCCGCGCCGATCTCTTCCTTGCGCTGGGGCGACTTCTCGAGCAGGTAGAAGAAAAGCTCGCGCGCGGCAGCCGAGCCGCCCCACTCGGAGGCGGCGAGCAGCCGCCCAGCCCGAACGACCTGGCCCGAACCGAACGCCCGCACCTCGATGCGAGGCGCGGCGATCGCCTCAACCTGCACGCCGGGCGCGGCAGCCGTGCGAGCCGCGCGCAGCTCTCCGATCCACAACCGCAGCCGGCTGTCGGCGTCCGTTAGAGATGCCGCCCACTGCAAGAAAGCCTCGGCGCGCCGGCCTTCGGCCGAAGAGAACGGCCGATAACCCAACCGCCCCGCCAGGCGCATCAGCTCGGCGAGGCTCTCCCGCGCCTCGGCGTGCCGGCCGGTCTCGAAATAGGCGCGGGCCAACCAAAACAGCACGCGCGCCAGGTCGAGATGCGAGCCTGACTCACGCAGCGCACGCCCGGCGTGCTCCAACCCTTGTATGCCGGGCGAGACGTCTCCTTGCTCGAAACGCCCCATGCTGATCGACGCTTCCGAAAGTATGGCCTGTGAATCGATCCCTCCTCGAAACGCGACACTGCGTGCCTGCTCGAATAACGACACGGCTCGGTCCAGACCATCCGACAGGCGATGCGCGTGTCCGAGACCATCGAGCACCAGGCTGACCAGAGACTGATCTCCGATCTCACTGGCCATATTGAATACATCTTCGTAGACCTCAATCGCTCGCTGAAACTCTCCACGGTCGCGGAAGACCGCGGCGAAACCTTCCAGGATCAGCGCCTGAGTGCGCCGGTCTCCTGCGTCTTCGGCTTTGGCGATGGCTTCTGTGTATGTCGCCAGCGCGCCATCGTAGTCGCCGGCCAGGTAGCGGTCATACCCGACATTGTTGAGGCTCAATGCCAGTGGACCCGGATTGCCGATGCGCCGCCACATGGCGAGCGACTCGGCCTCGAGCGCGGCTGCCTCTTCCAGGCGCCCCTGCGAGCGCAGCGTGAAAGCCAGATCGTGCGTCGTGCGCGCCAGATCGAAATCGCGCCGCTCGCTCGACGCGCTCGAACGATACAGGGCCAGCGCGTCCGACAGGAAGGCTTCCCCCATCTGCAACTGGCCCATGCCGCTGTGGCACAGGCCAAGCAGCCGCAGCGCCTGCGCTCGCCACACGACGTGATCGGCGTGCGCGTCGTCGAGCCTGTCCCGCACACGTTGCCCGACCGCCAGGGACTCGCGCAGTTCGCCTAAGGCATAGTACGCCCAGCCTTGTGGCAAGATCGCCCGCACCTGGCCGATCTCGTCGCCCCGCGCCTGGAAAACCGCTTCGGCCTCTTTGAGAACGGTCAGCGCCTCCTTCGGTTTGCCCCGTTCGGTCAGCGTCTGTCCCTGAAACAAGACAAGCTCCGGCGCCAGGGGGCGATACAGTGGCGGCAGCAGCGCCGTCCAGTTGAGCAGGGTCTGCGTGCGACCCGCGATGTACAACCGGCGCGAATGCGTGTCCATGACGCGCGCCGCGCGCTCCGGCGCGCCGCCCGCCAGGTAATGCTCGACCGCTTCTTCGGCTTCCTGGCGCGCTTCGAAGAACTCGCCGCTGCGCAGGTTCAGGCGTGCCACCGCCTGCGGGTCGTCGCGCTTGAAGCGCGCCAGCAGAAAATCGCGAAACAGGTGATGGTAGCGAAACCACGTGTCGCCGTCGACTTCCACGCGCGTCAAGAACAGGCTGCGCGCCTCGACCTGATCGATCCATACGCCGGCGCCGGGCACCCCGCGCACCTCGTCGCATAGCTCGGCCGTGAATTGCCGTGGCACGGCGGACTCGAGTAAGAAGCGCCGCAGCGGAAGCGACAACTGATCGAACACCTCGCCGGCCAGATACTCATATAGCGCGCCCGGTGCGCCTGCGGCGTGGGCCAGCCCGGCCAGCAGGCTTTTCCACATCGCCTGTGAGGTCAGCAGGATGCCCGTGATCCATCCTTCGGATTCGTCGACCAGCTTGACGGCCTGCTCCTCGGTGATCTCCAGGTCGTACTTCTGCGCCAGCACTTCGCGCACCTCGGAAGGCGTGAAGCGCAGATCGCCGGGGCCGAGTCCGGCGACCGCTCCCTGGGCCGTCAGGCGGATCAGCGGGCCGCGCGGCAGGGTGCGCCCGGCGACGACGATGTGGGCGTGCTCGGGGAGGTAATGGAGCAAGTGATCGAGCAATTCGCGGATGACGGCTTCTTCGCCGACGAGATGCCAGTCGTCCAGCACCAGCACGAAATACTCCGGCACGTCGTCTACCATATCGGCGACGAGCGCGCCGGCCGCCGCGCGGGCGACCATCATGCCGCTTTGAGACATCGACATCGACCGCTCGCCGAAATTCGGAAACTTCTGGCGGATCGACGCGACGACATGCGCCAGGAACGAGCTCGGGTCGCGGTCGCCCTCGTCCAGCGTGAACCAGCACACCGGCAGATCGACTTCGCTGGCAAAGTCGATCACCAGCGTCGTCTTCCCGTATCCGGCGGGCGCCGTCACCAGCAGGAGCTTGCGTTCCAGGTTCTCGTGCAGGAACTCGAGCAGGCGCGGGCGCCGCACGACGCCTGAATCGCGCCGGGGGATCGTGATCTTCGTCGGAATAAGGTGAATCGCCATCGGGAACACCGGCCAGAACGCATGCGATTATACGCTGGTATAGGTCACGCGCCAACTGGACGGCCAGCCTCGACGGCCTACACTTGACCATCGCTATTGCGGATGATACACTTCATGCAGACTTCGGAAGTCTGGGCGAGAAGGAGATCGATGAACCCATCGGCGGATCCGGCCGGCCCTGTTTCGATCTCGAGTGACGCGCGCAGCACCGTCGAAGCGACGCTCGACGATCTGCGGCGCAACCACATCGTCGAGCGCATCTGGCAGAAAGATCATACTGTCTGGAAACCCGATGCGGCCGAGATCGGCAACCGGCTGGGCTGGCTCGACGTAGCGCACGACATGCGCCGGCGGGCGGACGAGCTGGTCGCGTTCACGGATGAGATACGCGCCGCCGGTTTCAAGCACGCCGTCCTGTTGGGCATGGGCGGCAGCAGTCTCTGCCCCGAGGTGTTCCGCACGACGTTCGGCTCGCGGCGCGGCTATCCTGCGCTGGCCGTGCTCGATTCGACCGTGCCCGGCTGGGTGCGCCGCGTCACGCAGTCGATCGATCCGGAGCGCACGCTGTTCATTGTGTCCAGCAAATCGGGCGGGACGATCGAGGTCCTGTCGTTCTTCAAGCACTTCTGGGCGCTCACGGAGAAAAAGACGCGCAGCAAAACGGGCGAGCACTTCGTCGCTATCACGGACCCCGGCACGCGCCTCGAGCTGCTGGCGGCGCAGCACGGCTTCCGGCGCGCGTTCGTCAATCCGCCCGACATCGGCGGCCGCTACTCGGCGCTGTCGTACTTCGGGCTTGTGCCCGCCGCGCTCATCGGCATGAACCTGCCGGCTCTCCTCGATCGAGCCATAGCCATGATGGAAGCCTGCCGCACCGACGCATTTGCCAACCCTGCCGCGTGGCTCGGCGCGGCGATGGGGATGCTGGCGAAGTCAGGACGCGACAAGCTCAGCCTGATCACGTCCCCCTCGATCGCGGCGTTCGGCCTGTGGGCGGAGCAGCTCATCGCCGAGAGCACCGGCAAAGACGGCAAAGGCATCGTGCCGGTTGCGCTCGAGCCTTTCGCGCCGCCGGACGCCTATTCCGGCGACAGGCTGTTCGTCGCATTGCGCGTGGCGGGCGACGACAACCGGGCGCTCGACCGCCACCTCGCCGCCTTGAAAGCCGCCGGGCATCCCCTGATCGCGCTCGACCTGCGCAATCGCTACGACCTCGGCGCGGAATTCTTTCGCTGGGAGCTGGCGACCGCCATCGCCGGCCATGTGCTCGGCATTCATCCCTTCGACCAGCCGAACGTGCAGGAAAGCAAGGACAACACGCAGCGCGTGCTGGACAGGTACAAGTCGACCGGCGCGCTGCCCCAACCCTCCCAGGCGCCGCTCACACCTCAAACGGCGCATTTGCCGGAGTTCCTGGAAAGAGCCTGCGCCGGCGATTACGTCGCTCTCATGGCGTACCTGGATGAATCGCCTGAGGTCGCCGCCGCGCTGGCAGACCTGCGCCAGGCTATCCTGAACCGGTATCACCTTGCCAACACGCTCGGCTATGGCCCGCGTTTCTTGCACTCGACGGGCCAGTTGCATAAGGGAGGCGCAAACAACGGCCTGTTCATACAGCTCACGTCCCGCTCGGGACGCGACGTGCCCATACCCGGCGAGCTTTTCTCTTTCCGCGTCCTGGCCGAGGCCCAGGCCGCCGGCGATCTGAACGCGCTGTGCGCGCACCAACGCCGCGCCGTTCGCATCGAGCTGGGATCGAACCCGGCCGCCGGCATTCGCCGCCTGGCGCGCGCGATCGGGGGCAAGGTTTCCTCGACCATGAAGTCCGCTGCTGGACAGACGGCGGTGACCCGCCGCGCCGCGAAGAAACTTGTAGGAGGCGATTCCAGTCGCCGCTCCCGTCGCCGATTTCTCCGCCGCGACCCGTCGCGCTCCAAATCGCGTACGGCGCGTAACAAGAAGAGGTGATGTGAGTCAATTCAGAGCATGCAGCGCGGTCCATATTCGTTGATTCGTTGCGCCGGAGGCATTCGTTGACACCTCTGAACGCTTACACCAGGTTTCTCTGCTGAGGAGGGCGAGATGGAGATTGCGATGATCGGCCTGGGACGCATGGGCGGCAACATGGCGCGCCGCCTGATGCGCGCAGGACATCGCGTCGTCGGCTACAACCGGTCGCCGGAGGCGACGCGCGAGCTGGCCAAGGAAGGGCTGGACGGCGCGTTCGATCTGGAAGAAGTCGCCCGGAAGCTGGCCCAACCGCGCATCGCCTGGCTGATGGTGCCGGCCGGCGACCCGACCGAGAAAGCGATCGCCGCGCTCATGGGCATCCTGGCCCCCGGCGATACCATCGTCGACGGCGGCAACACGTTCTACAAGGACGACGTGCGGCGCGCCGAGATGCTGCGCGCCAGGGGCATTCACTACGTCGACGTCGGCACCAGCGGCGGCATCTGGGGCTTGAAGCAGGGTTACAGCTTGATGATCGGCGGCGACGATGCGACCGTCGCGCGACTGCGGCCCATCTTCGAGGCGCTGGCGCCCGCTCCCGACAAAGGCTGGGGACACGTCGGGCCGACCGGCGCGGGCCACTTCGTGAAGATGGTGCACAACGGCATCGAGTACGGCATGATGCAGGCGTACGCCGAAGGTTTCGAGATCATGCGCGCCAAGCGGGAGTTCAACCTTGATCTGCATCGCATCGCAGGCATCTGGCAGCACGGCAGCGTCGTCCGCTCGTGGCTGCTCGAGCTGATCGGGGACGCGCTCGAGGCAGACCAGACTCTCGCCAACGTGCGAGGCTACGTCCAGGATTCGGGCGAAGGGCGCTGGACGGCCCAGGAGGCCATCGATCTGGATGTGCCGGCGCCCGTGATCACCACGTCGCTCTTCCAGCGCTTCGCCTCGCGGCAGCAGGAATCGTACGCTGCTCAGTTGCTCGCCGCGATGCGCAGCCAGTTCGGCGGCCACGCCGTCAAAACACGATGAACACACCAGACGCGCCCGCGCCGACCATCGTCATCTTCGGCGCATCGGGTGACCTCACCAAGCGCAAGTTAATGCCGGCCCTTTACAACCTGTACGGCAAGGGCCGCATCCCCGCTTCGACGCGCGTCGTCGGCTTCGCTCGCTCCGACTATAGCCACGACGCGTTCCGCCAGGCGATGCGCGAGGGCGTCAAGGAATTCTCCGGCCGGTACGACGAAGAAGACTGGGCCGCTTTTAGCCGGAACCTGTATTACACGCCGGGCAATCCGGACTCGGCCGAGGACTTCAGACGGCTGGACGCGCTGATGACCGATCTCGAAGGCGAGCAGGCCGCCGGCCGCCTGTACTATTTGGCGACGCCGCCGCAACTGTATCCCACCCTCGTCGCGATGCTCGGCCAGGCGAACATGCACGGCGAATCGCACCACTGGCGCCGAGTCGTGATCGAGAAGCCCTTCGGCCACGATCTGCCTTCGGCGCGCGAGCTGAACGACAAGGTGCACGCGGTCTTCAATGAGCACCAGGCGTACCGCATCGATCACTACCTCGGCAAGGAGACGGTTCAGAACGTCAGCGTCTTCCGATTCGCCAATGCGATTTTCGAGCCGATCTGGAACCGCAATTATATCGACTGCGTGCAGATCTCGGTGCTGGAAACCGTGGCGGTCGGCCGGCGCGCCGGCTACTACGACCAGGCCGGCGTGCTGCGCGACATTTTTCAGAATCACCTGCTGCAGCTCCTGACGCTGCTCGCCATGGAGCCGCCTGCGGCGCTGAACGCGCAGGCGCTGCGCAACGAGAAAGTCAAAGTGCTCAGCGCCATTCGCCCCATCGCGCCCGGCTCGCTGCGCGAGCACGTCGTGCAGGCCCAGTATCGAAGTTATCGCGACGAGCCTGGCGTCGCGCCGCGATCCCAGACACCGACGTACGCCGCCCTCAAGCTATACGTCGACAACTGGCGCTGGCAGGGCGTGCCCTTTTATTTGCGGTCGGGGAAGTACCTGGCCGAGCGCAAGACGCAGATCGTCGTCCAGTTCAAGCGCCCGCCGCACACGCTGTTCGCGCTGCAGCCCGGCGAGAAGCTGGCGCCGAATACCCTGGCCATGGAGATTCAGCCCGACGAAGGCATTCATCTCACCTTTCAGGCGAAAGTTCCGGACGCCGGCATGGCCATGCAGAACGTGAATTTCAATTTTTACTATGCCAGCGCTTTCGGCGGCGATGCCATCCCGGAAGCGTATGAACGATTGCTCCTCGACGCGCTCAACGGCGATGCGTCGCTCTTCACCCGAAGCGACGAAATCGAGCTGGCGTGGGGTCTGATCGATCCGGTCGTCGCGGGTTTGACCGGCCCCGACGCCCCTCCGCTGGAATTCTACGAAGAAGGCAGCGCCGGCCCCATCGGCGCCGACCAGCTCCTGGCGCGCGACGGGTTCGAGTGGGTCGCATAGCCGCCGGGTATGCCACCCGGCGGGAGCAGGGCCGGGAGGTGTGCACGCAGTACATGCCCGGCCGGACGTAGGGCGGCTTTCCATAGCCGCCAATTTGCGGCGCGTATAGAAACGCGCCCTACGGTCGATGGCAACCTTTGCGTGCACATGCCAGGAGCCTGTTCTTGACACCGGATTTTCCGCATGGTATTATTAGCTTTGTGAGACT
>DASSFZ010000605.1:0-32057 GCA_035693785.1 Anaerolineae bacterium | reverse complement strand
GGAGCGCATCGATCCCGGACAGGTAGAGAGCAAGGGCTGGACGATCAAGAACACGCCGAAAGTCGTCGGCGCGCTCACGCCGCAGGGTGCGCGGCGCACGGCGGCGCTGCTGGAGACGATGGGCGCGCCGGTGCACGTCGTTTCGTCGCCGCGCGCGGCCGAGCTATCTAAGCTGCTGGAGAACACTTTCCGCAGCGTCAATATCGCGCTTGTCAACGAGCTTGCGCTGTTGTGCGAGCGCATGGGCATCGACGTGTGGGAAGTGATCGCCGCGGCGGCCACCAAGCCCTTTGGCTTTATGCCGTTCCGGCCGGGGCCGGGCGTGGGCGGCCACTGCATTCCGGTCGATCCGCTGTATCTGTCGTGGAAGGCGCGCGAGTTCGATTTCCACACCAACTTCATCGACCTGGCGGCGCAGGTGAACGACGACATGCCGTACCACGTCGTCGACCTGATCGTGCGCGGCCTCTCCAAACAAGGCCGCGCGCTCGACGGCGCGAGCGTGCTGGTGCTGGGCGTGGCGTTCAAGCGCGACATCGACGACGCGCGCAACTCGCCCGCCGAGCGGGTGATGGAGCTGCTGATGGCGCGCGGCGCAGCGGTGTGCTATCATGATCCGCACGTGCCGGAGTTTCACGCCGGCGGGAACGTGTTTCACCGGCAGCGGGAGCGGCTCGCGTCCATCCCGTTGACCGACGACGCCGTGTCCTCTGCAGACTGCATCGTGGTCGTGACCGGCCACAGCGCGGTCGACTACCGCCGCGTCGCCGGGCGCGCCCGCCTGCTCGTCGATACGTGCAACGTCGTGCCGCGTGACCTGGAGGCAACCGTCGTTCGTCTCGGCGCGCCGTAGTTCCTTCAGTTCCTTCCAGACCGTTCCATGCATCGCAAGGAACAGAAGGAATTCGCATTCGTCAAACACCTAAGGAGACTCGCATGGCAAAGCGATACTCAGCTCCGCCGCCGATGGTCATCGATCCGCAGAAGAAGTACACGGCGACGATCGTGACGCCGATCGGCGATGTCGTCATCGAGTTGTTCGCCGATAAAGTGCCGCGGACCGTCAACAATTTCGTGTTCCTGGCACGCGACGGCTACTACGCCGGCGTGACGTTTCATCGCGTCATCCAGGGCTTCATGGCGCAGGGCGGCGACCCGACCGGCACCGGCCGCGGCAGCCCGGGCTACACGTTCGGCGACGAGTTCCATCCCCAGCTCCGTCACGATGCGCCGGGCATTCTATCGATGGCGAACGCCGGGCCGAACACGAACGGCTCGCAGTTCTTCATCACGCACGGCCCCACGCCGCATCTCGACAACCGGCACAGCGTCTTCGGCAGAGTGACGCAGGGAATGGACGTCGTGCTCAAGATTCCTGAGCGCGATCCAGCCAGAGCGATCGAGCCTGGGCTGGCTATGACGCGCATAGACATTGTGGAGTCGTGAGTTGCTCGCGAAGAAAAGGAGCGCATGAACGCCGACACACCTGCGGAGGCCCCGCCTGTGCTGGCCGAAGCCGTGCCTCCGCCGCCCTCCAGAACGCGCTTGCGCCTGGTTCGTATCCTGACCGTCCTGATTCTCATCGGCGCAGTGGCTGGCACGCTGTACATCGTGTCCGACCCGGGCAGGCTCAGGCGGGTGGAGGAACTGATCACGTCGCCCAGCGGGCTGGTGGTGTTGTTCGTCTTCGGGGCGATCACGAGCGCGACGCTGGTGCTGCCCGTGCCCGGCCTGGCGTTGACGGCGATCGCCGGGTCGGTCGCCAACCCATTCGTCGTCGGCATCGTCGCGGGAGCGGGACAGACACTCGGCGAGATGACCGGCTACATGGCCGGCTACAGCGGGCAAACGCTCATCGACGACAGCCCGCGCTATGCCCGGCTGGTGAGCTGGATGCGCCGCTTCGGCGCGCCGATCATCTTCGTGCTGGCGCTGCTGCCCATCGCGCTCTTTGACGTGGCCGGCATCATCGCCGGCGCGCTGCGCATGCCGGTGTGGCTGTATCTCCTCTCGGCAAGTGCGGGCAAGATCATCAAGAACGTCGCCGTCGCCTACGCGGCGGCCTACGGCATGGAATGGCTCAAGCAGTTGTTCAACCTGTGACCATCACTTCGGAGGGAATCTATGATCGAAGTCCGCACCGTCTACCAGGTCAAATTCGGCAAGATCGATCAGGCTGTCGAGCTGTTCAGGCGGCTGACGAGCTATTTGCCTGAGGAGGTGGCCGCGACGGCCCACTACCATCTGTTGAGCGACATCTCTGGTCCGATGTACACGTTGGCCGAGGAATTCGTGCTGCCATCGCTCACCGAGTGGGAAGCGAGCCGGGAGCGGCTGTTCAATCATCCCGAATTTGCCAACTGGTTCAAGGGCTTCCAGTTGTTCATCGACAATGGCCGCCAGGAGTTTTACACGGTCGAGGGAGAGTGCGAAGACTGGTCGCGGACGGGCGTCATCGTCGTGCGCCAGAACTATCGTGCCCGCCAGTGGCAGATTCGCCAGGCGGTCGATCTGCTCAGGCGTTATGGCGCGCTGATGGTCGATTCGGGCGTCGGCCGCAAACCGCGCATCACGACCGACGTGAGTGGGCCGATGTTCCAGGCGGTGATCGAGGTGGAGGTAGACAATCTGGCCGACTGGGAAGCGCACCGCCGCTCGATGTTTCTGCGGCCCGAGTTCCAGGTGTGGTTCGTGCAACTGATGAACGCGGTCGAGGCAGGCGCGCACGAGTTCTTTCGGGTGGAAGTAGCGGGTTGACGCGCTGTCCAAGCGGTGATAGAATGCCGCTCATAACGACGGCGAACGAGAGGAGTAGGCGCCTGACGTCGCCAGCGATCGGGGGTCACCGGCTGAAAGCCTCCGTCGGCTCAAGACGCCGAACGTCGCTCGGGAGTTGATCGACCGAAATGGTAAGACCCGTCAGGTCTCGGAGACCTGACGGGTCTCAGGCGAGTAAGTCGATCCGGGCAAGCCCGTTACAGCGAACGAGTGCGGCAACGGATGTACATCGGATAAACGGATACGAACTGCTGCATCCGTTTATCCGTTGCCAATTCGATGCATCCGAGGCCGAACCAAGGTGGTACCACGGGGGCTTGTCCCTTTCGTCCTTGAGACGAAAGGGACTTTTGTTTTCCGACGGGCTCCCAACTCTAACTCTAACTCTAACTCTCAACTCTAACTCTCAACCCTAACCGGAGAGAAACATGGCCGAACACAGCATGCCCAAGACCTACGACTTCAAGACGACCGAGCAGCGGCTGTACGCTTGGTGGGAGAAGAACGGCTGGTTCAAGCCGGAGATCGCTCGCAGACGCCACGCGGACAGATTCGTCATCTCGATGCCGCCGCCGAACGTCACCGGCGAGCTGCACATCGGACACGCGATGACTGCTTCGGTCGAAGACTGCCTGATCCGCTACCACCGCATGCGCGGCGACAGGACGCTGTGGCTGCCCGGTACGGATCACGCCGGCATCGCCACACAGTTACAGGTGGAGAAGCACATCCTCCGCACGGAAGGCGTGACACGCGAGCAGCTCGGGCGCGAGGAGTTCATCCGGCGCACGTGGGCGTGGAAGGAGAAGTACGGTTCGTACATCGCCGAGCAGCACAAGCGGCTCGGCGTTTCCGCTGACTGGGATCGCGAGCGTTTCACACTCGACAAGGGTCTCAGCCGCGCGGTGCGCGAAGCCTTCGTGCGGCTCTACGAGAAGGGGCTAATCTATCGCGGCACGTACCTGGTGAACTGGTCGCCCGGCCTGAAAACCGCGGTGTCCGACCTCGAGGTAGAATACAGCGAGGAGCAGGGCACGTTATACTACTTCAAGTACCGCCTGGCCGGGCATCGCGACGCGTACATCCCCGTCGCGACGACGCGCCCGGAGACGATCCTGGGCGATACGGCCGTCGCCGTGCATCCCGACGACGAGCGCTACCGCCATCTGATCGGCGAGACTGTGCTGGTGCCAATCCTCAACCGCACCATCCCCGTGATCCACGACACAATGGTCGATCCGGGGTTCGCTACCGGCGCCCTGAAGATCACGCCCGGCCACGATCTGACTGACTACGAGATCGGCCAGCGCCACGGGCTGCCGATCGTCAGCGTGATGAACCCCGATGCGACGATGAACGAGAACGCCGGGCCGTACCAGGGCCTGGATCGCTTCGAGTGTCGCAAGCGGATGTGGGCGGACATGGAAGCGGCCGGGCTGGCGATTAAGACCGAGCCGTACCCGATGACCGTGCCGCGCTCGCAGCGGGGAGGCGAGATCATCGAGCCGCTCATCTCGACGCAGTGGTACGTGAAGATCCAGCCGCTGGCCGAGCCTGCCCTGGAAGCCGTACGCTCCGGCAAGATCCGCATTATCCCGGAGCGCTTCGCCAAGGTGTATTTCAACTGGCTGGACGCTTCGCGCCTCCGCGACTGGTGCATCAGCCGCCAGTTGTGGTGGGGACATCGCATCCCGGTGTGGACGTGCAAGGACTGCAGGCACGAGTGGGCCGCCCGAGAGGACCCGTATTCGTGCGCCAAATGCGGCCGCCACAACATCGAGCAAGACCCGGACGTGCTCGACACGTGGTTCTCGTCGGGCTTGTGGCCGTTCTCGACGCTGGGCTGGCCGGACGAGACGCCGGACTATAAGGATTTCTATCCCACCAGCGTGATGGAGACCGGCTACGACATTCTGTTCTTCTGGGTGGCGCGCATGATCATGCTCGGCCTGGAGATGACCGGCAAGCCGCCGTTCCACACGGTGTACCTGCACGGCTTGATCCGCGACGAGCACGGGCGCAAGATGAGCAAGACGCTTGGCAACACGATCGATCCGACGACCATCATGGACCAGTACGGCACCGACGCGCTACGCCTCACACTGCTCACCGGCTCGACGCCTGGCAACGACATGAACTTCAGCTCACAGCGCGCGGAAGCCAACCGTAACTTCGCGAACAAGATCTGGAACGCCGCCCGATTTGTAATTGGGCATCTGGATGTTGGAAGTTGGAGGTTGGAAGTCGGAAAAGGCCTTTCTAACCTCCAATCTCCAATCTCCAATCTCCAATTACCCGATCGCTGGATCCTCTCCCGTCTCAACCGGCTCATCGCCGACGTGACGAACCTGTTTGGCGACTATCAGCTCGGCGAGGCCGGGCGTCTCATCTACGAGTTCCTGTGGAGTGAGTTTGCCGACTGGTACATCGAGGCATCCAAGCTGCCGCTGCATAGCGGCGACGCCGAGGCTCGAAAGCGAACGCTCTCGATCCTCGTCCACGTGCTCGACCAGGCGCTGCGCCTGCTGCACCCATTCCTGCCCTTCGTCACCGAAGAAGTCTGGCAGCACCTGAAGAAGGCCGCCGGCGACAAGAACTGGCCCACCGCGCTGATCGCCGCGCCTTGGCCCAAGCCTGGCGCGACGGACGAGGCCACCGAGGGCGACATGGACATCCTGATGGAGGCCATCCGCGCTATCCGCAACGCGCGCGCCGAGCACGACGTGAAGCCGGAGAACCGGCTGGCGGCCATGCTGATTTCGGGCGACAAAGCGAACCTGTTCGAGGCACACCGCGATGTGATGGCCCTACTCGCGCGCCTGGACGCCGACGGCCTGCATATCGCGCCCGGATTGAAAGCGATACCCGACAGAGCCTTATCGCTGGTGATGGCTTCGGCGACGGTATACCTGCCGCTGGCGCAAATGGTCGACCTGGACACGGAGCGATCGCGGCTCAACAGAGAGTTTGCCGACGCCGAGGCGCAGATCACTCGCAGCACGGCGCTGCTGACAGGCGATTTTGTCACGCGCGCGCCAGCCGCCGTCGTCCAGAAGGAGCGCGATAAACTCGCCGCTCTTCAAAACAAACGCGCCAAGCTCGAAGCCCAGATCAAGTCGCTCATGTAGCCTACTCGAAAGTCACGGCGACCGGAGATCCGAGATTCCAATCTCCAATCTCTGATTTCCAATATCCTCAAAGCACGGGCATGGCCGGAACGGCATGGTATAATCCCGCCGCGATAACCCCTGGAACGACCCAATGAACCGCGACGCCGCGTGGATACTGGTCACCGAATGGACGCAGAGCGACAGCCTGCGCAAACACATGCTGGCCGTCGAGGCCGGCATGCGCGCCTACGCGCGCCGCTTCGGCGAGGACGAAGAGAAGTGGGCGACGGTCGGCGTGCTCCACGATTTCGACTACGAGCGCTATCCGGACGTCGCCGCCGAGGGCCACCCCGTCGTCGGATCACGAGTGCTCCGCGAAATGGGCTGGCCGGACGAGATCGTCCGCTGCATCCTGTCACACGCCACCGAGGTCACCGGCGTCGAGCGGCGCACGCTGATGGAAAAGGCGCTCTACGCAGTTGACGAATTGACGGGCCTGATCACAGCCGTCACGCTCGTGCGTCCGGGCAAGAACATCGCCGACGTGCAAGTCTCGAGTGTCAAGAAGAAGTGGAAAGATAGAGCCTTCGCCGCGGGCGTGCACCGCGAGGAGATCGAGCGGGCCGCGGCCGACCTGGGTGTCCCGCTCGACGAGCACATCGGCGTCGTGCTGGCAGCGATGCAAGAAGCAGCGCCGGCGCTGGGGCTGGACGGGAGCGCTCGGTGAAGCTGCCGGGTCGAGAGCGCGCAGAACCCGAAGCGCCCGTAACACACGAGAAATCCCGGCTGTGTCCGGAATGCGGCACGCCGGTGTCGACGCGCGCAACCACCTGCGCGATCTGCGGCTACGACTTCGTCGCCGCCGAGCAGGCCGAGCGGGCCGAGCAGGCCGAGCTGCGCGAAGAGGCGGCGCAGCGACCGGTTCGGGCCATTGCCATCGGCGTGGCAGCCGCAGTCGCTCTGCTCTTGATTGCGGCGCTCTATTTTCGCAATCGGGCCGAGGCCATCGCCGCGCTGACGCCGACGGCTACGCCGACGCCGACGGCCACGCCGACGCCCTCACGCACCCCAACCCCTACGCCGACGCCGCTGTTCACGCCGACGCCGATCCCGCCGCGAGAATACGTCGTCCAACCCGGCGACAACATCTTCTACATCGCCGACATTTTTCAGGTCGACTACCGTGATCTTCTCGCGTTCAACAACCTGACGGAGAACTCCGTCCTTCAGGTCAGCCAGAAGATCCTGATCCCGCCTCCGACCGCGACGCCGACGCCGAGCCTGGTGCCGCAAGATGCGACAGCCGCGCCAGACTCCGGGTCGACCGCTATCGTTCATGTCGTGCAAGCGGGCGAGACACTGATTGGCATCGCGCAAGAATATGGAGTCACCGTTTCGGCTATTCTGCAGGTCAACCAGATCGAGGATGCCAACCAGATTCAAGTCGGCGACCAGCTCATCATCCCACAGGCCGGTGCGACCACAGTCACGCCGGGATCGGTCGCCGAGACGCCTCAGCCGAACTACGGGCCGGTCACACTACTCCAACCCTTGAACGGCAGCCGCATCACCGGAAACGAGAGGAATGTGCTGCTGCAGTGGTTGTCGGCCGGAATTCTGGACGAAGACGAAACCTATCGCGTGATGCTCGAACAGGTCGACGGCGCCATTCGATACGGCCCGGTCTACATCAAAGCGACCGCACTTCACGTTCCGCTAGAGCTATTTCCCGCGCCGGATGATCCGCATCGGACATTCCGATGGACGGTAACGATCATGCACCAGGTTGGCGTCGGCAGCGATGGCGCGCCGCTTTACGCCGTGATCAGCCCCTCCTCGTCGCGCACCTTTCACTGGATGCCGGCTCTGCCTACACCTACACTGACGCCCAATCCATCTCCTTAGCACCTGCCTATTCGACTTCTTGCCTTTCTGGCGAAGATTTGCCACGGGGACGCAGTGACACATCGAGAATCAGTGTCAGGCGCTATCATTGAGTTTGCAAAAAGTACACAACCTCCCAACTGATACCAATCCATCCATCACCGATCATCCAACTTAACCGTCCCAATTCGCACCGTATGATAACGATCGAGGAGACTGAAGCTCTGGAACGGCAGTCGCAGTCATCCGGAGAATTGCGCTCATGATGCCCCAAACTGTCCAGGCGCCCCGCACACAGGTGCACTTTCGGCCTCACCTGGCAGCCGTGACGAGCGGCGAGACCGCGCGCGAGCAGTGGGTCGCCTTCATCGGCAAGCTATCGCTCGAGAAGGGCGTGCACTGCCTGATCGCCGCCGCGCCCGCCATCGTCGCCAAGGTGCCCCAGGCCCGGTTCATATTGATCGGCGACGGCGTTGCCCGCGCTCACCTCGTCGCGATGCGGGATGCACTGTCGGAGGGCGATCTGGATGCCGCAGCCCGGGCGATGCAGCACGCGGCTGAGACCAGCCCGGAGCCGTACGCCGAATGGGTTGCGGACTATTGGGCCGGTCTGGACTTGCATCAATACCACAAAATGGCGGCGGCCGCCGACCTGCGCAAGCGCGTCGTCTTCACCGGGTATCAACCCGCGCCCGACGTCGCGCGCCTGATCTCGCATGTCGATCTCGTCGTGATCCCGTCGCTCATCAAAGAGGCATTCCCCCTCGTCAGCGTCGAAGCCCTAGCCACGGGGCTGATGTTCGTCGCACCGCACGTCGGCGGCCTGGCACCGGTTCTGGATCGGGTCTCGGCAGAGCTCGATCCGATCGGCAGGCTGGCGAGCCTGCGCTACGGCCCTCAGCACCTGATACCGGACATGATCGACCAGGTGAGCACGCTGCTGCGCTACACGTCGCAGGAAGCCCGGCGTCGCGAGCTGATGAAGCAGTGCCGCAACTTCGCGCTGCGCCACTACGATTGGACGAACATCGTAAGTCGAATTGAAAGCGTATACGTGTCGGCTTTGTACGGCTACCACTGAGCAATGCGGGCGCCGGCTGGCGAGTTTTCAGTGACCCGTGGTCAGTAGCCAGTCGACAGTTTATCGCCGCGCAGCAACCAGGGTCTGCTCTCCAAGCCTGAAGCGAGCGACCTCCCTACCGGGAGGCCGTTTTTTGTTTGTCTACAGGCTCTCTCGGCTCGGCGCGATGTGCCCGGGTCAAGGTACTTGACTTGGCGCCCAATATGTCATAGACTCTTGCCGGAACGAGCGCGGGTCATACGGCACAACCACAGTCAGTTGCTGGCAGGTGAGATGGAGTCAGACAAGAATGGATCACGATATGGCGCTCTACCTGAAGCCCGGGCGATTCATCGACAGCGATAATCCCAGGGTGATAGCGTTCGCCCGAGAGCACGCCGGGAACGGCGACAGCCGCGGGCGCGCGGTGCGCCTGTATTATGCCGTGCGGGACAGCATCGCATATAACCCGTATCGGATTGAGCCTGTAGCAGAGTCGTTTCGCGGCGGGCGGACATTAGAGACCGGGTATGGCTGGTGTGTTTCCAAGGCCGCGCTGCTCGCTGCAGTGGCGCGCGCCATCGGAATTCCGGCGCGTATCGGGTTTGCCGATGTGCGCAACCATTTGACGTCGCCACGGCTGCGCGAATGGTTGGGGGGCACCGACGTGTTCGCCTACCACGGTTTTTGCGAGCTGTCGATCGATGGAAGCTGGATGAAAGCCACTCCCGCCTTTGACAAGGCGCTGTGCGTGCGCGCCAACGTCGCTCCCCTGGAGTTCGACGGAATGCACGATTCGCTGTTTCAGCAGTTTGATGCAAGCGGGCGCCGCCACATGGAGTATCTCACCATGCGCGGCGTATTTGCAGATGTCCCGTTCGAGCAAATCATAGCCGATTGGAGGGTGCTGTATCCCAACGTTTTCGCCCGTTCGCGTGACGCCACTCCCGATTTTGCCGACGAGCTTGAGAGACAATAGCCGGGCTGGCGAGGATTGCGTCTTCTTCGCCACCGGCGCATTGGTCTTCCACGGCGCAAAGTTGGGTTAGGGTGCAGTTGACAATTGCATTTCCGAACGGTATAATTTGAAATAAGTGAATAATCCACCTTCGGGGCAGGGTGAGTAGCTCGTCATACGAGCTGCAATTCCCGATCGGCGGTACAGCCCGCGAGCCTCATACTGGGGCATGATCCGGTGCAATTCCGGAGCCGACGGTATAGTCCGGATGAAAGAAGGTCACGCGCTTGCGCGTTCCGTGCATGTGCTCGATTGCCTGCCCCGGAGCCAGTTTTTATGGCTTCGGGGTTTTCGATCAGGTTCGGGGGCATCGTGGTTGCGCTGCGTCAGCTCGTCCCGAAGGCCGTCTCTGCGCTTCGGGTTTTTTGTTGCGAGGTGACTCATGGCACTCTCAAGGCCGCTACGCTCAGGACAGGCTGTGACGACCAGGTTGGATCAGGAGTCGTCACACGGCGGTCCACATGTGCAGCGAAGGCGCATCAGGCGCAGCCTCCTCGCGCCGCTGACGCTGCTGGGATTCGTCGTTGCCTGGGAGGCGCTGGTTCGCATTCGCGACTATCCGGCCTTCATTCTTCCATCGCCAGGCGACGTGCTGGCGGAGCTGGCGCAGTCGGTTCTCACACCGTCGTTCTGGGCGCACATCGGCGTCACGCTGACCGAGGTAACGGGCGGCCTGCTCATCGGCGCGAGCCTTGCGATCGTTCTCGGCTACCTCGTCGCCAAGTCGGCGACGCTCGACGCGATGCTGTCGCCCTTGTTCGTCGCCTCGCAGGCTGTCCCCATTGTCGCCGTCGCGCCTCTCTTGACCATCTGGTTCGGCTACGGCCTGACGCCCAAAATTGTCACGAGCGCGCTGATCGTCTTCTTTCCGGTGCTGATCAATGTCTCGGCCGGCATCCGCTCCGTCGAGCCGAACCTGCGCGACCTGATGCGCAGCTTGCAAGCCAATCGCCTCCAGATGCTGTCCAAGCTGGAAGCGCCGGCGGCCTTGCCGATGGCGTTGAGCGGCCTCAGAGTCGGCGCGACGCTGGCTGTGATCGGCGCGATCGTCGGCGAGTTCGTCAACTCAGACAGAGGACTGGGCTTCCTGATCAAGCAGGGCATCGGCGAGTACAACACGGCCGCCACGTTCGCCACATTGATCGCGCTGGCGGCGATTGCCCTGTCGCTGTACGGGGCGGTGGCGCTGCTGGAGCGGCGCTGGCTGGCGTGGAGACGATAACTCCTTAGACCTGGCAGGTCTTGTCCGCCTGTTATCCGGAGGCTGGATCGGGAAGACCTGCCAGGTCTTATCGGGGAGAAGAGAGTATGAAACGCATCGTGATGTGGCTGGTAGTCGCATCTGTCTGGATGACAGGATGTGCGGGCGCGGCGGCGACGCCCGCATCGCTGACCAGGATCCGTGTGCCGATGGGCTTCATCGCCAACGTGCAATACGCTCCGTTCTACGTCGCCGTCGACAAGGGCTATTTCGCCGAAGAGGGCATCGAGATTGAATTCGACTACCGCTTCGAGACGGACGGCATGAAACTGGTCGGAGCCGGCGAGCTGCCGTTCGCAGTCGTCAGCGGCGAGCAGGTGCCACTGGCGCGCGAGCAGGGCCTGCCCGTCGTGTACGTCTTGCAGTGGTTCCAGAAGTTTCCGATCGCGGTTGTCGCGCCTGCGAGCAAAGGCATCCGGACCCCTGCCGACCTGGTCGGCAGACAGGTCGGCCTGCCAGGGTTCTTCGGCGCGAGTTACGTCGGCTGGCGCGGGCTTCTGAGCCAGGCCGGCATCCGCGAATCGGACGTCAAGACGCAGGACATCGGCTTCACACAGGTCGCGGCGCTGCAGCAGGGCGCAGTTGACGCGGCAGTTGGCTACGTGAACAACGAGCCGATTCAGCTCGAAGCGGCCGGCATCGACGTCGATGTGATCCCCGTGAGCGACTACGTGTCGATGGTCGCCAACGGCATCGTGACGAACGAGAAGACGATCGGCGAAAATCCGGGTCTGGTGCGCCGCTTCGTGCGGGCGCTGCTGCGCGGCCTGGAAGACACGATCGCCGACCCTGAGGCCGCGTTCACCATTTCGACCAAGTTCGTCGAGGGACTCGGCGCGAATCCCGATTCGGACGTGATTCAGCGCGAAGTGCTCGCCAAATCGATCGACCAGTGGCGCGGCGAGCCACTCGGGCGATCGGACGCGGCGGCGTGGGACACGACGCAGGACGTGCTGATCAGCATGGGCCTGCTCAAACAGAAGATCGACAGCGCGCAACTGTTCACCAACCGCTTCGTGGACGAGGTCAGCCGGTGAGCGAAGCGGCGCTGCGGGCCGAGCACATCCGTCACGTCTTCCACGACGCCAACGGCCATACGGAAGCGCTGGACGACATCTCGCTCGAGATCACGCCGGGCGAGTTCGCGTGCCTGGTCGGGCCGTCGGGCAGCGGCAAATCGACGCTGCTGCGCATCCTGGCCGGGTTGATCCAGCCGGTAGCGGGCCGCATCTGGCTCGACGGGCAGTTGGTGCAGGCGCCCAGCCGCTCGGTTTGCATCGTCTTCCAGAAAGCCAACCTGATGCCGTGGCGCACGGTGCTCGACAACATCGCGCTGCCGCTGGAAATCGAGGGCTTGCCGCAGCCGGAGCGCTTAAGCCGGGCGGCAAGCTGGGTCGAGCGCGTCGGCCTGGGCGGCTTCGAGCGCGCTTACCCTCACAGCCTCTCCGGCGGCATGGAGCAGCGCGTCGCCATCGCCCGCGCGCTCATCTCAAACCCCTCCGTCCTCCTCCTCGACGAGCCGTTCGGATCGCTCGACGCGCTCACGCGCGAGCGCATGGCGCTGGAGCTGACGCGCATCTGGAGTAAACAGCGCACGACGGTAATCATGGTCACACACAGCATCCAGGAAGCGGTCTTCTTGAGCGATCGCGTCCTGGTGCTGACGCAGCGACCCGGCCGCATCGCCGCCGACATCCCGATCCCATTCCGTCGGCCCCGGGATCTCAACCTACTCTACCAGGAAGCGTTCGGTGAAATCGTTGGGCGGCTGCGCGCGACGATCGAAGCACACGAGGGAGTCGCGGCGATTCGGTGACCGGCTGGTCGCGTGATCACAAGGCGTTGCTTCACTACAAAGACGCAAAGTCCGTGATCGGCGCTACTGCCGCTGCACAACTCCATCGCCCACGCACACCTCACGTTTGAGTCCACCGTTCCTGATCAACCGGTCAGATCGTGCTACAATCCTTGTGGGCAAGGTCGCTTCTATCTATGCGCAATCTTGCTCAGGCGATTGGCCGATACGCACATACCGGAGACGAGGACAATGACGATCTCGCTGACCAGCTTTCGAACGATGACTCAGGCAGAAGCACTCGACCGCATCCGGGGTGACCTACTGCGGGCACGCCCGGACGTTGTCGGCATTATCGCATTTGGCTCGTTTGCGCGCGGCGAAGACTGGCGCGACGTCGATGTACTCGTGGTGCTGCCAACGCTCAGGAACGATCCGGCCGGGTGGGCGGAGACCGCTCACGCACTTCGGCAGGCCGTCGATCTGCCGCGCGTCGAAGTGATCCCTTATTCACAGCCGGGGTTTATCAACGGCTTGCGAAATCATTCGCCTTTCCTGCTAGACGTGGCGCTGGATGGAATCGTCCTGCACGACCGGGCCAATCTGGCGGAGGCAATCGCAAGCGTCAAACGCGACCTTCAGGAACGAGGCATCCGCCGCCTCCGACCCGGCAGTTGGCGATTTCCGGTGCAATACCGGAGAAGCACGCTCCTATCGGAAAGGCGCAACGAAGAGTATGTTCGACTCTGGCTGGACGATGCCGATCGCGACGCGCAGGCTGCGGCTGCTTTGCGCTCGGTCGGCCTCCACGACCGAAGTGTATACCACTGCCAGCAGGCTGTTGAGCGCGCTGTGAAAGCCTGCCTGGCCTGTTTCGGCGCCTTCGAGCGCACCCATTTTATCGCCCGAGAAATGCGGCTGGCCATCAACGACCAATCGCTCGGCGAATGGGCGGATCGCCTGAGGCGCGTGGCGGCCGTTGCCGAGCGCCTGGAACCTCATGTCGCACGCGCGCGCTACGTGATTGAGGATGCCGAGGGCGAGAAGTGGTGGGTTCCGGCCGATCAGTACAGCGATTCAGACTCGGCAACCGCGTTGAATGAGACGCGCGAGGCGATTCGTATCGTGCATGATTTCGTAGATTGGTGGTTTGCTCCGGAGAGGTAGCACCTAGAGTCTGGAAGGAACTGATGTCCAGACGAGGGATTATATGTGTTCAAACGCCACAAGGCAGAAAGTGAGACCAAACGATAATCAATGCTAGTTGTCGCGTTAGCTGGTGGTATCGGAGGGGCGAAGTTTGCAGATGGGCTGGCGCGAGTTCCTTCAGTTCCTTTAGTTCCTGTCCATCTCCAGAGCGGGGTTCAGACTATCGAACTCACCGTTATCGTCAACGTCGGCGACGACTTCGAGCATCTCGGCCTGCGGATATGTCCCGACCTCGACACTGTGGTGTACACGCTGGCGGGCATCGCCAATCCCGAGACGGGCTGGGGCATCGCCGGCGAGACGTGGCATGCGATGGACATGCTCGATCGCTTCGGGGGCGAGACGTGGTTCCGGCTGGGGGATCGCGATCTGGGCATGCATCTGTTTCGGACGGCGGCTTTGAAACGGGGCAAACGTCTGACCGAGATCGTCGCCGAGGCGTGCACCAGGCTGGGCGTAACGGCGCGTGTGCTGCCTGCGACGGATTCGCCCGTCCCGACCATCGTCGAGACCGATCAGGGCGCGCTCGATTTTCAAGAGTACTTCGTCCATCGGCGTTGTGAGCCGGTCGTCAAACGGCTGCGCTTCGATGGGGCCGAATCGGCGCGGCCCACGGACGAGGCGCTTGCGGCAATCGAGGCGGCCGATCTGGTCGTGGTGTGTCCTTCCAATCCATTTTTAAGCATCGATCCGATATTAGTAATTGGGGATTTGCGCGAGCGGCTGAGGCGCAAGCCGGTCGTCGGCGTGTCGCCGATCATCGGCGGGCAGGCAGTCAAAGGCCCGGCGGCGAAGATGCTGCGCGAGCTGGGCTATGAGTCTTCGGCATTGAGCGTGGCGAAGCATTACGCGGATTTCCTGGATATGTTCGTTATTGATGAGGTAGATGGAGATCAGAGATTGGAGATTCAGAGATTGGGGGTTCGCGTCCTCACGACAGACACGCTGATGAAGTCGGTGGATGATCGGGCGAGGCTGGCGAGAGAGGTCATTGCGTTCGCAATCCTCCATGACCGACCGACTACGACGGGTGACGCCACTGCCGGAGCGCCTCGTGAGTTACCCGCGTCGAATACACGGCATTGACTTCAGCGGCGCTGCCGACGCCGGCCGGCGCATCTGGATCGCGAGCGGCGCGATCGAATCAGGTCGTCTCCACATCGACGCCTGCCGCCGGGCAGACACCCTGCCGGGTTCGAGCCACGAGCGCGACGTGTGCCTGGCCGCGCTGCGCAGCTTCATCGCGGGTGAGAAAGCATGCGCAGTGGGGCTTGACTTTCCCTTCGGCCTGCCTGCGAGCCTGATGGATGCGTCAAGCTGGGACGATTTCATCCACTCGTTCCCGAATCGATACCCCGGCCCGCAGGAATTCCGGGCGCACTGCATGCATACGGCCGGCGGCGCCGAGCGAAAGCGCGCTACTGATAGCGAGAGTCGGGCGCCATTCTCACCTTACAATCTCCGCTTATACCGGCAGACGTACCACGGCATCCGCGACGTTCTTTACCCGCTTGTGCGAGACAGGCAGGCGTGCGTGCTGCCCATGCAGCGTGCGCAGAGCGGCAAGCCGTGGCTACTCGAAATCTGCCCGGCGTCGACGCTGAAGCAATTGAATCTCTATCGACCGTATAAGGGCAGCACGCGTGCCCATCACCTGGCGCGCAGATACATCCTATCGACGATTGGGGCTAGGCGTGATGTGTCCATCTCACGGGCTACACAGCCGATGCTCCTGAGCGATTCCAACGGTGACGCGCTCGACAGCGTCATCGCCGCCTATGTGGCTTCTCGCACGGTCCGCGATCCGGAGCGTCTGACCCCTCAAGACCGCCTGCACACTCTGGAGGGCTACATTTACATCTGAACGCCGACGAGCTGCCTACGATGGAGAATGCCGCTTGCTGGCGCCGATGTGTTACAATCGCGTCCGGCTCCAGGACGAGCCGGTTCCCATGGTCAGTAAGCCGTTCGGGCAGGCCCTCGCCACACCTGCGAAGACCGCCCGCCCTTCGCCGGAATCTGTGGTCCTGATCGCGCTGATCACCATCTGCGCGATTCTGTTCGTCTATCTCTCGGTGGCGCGGCATTACACGTTCAGCACCGCGGCCTACGATCTGGCGATGTACGACCAGGCGGTGTGGAACACCAGCCAGGGTCGCTGGTTCGAGATCAACCTGCTCGAAGACACGATGCCCGATCTCACCAATAAGCTGGGCGACCACGTCGAGCCGATCTTGCTGCCTATCGCCTTGCTGTACCGGCTTCGCGCAAACGCCGACGTGCTGCTCATCCTCCAGGCGCTGGCGCTGGCCGCGCTGATCTGGCCCTTGTACCACGTCGTTTGGCACTTGACGGGCCGCCTCCTGCTGGCGGGCGTGGCCGTGGCGCTGTACCTCGCGCATCCGGCAATGTGGAACGCACTGCTCTTCGATTTCCATCCGGTCACGCTGGCGGCGGCTTTTCTGATGTTCGCGCTGTGGATGCTGATTCAAAAGAAACGCACTGCTTGCCTGATTTTCGCGCTGCTGGCGATGGCCTGCAAGGAGCACATAGGCCTGATAGTGGCGATGTTCGGCGTGTACGCTGTGCTGTTCCAGAAATCGGAGCGACGACTGGGCGCGGTGTTGATCGCCATGGGACTGGCCGGATCGATTCTCGCTATCGGCGTGGTCAACCCGGCCTATCAGCCGAGCGGGGCGTCGTACTATCTGAATCGATACAGCAAGGTTGGCAGCAGTATCGGCGAGATCCTGCTGGCACCGCTGACCAAGCCGGATGTCGTCTGGGCGACGCTCACAGGTCCAAAGCGCATCTCGTACTACGGCGACCTCCTGCTTCCTCTAGGAGGACTGCCGCTCTTGGGGCCGGCGTTCATCCTGCCCGTCCTGCCCGACATTGCGCTCAACACTTTTTCGGCCTTCGCGCCGGCCCGCACGCTTGACGCGCACTATGCCGTGATGATCGCACCGTTTCTGATTCTGGCTGCCATCTGGGGGGCCGATCGGCTGGCGCACTGGCTCAGCACACGCTTCGGCGACCCGCAGCGCTACGACACACGAGCTTCGGGCCTTCGTGTCTTTCTGGAAAGCATCGCTCAACGCCGAGCCATCCTGGTCCTTGCCAGCGCGTGGCTGATCGTCAGCATGGCTGCTTACCATCTCCACAACTACGGGACCTTCCTGCCGCTGTCTGGGCGCTACGTCTCGACTTATGTTTCTGAGCCGCGTGACGCAGTCGGTCTGCGCCTGGCGACAAGGATACCTGCCGCTGCGGTCGTGTCAGCCCAGTTCAACCTGGTGCCGCACATCAGCCAGCGGCGGCGCGCGCACATCTTTCCCCGCATCGACGACGCCGAGTATGTGTTCCTCGACACGCATGGTGTGATCGAGCCGTTCCAAACGCAGGCCGAGTACCAATCGGCTGTCGAGGCGCTTCGTAACGATCCGGCGTTTGAAGTCGCGGCCGAGGAAGAAGGGTTCATCCTGATGAGTCGCAGATAGCGTACCGCGCATCGCTTATGGCTTATCGCTTATCGCCTCGCGTTTTAGGTCACGACAGGATCCCGCTCTGTGGGTCGATTTCGGCATAGTGGTAGTTCACCGATTCGCCCAACACAAATGTGTTACAATCGCCACCAGCTCCGACATCTGCCCGTTTCTCATGCGGCAACAGCGCATGCACCAGCTTGCCACAGCGCCTGCGAGGATGGCGCGTGTGCGACCGGAATGGGTCGTCCCGGGCACCCTCTATTCAGGCATCAATAGGCGCACCGCACGCATGGCAACCCTCACGAAATTTGTCGCCAGCCAGCCGGCGACGCATAGACCGCCCGCGGCGCGCCAGCGGTCGCGCTACTGGCAAGACTTCTTTATCCTGTGCGGGTGCGTCGCGTTCGTCATGAGCCTGTATGGCATCAGCCTGACCTATCCATTCGTCTGGCATGAGGCTGACGACCTGTCGCGCACGCTTCGTTACTCACCGCTCGAATACTTCACCGGTATGTCGAGCTACGAATATTATCGGCCGCTGATGTTCCTGGCGTGGCGCGTGCTCCTCAACGCATGGGGGCCCGACTCTGCGCCGGTTTTCCATGCGCTCTCGATCTACCTGCACCTGCTCAATGCCGTGCTGCTTTTCGCGCTCGCGCGCGCGATCACGGGCAGCCGGCTCGTCGGCTGGGCCGCTGCCTTTCTGCTCGTCGCCTACCCATTCAGCTACCAGGCCATCACCTGGTCGACGGCGCACTTCCACCCAGCCGTTCTCTTGCTCGTGCTGGCCTGCGTCGTGACGTACTCACGGGCGCGACTGAAGACAGCAAGCTGGCCGACCTACGCGCTCGCCGCCGCGTTTCTGGTGGCAGGCATTCTGGTGCACGAAACAGCCTTCGCGGCGGCGCCGATTCTGGTACTCATCGAGTCGTACCTGGTCGTCAACCGGCGAGTGCCGCGTTGGAGTCGCTGGCCTCTACTGTACGTGGTTGTCACGCTGGCAGTACTGGCACTGTACGCGACCGCCGACAAATCGCCGCCGGTTGAGCAGACATTTCAACTCCTGTCCGGTCTGTATCTGCTCCAGGGCCTGATCTATCCGGTCGCCATGCTTCTGCAGCGTGCGTGTGCCTGGGTGGGTTGCAACAGCGTCGCGCTGCTGCTGCCGGCGGTCGCCGTGACGCTCATCGCGTTGCTCCTGGTCTGCCGAACGCGCCGCGCGCTGACGCTCGGGCTGTTGGGCCTGGCCTGGTTCCTGCTTGGCGCAGCGCCTGTGTGGGCGGGCCGCGACTACGTGTACATTGAATACGCGCCGCGGCTCCTCTATTTCGCCGGGGCAGGCGCGGCGCTGGCCTTGGCAGCAGTCGCCGACGTACCGGGAGAGATGACCTCGCCCGCCCGCCCATCAATCGGCCTGGCCCTCCGTCTCGGCATCATCGCGTGGATCGTCCTCCAGAGCAGTCTTTTCGTCGCCGCGCGGCAGCCACTGTACGCCGAGGGCTTCCGCGTCGTCGAGCAAGAGAACCAGGCCACCTTCTCACCGCGCGACGGAATGGCGCTGTTCATTAACACCATCGATCTTCAGGATTACGCACAGCGCGATTTTCCGCTTGGCTGGTTCGGCGTGCTCGTCGCACCATGGCACAATCGGCTCGGCGCTGTGCCCCATCTGCGATCCGAGAAGGCCGAATGGATTATCGAGCCAGGGCAGGCACAGTATCTGCAGGATCGTTATCCGCGCAAGCTTGAGTTCCACGGCCGCACGGTCACGCCGGAATTGCTGCGCGGTCTGCTCGCCCAGGCGAGCCATGTCTATCAACTCCGGGCGCTGCTGCCAATGCCGAATCTGCACCTGTTCCAGATCGCAGAGATCGAACGCGGTGAAGGGTCGTCATCGTCGGCATGGGCAGAATGGCCAAACGGTGTCCGCCTGGCATCGGCATCGATCGAATACGAAGCCGGCATACCCGTACTCAACCTCGACTGGATTATCAACGGACCGGTCGACGCGACCCAAACCGTATTTGTCCACGTCCGAGACACTGCCGGCAACATCGTCACGCAGGCAGATGGCGATCCGATCGCCGGATTGGCTCCCTTCAGCGAGTGGGCGGTCGGCGATCGGATCCGCGAACGCCGGCCGCTGGACCTGCCTGTTCACCTTCCTGCCGGCGCGTATACGGTCACTGTCGGCCTGTACGATCGTGGCTCGCTCCGGCGCACAGCGCCCGCGCAGGCAAACGGCGCCGACGTGGTCGACGGCGCCGTCGTCATCGGCACATTCAGGCGAGAATGAGGCGAATCGCTTATGGCCGCACGTGTACCCGCATCGAGCAAGGCCCGCCTTAGAGCGCGTGTCACGCGCAACATAGCACGCCACCAGCACTTTCTACTTGTCCTGCTCGTCTTCCTCGCCTTCCGGCTGCTGATGCCGTTCGTGTTTCGCAGCGGATCGTATTTCGTCGAGCAGGCGCCCGATATCGGCGACTACTTGCGCTGGGGCACACTGTCCGACAGCGGCTTCTATCCATACCTCGATTACTGGTCGGAGTATCCGCCACTGTTCCCGTGGTCGATGGTTGTCCTGTATCGGATCAGCACGCTGCTGCCCGCCTGGCCGTTTGACCAGCGCCTGTGGTTCGCGATTGTCACCCAGACGGCGACGATGCTCTTCGACGCGGGCAGCCTGGTCATGGTGTACGCCATCGCGCAGCGGTTAGGCAGCCGAGCGCGAGCCGTGCGCACGGCGGCGCTGTTTGCTGGCGCGTTCATCACGGCCTACGCCGCGTCGAGCTGGTACGAACCTGTGCCGCTGTTCTTCTTGCTTGCGGCGCTGTACCTTGCGCTTCGCGATCGCTATGTGGGAAGCGCGGCGGCTGCCGGTGTGGGCATCATGCTCAAGATTTTCCCGATTGTCGTCGTGCCCATTGCACTGCGGCGCATGACGACCCTCCGGCAGGTGGCTGGCTATCTGCTTGCGCTCGCCGTGACCAGCGGGGCAATCCTCTTGCCATTCCTGCTCGCCCGGGCCGATTTCGTTTTGGCCTTCGTTCAATCGACGCTGAATCGGCCGACCTGGCTATCGATCTGGGCCTTGTTCGATGGCAACTACCTGTACGGCGTCGCCGAACCGATCATCGAGCGCTTCACAACCGAGAACATCGGCGCACCACCGAACAGCACGCTCCCCTGGCCGCTCATCCATGCCGGTTTTCTGGTCCTCTATCTGGTTATCTACACGCGACGCGTTGACTGGCGGGAACCGGTCAAATCGATCGCGTTGGGCGGCTTGACAGTGAACCTCTTCCTGCTGTGGTCGAAAGGGTTCTCGGGACAGTTCATTTCCTACGCCTTCCCTTTCCTCATTCTGCTCATGCCCGATCTGCGCGGCGTGGTGTATACCTTGCTATTGAGCGTGCTGTGGGTGGCGGAGTGGCCGATCGCGTTTAACATGCTTGACGGGCAGAATGGGTTCATCGTGTGGATAGTGATCGTGCGCACAGCCGTTCTCGTCGCGCTGTGCCTCGATTACGCGGCGCGACTCTTCTCAGCGACGGCCGAGACTCGACTTGCTGGCTTCGCGCAGGCAGCGCCACGCCTCGCCTCTACCCTGTTGGTGGCGGGATGGATCAGCGTGATACCGGCCGGCGTGCTGGCAGTGCATACGTACACCGAAACACGGCTCGCGGCCGACTCCGCGGCGCCGGTGCTCGAGGCGATCCGTTCCGGCAGCACGAGCAACTCGGATATCATAGCCATCGCGCAGCCACGGCTGTTCCGACGGCTGTACCCCCATGCGCGACTAATTGGTGAACCGACGCTGCTGCCCGTATTCAGGCACACGCCGGAGGAAGCGCGCCTGGCCTGGTTGAACGAGATCGCCGCGCGCGGTCCGTTTTGGTTCATCGCCGACGAAAGCGATCCCGAAACGCTCGAAGAGAACCGCCGTGCCGAGAAGTGGTTGTCCGAAAACGCCTGCAAGATCGTGACTACGCTTGCCGGCACGGCGCGCCTGTCGCGCTTCATGGGTATGAGCGATGCGCCGGTTGAAGTGGCCGTCGAAGCGACATTCGCCGACGAGATCGAGCTGAGCGGGGCGCGTCTCAGCAGCCGGAGCCTGCATCCCGGCGATGGGCTTTGCGTGGAAATAAGTTGGCAAGCGATCGAAACACCTTCATCTGACTACACGGTGTTTGTCCATCTCATCGATGCACAGGGTCGGTTGGTCGCTCAGAACGACCAGCAGCCGGTGGGCGAATTCGCGGCGACGAGCGGGTGGGCCACCGGATCGACGATTGTGGACAGGCACGGCATCCTCTTACCGGCCGACCTCTCGCCGGGCGAGTACGTCTTGCGCGTTGGTCTATACCGCTCGGACGACTTGTCGCCTGTGCCCTTTATGCAGAATGGGGCTCCATCGCCAGACACGAGCGGGATGACTTTGGCGCCCATCACTCTAGCCTCAACCCTTCCAGCGCCCGAGAGACCCCAATGAAGTATCGTTTCACTGCCGTCCTGCTGTTGGTGATGCTGGCCTGGCTGGAGTTGTCGACGCTGGCGGTGACCACGCCCACCGTAGACGAGCCACTGCATATCATGCGCGGATACGCGTTCGTCGCGCGGGATGAGGAGCGCTATCGCATGTACGGGCCGGTCCTGGCCGATGCCCTGAGCGGCATTCCTTTGCTGCTGGAACCCGATCTGCAGTTCCCACCCGCCGACGATCCGTTCTGGCTCGGTGTGGCCAACATGGAACATGCCGACAAGCTGATCCGGGCCAATGACGCCTCTTTGCAGCGGATCTTCTTTCTGGCCCGATTTCCGATCATTGCCGTCAGCTTGTTGCTGGGCGCGTTCATCTTTCGCTGGGCCCGCGAGCGCAGCGGCGCACCTCCGGCATTGGGCGCGCTGCTGCTCTACGTATTTTGCCCCAACCTGCTGGCCCATTCGCGGCTAGCGGCGACGGACGCGGCTACGGCGTCAACCTTCTTAATCAGCGCATACGCCTTCAGCCGGTCGCTCGAATCACCCCGCTTCATGACCCGCGCAGCGAGCGGCGCGGCGCTCGGCCTGGCACTAGCGACCAAGTTCTCGGCAGTCGCGCTGCTCGTCGCCTTCATCATCGAAGCGACACTCCGCGCCCTGCGCGACCGTCGCCGCGCGGCGGTGGCGGCCATTGCAGGCACGCTCGGCGTCACGGTTGCGATCGGCGCGCTGACGGTATGGGCCGTTTACCGGTTCCGGGTCGACTCGCTCGAGACGGGCGGCGTTCCGGTGCCTGCTCCCTACTACTGGCGCGAATGGCAGGCGCTGAACGAATACCTGCAAGACCCACTGCCTGGCTACCTGTTCGGCGAGCTGTCGCCGCGCGGCTGGTGGTACTATTACCCGATCGCGTTTCTAGTCAAGACACCACTGCCGCTGCAACTGTTCCTGCTCTTATCCGTGGCGTACACGTTGCGCCGGCGCGTCTGGATCAGGGACATGTCGTTGTATCTCGTGCCGGGCCTGTTCTTTGCCGCCCTCTTGTTCAGCCCTCATGCTCTGGGTTATCGCTACCTGTTGCCGGTACTGCCCTTCATCTTTGTCCTCAGTGCCGACGTCATCGCCGCGGCACAGCGGATGCGTTGGTCACAGTTTGCCATCGGCGCTTTGCTCATCTGGCAAGTCTGGGGCACGCTGAGGATTTATCCATACTATCTGCCGTTCTTCAATGAAATCGTCGGCGGATCCGATCGGGGTCGCTACATTCTCTCGGATTCCAACATCGATTGGGGGCAGGATTTGATCGGGTTGAAATACTACGTCGATCACAACCATCTTGAGAGGATCAATCTGAGTTACTTCGGGGTCATCCATCCGACAGCCTACGGTCTGAACGCCGAACCTTTGCCGCCTGTGCTGGCCGCCATGCAGGATCAAGGGGGATGGCAGTTGCGAATGCTCTATCCGTCAGACCCGGCTCCCGGCACCTACGCGATCAGCGTGATGAATTTGATGGGCAATCTCGCAACCGATCGAAGCGTGTATGCCTTCTTCCGCGATCGGAAACCCGACGCCATCATCGGCGGCTCGATCTACGTGTACACCGTTTCCGCGCACGGCGAGCCGACCGATCTAATGCTGTCCGGTCTCCAAGTCGATCGAATCGACCCGGAGACTTTCAGCCGCCTGGGTACAAATGATGTGCGGTTACGCTGGTCCGATGCGTCTGCCGCGTTGATCGCGCCACCTGGCTATTCGTGGATAGCCATTGCCGATCGGACAGCGCCTGCGGAGAATTTTGCCCGATTTTTCGACGGGATAGCTCGCCAAGTGCGCACGCAGACAACCGGCGGGCGTTCATACAATCTATATCGCCTTGATCTGGGCGATCGCATTTTGGAAGCTGCCGCGAGCGCCGAGCGGTCGGTGGCATGGAACGCCGAAGTGCATCCGGATCCGACGGCGACGCCCACCGCCGAACTGCCTGCGCAGTTCGGCGAAGTGCTCGAACTGCTCGGATATACACTCACGACCGACACACCATCAGGCGAGGCGCACCTGCTGACGTACTGGCGCGTCCTCAGTCCCATCTCGACACCGCTGTGGGCGTTCGCCCACGCGGTCGGACAACAGGCACAGATCGTCGCGCAAGAAGATCGATGGGATGCCGCGCCGAAGGGCTGGCGGCCGGGTGATCTCATCGTCCAGCTTCACCGCCTGGCGATCCCGCCCGGATCTGGCCCCGTATGGATAGAGGTCGGGCTACACAATCCGGAATCCGGCGAACGCCTGCCGGCGATCGTCGATGGGCGCGAGGTCGATCGGCGCCTGCTGCTCAAATACCTCACCCCTCAGGATGCTCCGCCGTGAAGCGCTCTTTAATCTGCGAGATACTCATTTCGCTGGCCGTTTTCGCAGTGGTCTTCGGCGTGTACATAACCAGCGGAAACAACGTCCCGTTTGATTCGCGCTGGTCAATCCACACGGCTATGAGCATCATTCGAGAGGGGAACACTGATCTGGACGAGTACCGCGAACTCGCCGAACCGCGAGAGGAATACCAGAACTCGCTCGAAACCGTCGACGGCCACCTGTACACGATCTACCCTATCGGCGCGTCCCTCCTGGCCGTGCCGTTTGTCTTCGTCCTCGATCGGGGTTTCGAACTGTCTGTCGCCTTCGATCTGAACACGTACGTTGCGCACACGATCCCTGCCGAGATCGAGGCACTGGTCGCAAGTGTCTATGTCGCGTTAACGGCCGTTATCTTTTATTGGATCGCCCGCCGCTTCCTGAAGCGACCCGCGTCGCTACTGGTCGTCTTCATCTTTGCTTTTTGCACGCCGGCCTGGTCGACAGCGAGCCGCGCGCTATGGCAGCACGGGCCGTCGATGTTGTTGCTGGCGACGGCGCTGTTGATCATCGTCTACGCAAAGGATCACGCGCAGCGGATACAGTACGCCAGCATTCCACTTGCGGCTTCGGTCGTTGTGCGCCCAGTCAACATCGTGTCGGCGGCCTTGCTGACACTCTTCGTGTTCACCGAGCATCGCCGCCACTTCGGGCGGTTCCTGCTATGGGCGCTGCCGGTCGCTGCGCTCTTCACCGCCTACAATCTGTCTGTCTATCATTCCTTGCTGCCCGGCTACTATCTTGGAGCCAGCCGGGGAAGCAACGATTTCTCGGTATCGACGTTGCCAGAAGCGCTCGTCGGGCACTGGTTTAGCCCGGCACGAGGATTGCTGGTCTTCTCGCCAGTGCTGGTGTTCTCCGTTGCCGGCCTGATTTTCAAGCTCAGGCGGCAGCGATTCGAGCGGCTAGACTTGTTCCTGATCGAAGCCGTCGTCGCACAATGGATCGTCATGTCGGTCTGGCCGATATGGTGGGGCGGCTGGTCGTTCGGCCCGCGCCTCATGTCCGACGTGGTTCCATACCTGGTCTATTGGATCATCCCGGCACTGGAGTGGATCGGCACACTGGTGGGATGGCGGAGAACGGCCGGCATCGTCACCCTGCTCGCGACCATTGCAGTAAGCTTTTTCATTCATTATCGGGGCGCAAACGCCTTTGACACGATTGACGACTGGAATCGGCATCCGGCCAACATCGACACCAGGTCGGGGCGATTGTGGGACTGGCGGGACATTCAGTTCTTGCGCGGCCTGAAGTGGGGCGTGCCGGCACACGTGTCGGCATCGGGAGTGCCGATCAAGCAGCTCGATCCGGACACTTATCTGCGCCTTGGCACGAACGACCTGCGCGTCCGCAAATTCGAAGCCGGGACATCGTTCATCGCTCCGTCAGGTGAATCGTGGCTCATTCTCGCCGACGGTACGTCGAACGCTCCAGAACTCGCCTTCGTCACGGAGGGGGCAGCTCTGGCGGACAGGACACGGACCTTTACCGATCGGATACCCTATCGGGTCTATCGCGATGACTTCGGCGCGCGAATTCTCACGACAGCACAACGAGCCGAGCAGGTCGCCGCCTGGGCTGTGGACATTGTGCCGGACTCGACTACGGTCCTGCCGGTCACATTGCCCGCCGCCTTTGGACAATCTGCGGAACTGCTGGCATTCGAGGTCGTGACCGACGGTCTATCCAGTCGTGTGACGGTGACGACCTACTGGCGCGCTGGCGAAGCGCTCGCGCCGCCTCAGAAGCTATTTGTCCACGCGCTCAATGCACAGGCCCAGATTGTCGGGCAACGCGATGGATTTGATGCGCCCATGAGGGATTGGTCCCCAGGCGATCTGATCGTGCAGGTCAGTCAAATGACTGTCCCACCTGATTCCGGGCCGATCTGGATTGAAGCCGGGTTGTTCAATCCGGATACAGGTTCGCGGCTGCCTGTGACCGTCGGCCTTGAAACGGTGACCGATCGGCTCCTGCTTGAGCGTGTCGAGATCGAATCCCGGTGATGCCGCACGCACCTCAGAAACACGGAGACACGGAACTACCGTGGCAGGTCCGTGCCTCCATGCTCATCAACGCAGACAGTCA
Organism: Anaerolineae bacterium; assembly: GCA_035693785.1. Lineage (GTDB taxonomy): Bacteria > Chloroflexota > Anaerolineae > Fen-1058 > Fen-1058 > DASSFZ01. The sequence continues at coordinate 5,466 of DASSFZ010000605.1, read as the reverse complement.
GTTCATGCCGATCGTGTTATGTCGCGATTAGTTGCTCCAGCACCTGCTTCGAACTGGCCTACCCGCCGGATGCCGTCAGCCCAAGTCTGGCGACCGTGTTGCATCAAGCTCCTAATCCCAACACCGACTCCTCCAAGACCGTCACCGAGTTCCCGCAATTCAGTTTCTTGCTGGGCGATCTGCATCCACACACCCTTAACCTGCCATTCGTGTTGCCGGCCATCGGCCTGGCGGTGAATGCATATCAGCCGCGCACGACGGCAAGATGATGTCCGATTGGGGTGAGCGGTGGCGGCTGACACCGCGTCTCGCTTATGGTGTCTCGGGCACTGGCAGCGAAAGCCAATTACTGTTCTGGAATGACCCGTCTGCAAGGACTTGGTACATGCCAATTCGGACCGCAACCGGGTCAGAATCCGGCGGCACGCTTAGTGAATAGTCGTCGCGCACGATTTCTCCGTTCACCCAGCGGGCGGTTGGATACCATCCATAGACCGGATGAGCCTGATCGGCTTGCGCAATGATGTGCTGTGGATCCGTGGGCGGATCTTGAGAGATCAAATGCACGGCGACGCTATAGTCGGCGAGGTGATCTTGCTGCGATTGCCATTCGACGGTCATCCGTAAAGTGTCTTTGGACGCCCATGACAACTCGGCGTGCCGAATCGCTATCCCGTTTCCCAGCGGGAACGGCTCGGAAGAGGTCGCATCTGCAGACGACATGGAGGGTCGGTCGGAAATCTCGACGATCCCGTAAGCCCTGGATGACAAGCGTACGGAGATGCCGAGTAGTTGTTCCCACCATTCTGGCGGCCGCAGGTAGAAAGTGTAGCTTAGCGTCAGCAAATGGGTTCCTTGATTCAAGACGTTACCGAAGTTTCTATCATGCTTTAATAGCCTGATCTCGGGAAACTGATTTTGAAAAGTCTGCGCATAGGCCAGTTGCCAGTAATCATTTCCCCACAGCGCCATGATTGCGCTCGGGCGTCCGTCCTCAGCGGGAGGGACGCTGGCAACCAACTGTATTGTTTCTTGAGCACTCGGGTCACGCGTCACCGCCAGAACCGGAGGGCTGTTCCGAAGGTATAAAAAGGCGACTGCGGCGATGAGCGCCGCCGCCGCCAGTTGCCCGAACAGCGGCCTGCGATCCCACAGGGCTTGCGCAAGAAGCGCCAGGCCGATGATCGCTATCGCCACCACGGACAGTTTGGTTGCCAGGACGGCCTCGCCGACACGCCCGATCCAGATGATGAGGCTCAGGGCGATGTAGGTCGCTCCAAGCAGCATCAGGCCGAATCTCTCGACCCACTTCACTCGCCGCATCGGCAGCAACAGGCCCGCTAGCCCGAGTACCAATAGAAGCCACGGCATGTCAGCGGTCAGCAATTCAAACACACCCTGTATCCGTGAACCCAGTTCAGCCAGCGATTCTGGTATCTCGACAATTCGATCGGCTTTGGTGTCGAGGAATAAGGCCCAAAAGCCATTCCATGTACCCGGCGAGCTGAAGACCCAGTCCGCTCCTTGCCAGGCACGCATTGGCAGGTACAGATATGTGAGCGGCCCCAGCAGCGCTAGGCCGGTAATCGCAGGCAACTTGCGCACGACTATGCGCCATTGGGGCATTTGGCGGGCCACGAAGACCAACAGACCCAGACCCATGAAGACGAAGGCGCGCTGATGGGCAACTCCCTGGCTGACGAGGAAGGCCAACAAATACAGATCGGCTGTGCGGCCTTCCCGCCCATAGCGTAACGCCACCAGCACGGTGGCAAAGGTCAACGCCATGGTCATGGTATGGACTTCAGCCACAGAGGCAAATGTCCACATCGAAGTCGTCAACCCGAACAGCACGGCCGAACTTGCTGCGATCACGGGCTGAACACCGAATGCCAGGATCAGACTCGTTAATAGACCAATGCTGATAGCGCCCCATGTCGCAGAATATAGCGAAGCCCCGGCTGCTGGAGGTAGCCCCACGACGCGCAGGGCCGTCACGAATGCTGAGCCGATCGCTGTGTACAGCGGGTATCCGGTGAAATGAATCGTTCCCCAACGAGGAAGTGCATTCTGAATCTCGCCGACATCTGTGGCATAGGGATGAGAACTGCCATTCACGTCCAGTTGCAGCGTGGTCAAGAAGAGCCCCAGGGCTAGGATGGCTGCCCCAATGACCGCCATCCTGGGCGATAGTTTCAGCTCAAAACGCGACAAGCTGCGCGCGATACTAGAGACCATCAACCCCACTCCCTTCGCCACGAGAGTTTCGCACACGACGCGCAGGCATCCTGAGCCGGCCGCCGTAGAATCGAACAGCCATCCATGCCGCTTCGCCTTACGCCAATCCGAGGCGAGCATGCAGCGGAGAAGCGCGCCAGGCGGGGATGCATGAGTTCATCCCGGCCGGAATATGCAGAAGAACCGGACTTGAAAGGGCAATCAGCCTGAGCGCCAGATGGAGCGTCGCGCTCACTGACGTCGTAGCTGATCGATGTGGCAGGTGCCCGCCCTTATGTGGCGGATGTCCTCGTACGACAGAGGCTAGGCCGCGATCAACTGCTCGAGCACTCCCTTTGACTTGGCCTCGATCTCGGCGTGCAGGCTCGCGCCGTGCGCATCCATCGTCACGACGGCCGGGAAGTCCTTGACCTCGATCACCCACATCGCTTCCGGCACGCCGAAGTCCAGCTTGTAGACGCCGTTCACCTTGACGACCGTCTTGCCGATCAGCGCCGCCGCGCCGCCGATGGCGTGCAGGTACACGCCCGGCACTTCTTGGCACGCAGCGAGTGTCTTGGGCCCCATGCCGCCTTTGCCGATGACTGCCTTGAGGTTGAAGTGACGCATGACGTCACCCTGATACGGCTCCTCGCGCGTGCTCGTCGTCGGGCCGGCGGCGACGAACCGATATTGCTTCGTATCCAGCCCCGCCACGACCGGGCCGCAATGGTAGATCGCGCCGCCGTTCAGAAGCGGCCTGATCGCTTCGTACACGGCGAGATCGTCGCCTTCTGGCTGGCGCGTCTTCTTGACAAACGTCTCGACCATCCACTTGTGGACGGTGTCGCGGCCGGTGATCATCACGCCCGACAGAAGAACCGGATCGCCGACCTTGAGATCGCGAATCACGTCGTCGCTGATGGGAAGGGTCACGTAGCGCATGAGAACCTCTCACTCGTAGATGACTTTCTCGCCGCGCACGATCATGCGCCAGCGGCGGTGCGCCCAGCACATGTACGAGACCGAGACGAAGAAGCAGGCCGGCAGGCGGTGCATGCCCGTCATCTTCACGCCGAGCACGGTCGTCTCGCCGCCGAAGCCCATCGGGCCGATACCCAGCCGGTTGGCCTCTTCGGTGAGCTGCCCTTCGAGCGCAGCGAGCTTCGGATCGAGGTTGGCATCCTCCATCTTGCGGAACAGCACTTCCTTCGACGCGTAGTACGACGACCCGCGATCGCCGCCGATCGCCACGCCCAGGATGCCCGGCGCGCAGCCCTGTCCCTGCGCCTTGTATACGGCATCAAGCACAACTCTGCGCACGCCGGCCAGATCGCGCCCGGCGCCCAGCGCGCTGTTGGGCAGCGAATACTGCGCCCCAACGTTCTCACAGCCGCCGCCTTTCAGCAGGAGATCGACGGTCAACTCGTCGCGCTCGACCTCCTCGAAGTGAATCGTCGGAAAGGCTTCGTCGCCCAGGTTGTTCCCGCTGTTCTTGTCGGTGAGTGCATCGACGGCGTTCGGGCGCAGATACGAGCGCTTCGTGGCCTCGGCGACGGCCGCCCGGATCTGCTCGCGCAGCTTGCGCGTGCTCCAGCCGCCAGGATACTTCACGTAAAAGATCGGCGTGCCGGTATCCTGGCAGATCGGGATCGATTCCCGCCGCGCCAGCTCGACGTTCTGCAATATCGTGTCGAGCGCACCTTTGGCCGCCGAGCCGGCGGCTTCACGCTCGCGCGCCTCAACCAGCGCCTTCTCGACGTCCGGCGGCAGGTCGGTCGACGTGCGGCGGATGAGTTCGATCAACTCTTGGGTCAGGTCACGCATGCACAGCCTCCTCAATAGGGTGTGTTTCAGTCAGTCCGTAAGGCTCAGTCGTGTATCCGTCTCGCTTCTGACTCATGGCTGGCCTGTGGCGGACGCCGCCTGAGCGACGAGTTCCTTCTCCAGCGTAGCGGCGATCGACCGCGCCGCCTCCACTATCTCCGGGATCATATCATACGCGGCCGCGCCTGCCCGGTCGGCTTCCAGAGCCAGCGGCGTGTAGGGCAGATGGCCCAGCACGGGCAGGCCGGGCGAGTTCGCCTCGACGAAGGCGCGATCTTCAGTCGTCCGCACCTTGTTGCCCACCAGCCACAGCCGCGTCAGGCCGATGTGCGATGCCAGCTCTTTGATCTGCGCCGCCGTACTCAGGCTGCGCCGCGTCGGCTCGACGACGACGAGCATCGCGTCGACGAAGTCGACCGTCGCGCGGCCCAGGTGCTCGACGCCCGCGTACATATCCAGGATCAGCACCTCGTCCTTGCGGAAGAGCAAGTGTGTGAAGAGTGTCTTGAGCATCGCGCTCTCCGGGCAGATGCAGCCTGATCCGCCCAGGTCGACCGCGCCCATCTCCAGCAGTCGCACGCCGCGATGGCTCACGCTGAATCGATCGGGGATGTCGTCGACGCGCGGATTGATCTTGAAAAAGCCGCCCGTCGTTCCCGGCTTCGCGCCGGTGCGCTCCTCGATCAAGTCGTCCATCTCGGCAATCGGGCGCAGCCGGGCGCGCAGCTCGGCTGGGAAGCCGAGCGCCCCGGCCAGGCAGGGAGACGGGTCGGCGTCCGCGGCCAGCACCACGCGTCCAGCGTCGGCGTATACCTGTGCCAGGAGTGCCGCCAGCGTCGTCTTGCCGACTCCTCCCTTGCCAGTAATCGCCAGCTTCATTCAATCTCCTCTGTCCTTTGGTAATTGGTAATTGGCAATCGGCGGATGCAGGCCGCGCCGTTGTGCCTCACGGCGCAAGGCGAGCATGACCGCCTCGATGTCCAGGCCGTTGCTGCAGACCTTCGGAGCCGAGGCCAGCGCGGCATCGGACCACAGCGTGCGGCTGGTCAGGGCTTCCTCGTCGTTCATCACGACCATCTGCAGCAGGATCTCCAGCGTCACGTCCTGGTCGGGCGCGAGATTCGTGTTGCACGCGTCGCAGTGCCAGCACTTGCGCACGTCTTGCCCGGTCGCTGCCAGCACGATCACGCGCAGTGGACCAGGACGGTGCGAGGTCGACGGCTCGTTCAAGGCTCAGTCCTGTGTTGACGACGGACGAACCCCCTCCGCTTTCCTTCGGCTGCGCTCAGGACAGACGCTACGAGGGCAGGCGACGCATGGCGGACGACCAGTTCGTCCATCGTCTCACGGTCAGGCAGACACTCTTTCTTTTGCCGGCACGTGATGCAGATGGCGCGCCGCCACGAAACTCAGGCCGTGCTC
>DASSFZ010000604.1:0-6892 GCA_035693785.1 Anaerolineae bacterium | reverse complement strand
AGGGACGCGGCTTCGATACGCGCATCGGCACCTTCTTCGACAAGCCGATGCTGGAGACGACGTGCGTGTTCTGCGGGCAGTGCGTCGGCGTGTGCCCCACCGGCGCGCTCAAATCCAAGCGTGAGTGGCTGCTGGAGGAGGGCAGGACGCCGGATGAGATTATGAACTTGACGCGGGCGGAGAGGAGGAAGAGCAGGAAAGAAAGGAAATAAAGGAAATCAGGGAACTTCCCGTGTGTACCCGCGCGCAGAGCGAGCGTAGGATCAAGCGGAGTAACTACTCAGCCGTCGTCATTGCGAGCGATTCTTGCGAAGCAATCTCCGCGCCAATCAGCAAGCAGGGCCATCTATGAAGGGGATTGCCTCGTCGCAAAAGACGCTCCTCGCAATGACGGCCGAGCAGTTATCAAGCGGACTGAAATATGGTCACACGCGCCATCGTTCAAGAGAAAATCCTGGCCTATCTGAATCGCCCCATCACGCTGACTGAGTTGGTCGATTGGGCCGAAGAGGCGATGATGGATGGCGAGTTTGATGAACGAGATATTGATTTGCTGACAGAGATCGTCTCGCGGCTTGGCCTTGCCGACGTTCGCGAGTTTGGACTGTCTTGGGACGACTGCTACGAGTTTCTGGGGCGGCTCGGATATCGTATCGAAGTAACGGCTGTTCCGGCCTGAAGTGGGTCGCACCGAAAGGATGAGAGTCTGATCGGATCAGAACCTGCGACTGTCGCCTTCGGGCTGGCCTCGGCGGCGTGCTGGGGCACAGGCGATTTCAGCGGCGGCCTGGCGACGAAGCGGACGAACGTCTACGCGGTCATCATCGCGTCGCAGATCGTCGGCGCTGTCTTGCTCGCCATGTTGGCGCTCGCTTTCAGGGAACCGTTGCCACTCCCCGATCAATCACTGTGGGGCATGCTGGCCGGGCTGGCGGGCGCGGTCGGTTTGATCGGCCTGTACCGCGCGCTGGCGCTTGGACGGATGGGCGTGGCGGCTCCCGTCTCGGCGGTGATCACGGCGACCGTGCCCGTCGTCGTCGGCGCGTTTACCGAGGGCATGCCGGACGTACCGCAACAAATCGGTTTCGGACTGGCGCTGATTGGCATCTGGCTTGTATCGCGCACGGAGGGGCTGCGAGTTCGTATCGGCGACCTTGGGCTGCCCATCATGGCCGGACTGAGCTTTGGGTTCTTTCTGGTCTTCATCGGCCAGGTGAGCGATGGGGCGGTGCTGTGGCCGCTGGTCGCGGCGCGGACGGCATCGCTGACACTCATGATCGTGACGGCGACGCTCACCCGCCAGCCACGGCTGCCGGAGATGAAAGCGCTGCCACTCATCGCACTGGCTGGCGCGATGGATGCCGGCGGGAACGCCTTCTTCGCGCTCGCGGCACAGGCGGGCCGGCTGGACGTGGCGTCTGTGTTGGCATCGCTCTACCCGGCGACGACCGTCTGGCTCGCGTGGCTGATTTTGAAGGAGCGCATCGCACGTCCACAAGCGTTCGGCATTGTCGTGACGCTTGCAGCTATCACCCTGATTGTGGCATAAGCGTACCCGCCACAACCCGATACTCGGGCGCGAATTTTCTGGATAAAAGTAACTACTCAGCCCGCGTCATTGCGAGCGTTTTTTGCGAAGCAATCTCAGTGCCTATCCGCACACATCGCCAGTCGTGTAGGAGACTGCTTCGTCGCACACAACGCTCCTCGCAGTGACGGCTGAGCAGTTACGGATAAAATTACAATATCATTATCGATAGCCCGAAGAGACATCTCCGGGCGGCTCTGAGGGAGGTTGCCATGATTCAGGCTGACAGGGTTGTTCCCACCACCTGCCCCTACTGCGGCGTGGGCTGCAATCTCGAGCTGCATATCAAGAACGACACCATCTATAGGGTCACCTCGCCCTTCGACAGCGTCGTGAACCATGGCAACCTGTGCGTCAAAGGGCGCTTTGGCTACGACTTTATCTACAGCCCGGCGCGCGTGACGACGCCGCTCATTCGCCGAACGCCGCAATCGCCCGGCCATCGTACCCAGGCGTTCGACCCGGCAGAGTGGCGCGAGGTCTCGTGGGACGAGGCGCTCCACTACACCGCCGACCGGCTGGTCGAAATCTACAGGCGCGACGGCTCGGACGCGATGGCGGTGTACTGCTGCGCCAAGGCGACGAACGAGGACAACTATCTCCTTCAGAAGATGTTTCGCGCCCTGTTCCGCACCAACAACGTCGACCACTGCACGCGGCTGTGCCACGCCGGGTCGGTGGTGGCGCTGCTGAAGGCGATCGGTTCCTCGGCGATGAGCAACACGGCCGCCGAAGTGATCAAGAGTGACGTCTTCATCGTCACCGGCTCGAACACCACGGAGAACCATCCCATTATTGCGCTGCAAATGAAAGACGCGGTGATGAAACACGGCGCAAAAATGATCGTGATCGACCCGCGCCGCATCGAGCTCTGCGACTTCGCCACGTTGTGGCTGCCGGTCAAGCCAGGGACGAACGTGCCGGTCTTCACCGCGATGGCGCATGTCATCATCAGGGAGGGGCTGGTCAATAAGGAGTTCGTCGAAGAGCGCACCGAAGGCTACGAAGAGTTCATGCAGTCCGTCGAGAAGTTCACGCCCGAATACGCCGAGGCCATCTCGGGTGTCGATCGCAATCTCATCGTCGAAGCAGCGCGCATGTACGCCACGGCCAAGAACGGCGCGATCTACTGGGGCATGGGCATCTCTCAGCTCTCGCACGGCACCGCCAGCGCGCTTGGGCTGATCCACCTGGCGCTGCTCACCGGCCACGTGGGGCGCGAGGGCACCGGCCTCAATCCGCTGCGCGGCCAGAACAACGTGCAGGGCGCGTCGGATTCGGGCGCGATGCCATTCCACTATCCCGGCTACATGGAAGTCGATGACGACGAGAACGCAGCCCGGTGGGAGAAGGCGTGGAACGTCGAGCCGGGCGGCTTGAGCCGGAAGCGCGGGCTGACGACGACCGAGATTCTCTCGAACGCGAAGCCGGGCGGCGTGCGCGCGCTGTACATTATGGGCGAGAACCCGATGATGACCGAGCCGAACCTGAACGTCACTCGTCACCATATGGAGCAACTGGAGTTTCTCGTCGCGCAGGATGTGTTCATCAACGAGTCAGGCGCGTTCGCCGACGTAATCCTGCCAGCGGCTTCGTGGGCTGAAAAGGAAGGCACGTTCACCAATACCGACCGGCGCGTGCAGCGCGTGCGCCAGGCGATCGAGCCGCGCGGGCAGTCCCGGCCCGACTGGCAGATCATCTGCGATCTCGCGAACCGCATCGAGAAGCGACTGGGCCGGCCGAACACGGCGCGCTGGAGCTACGAAGAGCCGGAAGAAGTGTTCCGCGAGATGGCCGGCGTGGCGACGATGCTGAAGGGCGTGACGTACGAGCGCATCGAGAACGTGGGGTTGCAATATCCCGTGCCTGACGAGACGCACCCCGGCACGCCGTTCCTGTTTGCAGATACTTTTCCGTCCGGGCGGGGTCGTTTCTTCCCATTAGAGTACGTGCCTGTCACCGAACTGCCTGACGACGAGTACCCCTTCATCCTCACCACCGGTCGCTTGCTGGAGCACTGGCACGGCGGGACGATGACGCGCCATTCGCAGTTGGACGCATTGTTCCCGGAGGCACTGGTGGATATACACGAGATCGACGCCGCCCGCTGCGGCGTGAAGACGGGCGACGTGGTGCGCGTGTCCTCGCGGCGAGGCTCGGTCGTGTTGCGAGTCAACGTCAGCCCAAAGATCAGCCCGGGTGTGGTCTTCATTCCCATGCACTTCGCCGAGGCAGCGGCGAATGTGCTCACGATCGACGCGCTCGATCCGCAGGCCAAGATCCCTGAGTTCAAAGCTTGCGCTGTGAGCATCGGCATCGCGCGCGAGGAGGAGCTGCTGAATCCCGACGCCTGGCAGGTGCGTGGCCGCTATTAGGACAGACTTGAACTTGCGACGCACCTGCCAAGTGCGTCGCAAGTTGAGTTCGCAGCAAAACATAATCCCTGGTTGGAGAATGGCTTGACGTAACCCTGCGGCGGCGGCAGGGTTATTACAAGTGATGCGCATCGCAATTGTGGGGACTGGGGGCATCGGCGGCTACTACGGAGGGTTGCTGGCACGTGCCGGGCATGATGTGGTCTTTATTGCGCGCGGCGAGCATTTGCGGGCAATTCGTGAGCAGGGACTGAAAATCCATAGCGTCCATGGGGATTTTGAGGTCTACCCAGCGAAAGCCACCGACAATCCGGAGGAAATTGGCGCGGTAGACTTGACAATATTCGCGGTTAAGACGTATGATATAGATAGTGCGGCGCAGTTGATGCGCCCGCTGGTCGGTCCCCAAACTGTCATCTTGCCTTTGCAAAACGGAGTCGAAAGCGCGGCCGCGCTCAGCCGCCATTTCGACAGACAGGCCATCCTCGGCGGTGCGACGTGGATTGTGGCGTCGATTGTCGAGCCGGGAGTGATCCGGCAGGAGAGCCAGTTCCGGCGCATCGCGCTGGGCGAACTGGATGGTCGTCTGACGGAGCGGGTGAAGGCGATCGGAGACGCCCTGGCAGAAGCCGGCGCGACGGTCGAGGTCAGCACGGAAATCGAGAAGGTTCTATGGACGAAGCTGTTGTTCATCGCCTCGTTCAGCGGAATCACCAGCGTGACTCGCGCGCCGGCAGGGCCGGTGATGGCATGCGTTGAGTCACGTTTGCTTTTGGAAAGGGCGATGCGCGAGGTAGAGGCGGTAGCGCGCGCCCGCGGCATCCGGCTCGACGCCGATGTGGTCGAGAAAACCATGACCTTCTGCGCGAACCTCGATCCGGCGGCGACATCCTCGATGCAGCGTGATGTGGCAGCGGGGCGGCGTCTGGAGCACGACGCGGTCAACGGTGTAGTCGTCCGCCTCGGGCGCGAGGCCGGCGTGGGGGCGCCGGTGCACGAGTTCATCTGGACGTGCTTGAAAGTGGTCGATTCGATGGTCGGTGGCAGATGGCAGATGGCAGATGGCTGATAGCTGATGGCATATCGCATATGGCTTATCGCCGGTCAACCTCGATTGCATGTGCGATGCGCGATAGGCGATACGCGACAGGCGATAGGCGATAAGCGGGGAGGGGAACATGGAAGACAAGCCTTTACGGGTGGAAATCGTAGCGTATGCGCCGACGGCCTTTTATCACTGCACGCACTGCGAGGTGATCTGGCAAGAGACCGGCTTCAGCAAGGGCCTGCACGAGGAGCAGGTCAGGAGCGCGCTGCCGCCCGATCTGCAGCAAGACTATCAAGCCGTGTCGGACTGGGTTCGGCGCTTGTTCCGCATTCACTGCGATCGGGTGATCGTCAAAGTCGTCGACGCGGCTTCGTTGGAAGGATTCTGGAAGTCGCTTCGGCACGGCCTAGGGCGTTATCCGGCCGTCATCGTCGAAGGGCGGGCGAAGTTCAGCGGCACGGATTTCGCCGCCGCTGAAGCCGAAATCGCCGACCGATTGAACGCGGTGCCGGCGTAGTTGGGACGGCGCCCATCGACTGCTGTGGGAAAGGAGGTGATGCACGGGGGAGACCGTGGTCGTTTGCCTCGCAACCGTGTGGATTATCCGCTCATCGATCATTCTGGTTGAGGAGGAACACGTATGAACACCCTGTTTATCGTCGTCATCGGAGCGGTCGTCATCTACCTGGCCTACAACTTTTACGCCAGGCGCATTGACCGCAACGTCATTCAAGCCAGCGCCAGCCGTGCGACGCCAGCCAAGCTGTACATGGACGGCGTGGACTTCATGCCGGCCAGCCGCAACGTGCTGTACGGCTATCACTTCAAGTCCATTGCCGCCGCAGGACCGATCGTCGGCGTGATCACGGCGGCGAACCTATGGGGCTGGCTGCCGGCGCTGCTGTGGCTGGTGATCGGAGTGTCGTTCATCGGCTGGGCCAGCGACTACTCGGCGATCATGCTGTCGGTGCGCAACGACGGCAACAGCCTGAGCGCCATCGCCCACAAACTGATCGCGCCGCGCACGCGCACGATCATGTTCGTGTTCATCTTCTTCTACCTGCTGCTCGTCAGCGGGGCGTTCCTGGGCATCATGACGGCCCTCATGGCAGCGCGCCCTGATGTACCTCTCGGGATCCTGACACTTGCCGTGATGGGACTGCTGGCCAGTTATCTCCTGTACCAGCGGAAGATGGGCCTGACGGTCGTCACCGTGATTGTCGTGGGCGTGACGCTCGCGGCGATGCTCCTTGGTCCTGTCGGCGCAGCACCGAGACTGGATGACCAGGGCAGGCAGGTGGGAATCGACTGGGTAGGCCCGATCAATAGCACCGTCGTAACTGTCAATAAGGCGATTGACGGCCTGACCGGCGGCAACGCGATCATGACTGTGACCGATCCGACCAATCAAGACCCACGCATCACGAATCCGGCCCTGTACAACGCTGACACCGGCGAGATTAAGACGCTGCCGTCTTACCTCTTCTGGGCGCTGTTTCTGTTGGTCTTCTCCTACCTGGGGGCCAACCTGCCGATCTGGCGCTTCGCCCAGCCGGTGAACTACATCGGCTTCTGGATAACGCTCATCACCATCGTGCTCAGCGCGGTGGGAGCGGTGCTGGCGCCACTGATCAAACCGGAGGTCGGCGCTTTCGCGTTGCCCGCCTTCTGCTCTTCAGCCGACGTTGCGAACAAGCTCTGCCAGGCGGCCGATGGCGGATTCACGCCTTTGGCCACCGGGGCGATACAGCCGATCTGGCCGATGCTCTTCGTCACCATCGCCTGCGGCGCGATCTCAGGCTGGCACGCGCTGGTCGGCTCGATCGGCACCGCGCGCCAGCTCGAGTACGACACCGATGGGCTGCCGGTCGGCGCAGGGGC
>DASSFZ010000603.1:0-2922 GCA_035693785.1 Anaerolineae bacterium | reverse complement strand
TACAGGAAGGTCTGCACATCGTGGCGGAGCACAACGTGAACTTCTCGGGCGCCAAGTTCACCGTGCCGTACACCAAGACCGTCTCCAGCATCAACTTGACGCCGGCCGCGATCGAGATCACGACCAGCGTCAACAGTGGCGCGGTGCCGATCACGTTCACCAGCGGCCTCACGCTTCCTGCCGGGCTGGCGGCGGCCGGCTTTGGCCTGGGTGCCCCGACGGTGTATGTGACTCAGACCGTCACGCAGGACGACGATCAGGATCCGTCAACCGACACGTTCAACACGGCGAATGGCTTCACCAACTACGACTTCACCGTCGAGAATGGCGCGTCGATCCTGGCGGAGACCTTCGATGCGACCACGAATGACATCGACATGTACCTGTTCTACGACGACGCCGGCGATGGCTTCCAATACAGTGATCTGGTCGCGTCGTCCACGACTCCAACGTCGGATGAGTCCGTCGCGGTTGTCCGGCCCGGAGACGGCAACTGGCGGCTGAGCATCCACGGTTGGGATGTCACGGGCGGGGGCACGTACAAGCTGAGGCTCACGGTTGTCCAGGGCTTCGACCTCAGCGTGACCGGCGTGCCGACGGGGACAGTCAATGCCGGCGCTCCGGTGGTGCTGACCGTCAACTACGCCAAGATCATGCAGCCGGGCAGCACGTACGAGGGCCTGCTGCTGCTTGGGCCGAGCGTCGCGCCCAACGCGCTGGCCGTGCCGGTGATCATCCACCGTACCGGCACGGGCACGCCCAATCTGACGACGTCCACCAAGACGGCGGATAAGAGCGTCGTCCCGGTCGGCGCCCAGGTACAATACACGATCAACGTGGTGAATACCTCCCCCGTCACGGCGACGACGGCTGCGTTCGTCGATCTCATCCCGGCCGGCACCACTTACGTCGCCGGCTCGCTGGTGGGGACAAACGCGGTCTTCACGCCGACGCTAGGTGGCACGCTCGGCCCGGCCATCGTCTGGACGCGCAGTGTGCCGGCGAATGGAACACGCACCATTACCTTCCGGGTCGTCAACGGCGCCCCGGCCGGCACGACGATCACCAACACCGCGGTGATCAGCGACTTCGCCAACGCTCCGGAGCTGGGCGGCGTCACGCTGGCCTCGGTTGCTTACCAATCGGCCTCGCCGCTGGCCGCTTCGACCAAGTCCGCCACGCCGCAGGTGGGCAATGGTGGCACCCTTCTCTACACTATCGTGTTGAGCAATAGCAGCTCGGTGCCTGTCGACGCCCAGGTGGGTGATGCCATGCCGACCGGCGTAACCGCGACGGGCGCGACCGCCGGCGCGACGGTGTCTGAAGATGGCACCAATGTCTTCTGGGGCGGCACGGTGGCGGCTAACTCGTCGTACTCGATCGCGATTACGGCGAGAGTGAATATCAGCGCCACACTCCCAGCCTTGCTTAGCGGAGTGCCTGTGACCAACACGGTGTCGATCAACGACGGCGGCAGCACCTTCACGCGCTCGGCAGTTACGGAGGTTGGCCCGATGCAAACCTACCTGCCGATCATCATGAAAAACTTCTGAGCGCAGTTGGCTGTAGGGGAAGACCCGACAGGTCTTTAGAGACCTGTCGGGTCTTTATTCTTGTTGCATACCGCAAAACACGAGTTGGCTGCCGTGGCTATGATACTCGTAAAGTGCGTCGCCCAATCGCAGCCAGATCGCTTGACCGGTCACGAAAGCCGGCCGATCGCCGGATAACTCTTTGGATGCCGGTTCAGCGCAGCCCAACTCCTGAGCCGGAAATTCGTCGGGTTCCACTCGTTCAATCTGAATCGAGGCCGGGTCGATCGCTAGCCGCTCGGCCAAATCCACGACCGCTTTCTCGGCTGGGCTGAGCGTGCCACTCGCCGGTGTGATCAGCGGGCTAGTGGTTACCGGCGCTTCCAACGGCGACACCTGGCTGTCGGGCGTGCCAGTCAGTGGGTAATTGGTAACTGGTAATTGGGGAAGCTGCAGCGGCGACACCTGGCTCTCAGGCGTGCCAGGCGGGCTACTGCACGCCGCCAGGCACACGATCATCAGAATCCAGAGCCGCTCGTTCATCAGCGCACCCCCTGTTCTTAAGACGCCGCTGACATCGGATGGTTCCCTTACAACGAACAGGTGGTCTACTATCATGAGGCTATAGTATGTGCGGCGCACCCAGACTTCCGTTGGTCTTCTCGTCGCCGGGTTACTACGCGATCACGGCGACGGTGGAGCACGCCGGCCTGGATCTCGGTGCGCAGAATAACAGCGCGGGACTCACGGCGCTCGCCGCGCGCGTGAGGGCGTTCGTGCCGATCGTCTTGCGCGAGACTCAGTAAATCCAAATTCGGAAGATGGCACGATGCACCGGATGGACAACGGAGTTAAGAGAACTCAGGGATTCCGAAGGCGATTCGAAATCCCCGAGTTCCATGGCAGGTGCTGGAGGGCGGATGCCCGGGCTTTGCCCTTACGGCAGGTGATCGCCGAATGTACCGTAAAGCCAGTCCAGGTCGTCAGCCTTGTCCACGCGGTACACACCGCCGGTGCCGGCGCAGTTGCCGTTGAGGCCAAAGGAAGTGACTCCGCCGATAATGTTAGTTTTGTCGATGAAGTTGGGGCCGCCCGAGTCGCCGAAGCAGGTGCCTCCGGTAGCATGGTTGTTTGACAGTAGCAGGGAGAAGTCGCCCACCAGGCCACCGTTGATCTGGATCAGGTGGGGATAGGACACCATACGCACTCTAACGTTGTGTTCCTTCCAGGAGGCTGCATCAGGGAAACTTTCTTGGAGTCCATAACCTACGGCCGTAAAGGTGACGTCCTGCAAGCCGCGTTCCGTTGCCATCACGTCTAACACATCTTGTTCGGGCAGCGCGCCGTACGTCTCCATTCTGACCCGCTTATCAAGCACGACGACGCCCAG
>DASSFZ010000602.1:0-3252 GCA_035693785.1 Anaerolineae bacterium | reverse complement strand
CAACCGCCACCAGGAACATCGCGCCGAAGACCGCGTAGATGATCCACAGTTTGTCCCACGCGATGTGCACGACGAAGGGCGGCACCTGCGCGGTCTTGCCCGCACCGACTTGCAGGAACGGGATGAACACGTTGCTGGCTGCCACGCCGAGGCCGGTGCCGATCCCCACACCAACCAGGACGAGCGTGATCTGTTCGCCAGCCAGAAACGCCGCCATCTGCACGACTGAGAGGCCGACCGCGCGCAGCATGCCCAGTTCGATAAATCGGCGTTGGAAGGAGACGACGGCGTACACCAGGAAGCCTAACACCGTCAACGCGGCGGCTGCCAGAAATCCGACCGACAACAACCCGAACGGCCCCTGACGCTCCGGCCGCATCTGCTCGGCCGTCATCGTCGCGCGTGCATCCGACACGGTGACGACGGCCAATCCCAGGTCGCGCACACCGGCGACGATGTCCTCGCCGCGCACGGACGGGTCGGTGGACAACCACACGTCGTAGGGGAACGTCTCGCCCAGCGACTCGTGAACATAGTCGAGGTTGGCGACGAAGAACGGCCCATCTTGCGGATAGAGTGTCGGGAACAGATCGAGCGCAGCCGCCACGATGAAATCGACCGGCTCGAAGACATCCTCGACGTTCACCGTCAGGCGCAGCGGATCGCCGATCGACAGGTTGTTGCGCGCCAGGAAACTGCGGCTGACCAGGATGTGGCTGCGCTTGAGCGCCAGTTGATTCATCAACCCGCCGAGTGAATCGTTCGCGGCGAAGTCGAGACGGAAGAAAGCGACCTGGGTGAAGTCCGTCCAATCGACGCCGAGCAAGCGGCCCGATTGCTGCCGCCCGCCGATGTTCGACGTGGCCTGGTAGTCGCCCGCGCGCGCAGCCGCTTTGACGCCCGGCACGCGCAAATGCTCGCTGACGGGCAGGAACAGCCAGCGCGGCTCGCCTTCGGCTCGCGCCAACGTTACAGGTTGCTCGCCGGGCAGCGCCGGCCGATCGGGCGACTCGGTGCTCTGGCCCAACTCGGCCAGGTTCATGTCCGCGCCGACCTGGTAGTAAACCTGATCGTGCAAATGCCCATCGAGCGTGGCCGCCATCGACGCGGTGAACGTCGCCAGGCTCAGCGTCACGATCAGCAACAACAGCGGCCCGATATACTGCCCGGCGGATCGAGCGACCTGCCGCAGCGTCAACAACACCACCATGCCCGGCAGTCGATCGGCCAGCCAGGCCAGACCGGACATCAACGCGGGAAAGACGCGCATGAAGAGCAGCGCCAGTGAGAAACAGAACAGTGCGGGAACCAACACCAGGAGCGGATTGGAGAAAGGATCGTCGCCCTGCCCGACCAACGCGATCGTCTGCTGGCCACGCAGCACAAACAGCCCGTACAGGCTGACCGCCGACAACAACAAGTCGATGAAGTAGCGCTGCCAGAAGGGGCGGCGCAGCGCGCGCGCCTGCTCCCACTTGAAGGTGATGATCGTGTGCCGCGAGGCCGCCAGCGCCGGAAGCAATGAAGCCAGCACGGCCAACCCCACTCCCGCCAGGCCGTACCACAGCGCCGTCCACGAGAGCACGATCAACAGCGGCGCCTCGCCTGCGCTTGTGCCGGGCGAAGAGTCGAGGAACGAACGCATCTGGCCCATCAACTGCGCCAGTACGGCGCCGAGCAACAGCCCAACGATCAGGCCGATGGCGCCGACGAGCGAGAATTCGAGCAGGTGGATGAAGAGCACCTGCGCGCGCGTCGCGCCCCGGCTGCGCAGAAGGGCGACCTCGCCCTGGCCGCGCCGCACGACCATGCCGGCAACCTGCCCGATGAAGTACAACACCAGCATGAGCACCGGCATTCCGAAGATCGTCAGCACGACCGTCAGTAACCGCGCCGCCTGGCTGTAGGTCTGCAACGCCTGAACCGGCGAGGCATCGAGTGTGGTGTTGTTCAACAAGGCGGTGGCGCGCGCCTCGACAATCTTGACACCGTCGAGCAGGCGCGGCACGTCCGGCGTTCGCACGCGGCTGCCGTCGAAGACCTGATACCATACGGCGACGTCGATCGGCTTCTCCAGTTTGGGCAAGACGCCGGTCGTAAAAGCCGGCTCCGACGTGAGCAGCACTTCATCGAAGGACGAGGGCTGGTAGAACCAGAAGGGGTCTTGCGCGTTGAGAGGTCGCCACACACCGGCAATGCGCACCGGTATCTGAGCGGCATCGCGCCCCTGAGCGAACAGCACGTAGCGTTCGCCGACTTGCAGACCCACTTGCTCGGCCAACGTCTGGCTGATGAGCACCTCGACGTCGGCGCCGGACGCATCATCGCCGGGGAACTCGCCCTCGATCAGTTGAACATGATCGGCCAGGCCGCTGACAAAGCCCAGGCTGGTCCACAGCAGCGGCTCACGCGCCGCAAATGTCTGCGTTTCGGTTGCGGGGAAGAGGCGCAGGTTGGTGGTGCGGACGTGGCGAACCTGTATGTCCAGCGGCAGCCCGACAACAGCCGGAGCCTGTTGAGCGAGATACTCGTCGATGGGCGCGTAGGCATCCCAGGCGATGTCGCCGTGCCAGGCGCCGATGTATCGCCACAAGAAGGCGAAGGGTGGGCGGTAGGTGCCTTCTTCGGTCAGCTCGCCCTGCATCAGGCGGTGATGGACGGCGTCGGCATACAGGGGGATGCTGGACAGGAGCGCGACGGCAGCGATCAGCCCGGCCAGCAGGCACGCCATCAGCAGGCGGTGATTCCACACGCGCCGGGCGGCCAGGATCAGCGTCGATGGAAGTGTAGTGGGGAACATCGCGAAACCGAGAATATTGTGTCACAATTGGGGGCACCGTGTCAATCCCGGGGCCATCTGGTGATTACCCACAAGTGCTCGAGCCGCCGTCCCTGGCGGCTACTGCCCGCGCCGAGGACGGCGCAAGGAGCGAGATGTGTGCAATCACCCGGGGGCCATGGGGGCGATAGTGAAGCCCTTCGTGTGTGGTACAAAGGGCTTCATGGATGTGAGCTCCCAGCTATTTCCCCTGAATGAGTCTTAGTCACCACCTGTTGCAAAGTCGGGCAAAGTGGGATCGACCTCTTTTTGGCACGCCTGTTGCGTGTCTGGATCGGACAGGGCATTACGCGCGATGACACACGTGCGGTAATCGTCGAACAGGTCTTGCGCCGCCGCCAAGGCCTCCTCGACGCTGGCTTCACCTTTCACCACGTGGTCGTAAGCTCGAGTCAGCCAGATGAGCGAGACGC
>DASSFZ010000601.1:0-20393 GCA_035693785.1 Anaerolineae bacterium | reverse complement strand
TTCTCAATTACCACGTCGGCGGCGTCATCCTCACCGCCGACCACGGCAACATCGTCGACACTGGCGACGGCACGCCCGAGCAAGTTGCCCGCCTGACGTCCTCGCTGCAGTTGCTGGCTACCCGGGCCGGGAATCAGTCCGCGCCTTTCATCCCGCTGTTCGTCGCGCTCAGGCAGGATGGCGGCAGTCCCGCCTACAGCGAAATTAGCTCCGGCTTGACGCCACAGCCCAGCCCGATGGCGCTCGGCGCAACCTGGAATCCTGCCGACGTGCAGGAGATGGGGCGAGTGGTCGGCGACGAGCTATCCGCACTGGGGGTCAACTTCCTTCTCGGTCCCTCGCTCGACGTGCTCGTGCAGCCGGATCCCGACGGCGGCGATCGGGGCGTGCGGGCTTTCGGCGGCGATCCATACTGGGTAGGCGCGATGGCCGAGGCGTACGCGCGTGGGCTGCGTGAGGGGTCGGTTGGGCGGATGGCCGTCGTCGCCAGGCGCTTCCCCGGCGAGGGCGGCCTGTACGCCGATTCCGACACCATTGATCGCTCGCTCGACCAGTTGCAGCGCATCGATCTCGAACCGTATTTCAAGCTGATGGCCGTCCCTGGCGCCTCGACGAGGCCGCTCGCCGATGCCGTGCAGACGTCACACGCGCGCATTCGCGGCTTTGAAGATCGACTCGAGCGCACCGATCCGGTGAGCGTCGACCCGTCGGCGATGGCGACGCTGCTGGCGCTTCCCCAGGTCACGAACTGGCGCAATGCGGGCGGGTTGATGGTCAGCGCCTCGCTGGGCGACGAGTCGCTGCGTCGCTACTACGATCAGACGGGCACCACGTTTCCGGCCGAGCGGATTGCGCTGGACGCATTTCTGGCAGGCAACGACGTGCTGATCTTGAATGACTTCTCGCTTACTGGCGCTGCCAGCGCCGAGCTGCAGACCATTCGCGCGACGATCCAGGCATTTCAGCAGAAGTACCGGGAAGACCTGGCTTTCCAAGATCGCGTCGACAGCGCGGTGAAGCGCATCCTGCGCCTCAAGTATCGCCTGTACCCCGGCTTCCGGCCGTCGGACACGGTCGCTGTACCCAGCTCGCTGAACGAGCGCCTGCAGCAGGGCCAGCCTGCCGTAGAGCGCATCGCGCTCGAGGCGCTGACGCGCGAATATCCCAGCACATCGCAGGTCGAGGCTGTGCCGCTGCCCACGCCGATTCCCGAAGAATCGTTCCTCGTGTTCACGGATGATCGGCTGGTCTTCGATTGTCGTGGGTGCCCGGAGCGCGTGACGCTCTCGACGACGTCGATCGCGCAAGCTTTGACTCGTCTTGGCAATGTGCCCGCCGAGCAAATTACCAGCTTCGGGTTTGCCGACCTTAAGGCGTTTCTAGCCGGAGCGCCCGCGGCCCAGGACCTGAGCGATGCGTTCGCACAGGCCGACTGGGTCATCCTGGCCCAGCAGAATATCCAAAGGGACGTCCAGCAGTCTGATGCAGCGCGCCTGCTGCTGCGAGATCGGCCAGACTTGATTGCCAGAAAGCAAGTGGCGCTGCTCTCGTTTGGCCCACCGTATGAGCTATCGGCTGACGATCTGAAGCCGATCTCGGCCGGGTTCTACGCGGTGTACAGCGTCGGTGCTCCCTTCGTCGATGCTGCCGTCAGCGCGATCCTTGGGCTGCTGCAGCCGGTCGGCGCGTCGCCTGTGAGCATCGAGGCGACCGATTACGACCTCCCCACACAGTTGGAGCCGGATCCTACCCAGGTGCTCACTTTGATCGTCGGCGAGGGAGAGCCGGGGCCTGGGACGCCGACGCCGGAGCCGCCGAGTTACCGCGTGGGTGACGAGCTGCGCGTGCGCACCGGCGTCATCCTCGACCGCAACGGAAACCCGGTGCCGGATGGCACGCCCGTCCGATTCAGCGTGGTGTATCGCGATGCCGAAGGCGCATCTCGGCGGTACGATGCGCTGACCGCGAGTGGAGTGGCGGAAGCGGCGTTCGTCATCGAGCATAACGGCCGCCTGGAGATCAGCGCCGTCAGCGAACCGGCGCTCAATTCGGTCAACCTGCAACTGACGATTGCCGAAGGAGGCCCTACGGTCATCAAGACCATCGAGCGCCCGCTGCCGACGCCGACCCGTATGCCGACGGCGACGCCCACGCCGACTCTGACGCCGACTCTGACGCCGACGCCCATCGCCCTCGTCGATTCGCTGTTGGGCGCTGAGCCGCGTCGCGCGAACCTGATCGACTTGGCGCTGGCGCTGCTCGGCGTCACGCTGGTCAGCGCGTGGGGCTACCGGAGAGAGTCCAGACGCAACGAAGAGGGCGCGATCGATCGCGCCGTGCGCCTCGCGCTCTTGAGCTCGTTCTGGGGGCTGGCGGCCTACACCGGCTACGCATTCGGGATGCCCGGCGCCGACGCCGTGCGCGCGCTGCTGGGAGGTTGGTCCGCTCTCGTGGTCACACTGATCGGCGCAGCCGCGCCGTGGATCGTCGATTGGGTTCAGCGCCGAACCCAGGAGAGGTGATCGCGCTACGGCGCGATCGAGGTTACCGTAGAGACAGGCGTCGGAGCAGGCATCGTCGCGTTCGGCTCGACCCGAACAGGCTCCGCCGTAAGCGTGACGAGGACTGCCAGCGCGATCATGATGAGGACGCCGAGGGCAGCCGCGCGGTGGGCGCGTAACGCGCGGCGCACGGCGTCCGCGCGCGCGTCCCGGCGCGCCTGCGTGGCCTGAACGTTCTGCGCTTCCAGCGTATCCTGCATCAGCGCATCTCGAAGCTCCAGGACCGATGTGGGACGGTCGCCCGGGTGCATGGCGATGGCGGACAGGATGGCTTTTTCGGCGCGAGGCGAAATCGCCGGGTTCAGTGCGCGGGGCGGCGTCAGCGAATCAGGCCGCAGAAACCGTTGCTTCGCATCGGGCGGCGGCTGGTTCGTGAGCAGGTGGTACAGCGTCGCGCCGAGCGAGTAAATGTCGCTGCGCACGTCCGTATGGCCGGTATCGCCTCCGTATTGCTCGAGCGGCGTGTACGCGGCTGTACCGCGACCCTGAATCACGGTGATCGTGCGGGCTTCGTCGTGCGCCATCAGCTTAACCAGGCCGAAATCGACGAGCTTGATGCGGCCGTCCGGCGTCAGCTTGATGTTGGCCGGCTTGATGTCGCGGTGCAAGATGGGCGGGTCCTGGGTATGCAGATAGTACAGGGCATCGCAGATTTGAGCGGCCCAGGTCAGCACCTGCGATTCGGGCAGCAGGCGGCCACCTCGGCGGGCTTCGTCCATCACTTCCTTGAGATTGGGGCCAGGCACGAAGTCCATCACGAGGTAGTCGTGGTCGCCTCGCGAGAAGTAGTCGGAGACTTTGGGTAGAGTGGGATGATCGAGGCGCCCAAGAATGCGCGCTTCGCCAAGGAACTGTTCCTCAGCCTGGCGGCGCGTCTCTTCGTCGGCCTCGGGATCGAAGCGGATCTCTTTAATCGCACAGCGGCGGCCTTGCAGCCGGACATCTTCGGCTTCGTAGACGGCCGCTTGACCACCTTGCCCGATAGCGCCGACAATTTTGTAGCGGTCGTGAATAATCGATCCGGGTTCGAGCAATCCCTCTCTTTCTCCTCGCTTGCAAGCTTAGCCGAGTGAGGTAGGATTGTCAAGGGGTCCCGTGGCCGCGCCGTGGCCGCTAAAACATCAGCGCCTCAGGCCTCACTGGAGGGAGCATGCCAAACCAAGCGGTGCCTATTGTGGTGGTGCAGGATGGTCAACTGGCCGGCCGGCGCTGGCCGCTCGATAAGCCATCGATCACGCTGGGGCGCGGCGAAGAGTGCGAAATCGTCCTGCCCGATCGGCAGGTGAGTCGCCGCCACGTTCGCATCTGGCGCGCCGAAGACGGTTTTTACGTCGAGGACCTCGGCAGCAAAAACGGCACCTACGTGAACGGCATTCCGGCGACGGGCCGGGTGAAGCTGCAAGACGGCGACGAGATCCAGGTTGCGCTGAGCGTGCGGCTGCTCTTCGTCGGCGCGGACGCGACGCTGCCCTTGACGAGAGAGATGATCCGCGTCAGCCTGCCCGGCCTCCGTCTGAGCAAGACGCAGCGGCGCGTGTGGGTGGGAGGCAAGGAGCTCGATCCGGCGCTGTCGCTAGCGCAATACCGGCTCCTGGAGCTGCTGTACGAGCGCAAAGGCAAGGTGGTCACGCGCGACGATGTGATTCAAGCGGTGTGGCCCGACAGCGACGAGTCCGGCATCACGGAACAGGCCATCGATGCCCTGATGCGCCGCCTGCGCGACCGCCTGGCGGAAGCGGATCCGGATCACGAGTACATCGTCACCGTGCGCGGGCATGGTTTCCGATTGGAAGATAGGGTCTGAGCGAACAAGAAACCCGGTTTCTTTGCCTCATCCGGCGGCGGTCGCTCCCATCAGCTCACGCGCCTGAGCGACGACTTTGGTGAGATGGTCGGATGACTCCTGGCGCCCGTCTTCGCGCAAATCGCCGGCCACCATCTCCAGCCATTCGACCAGTTCTGGCGCGAGCGCCTGCCGATTGCGCTCGAGCAGCGCGCGCGTCTGGTCGGGATACTCCGCACTCAGCAGCGCATTGAGGAATTGAAGCTCCGGGGGCTGCCGCGATTGGATGGCCTGAACGGCTGCGCTGCCGATCTGCTGCAGTCGCTCGAAAGTCTTCGCATCGCCGGCTTGCTGGGCCGCTTGCATTTCCGACGTCAGGACAGACAGGAATAAATCGTCGATCAGGCTGATGCGCGCCCGCATGGCCTGGGCGATGTCTTCGCTCACCATGATCTCGCGGAGGATCGTCGCGCGCTGCGCGAGGGCCTGCTGGGCCTGCGCGTCGAGCTTGTCGCGCAGCGCCAGAATTTCCTTCCGCAGCTCCGTGAGCCGATCGGCCTCGGCCGCATCGCCGCCCGCCTTGGCGGTGTCAATCCGGCCGGTGAGCTGCTGAAAGAAGGGATAGTCGAGCATCGGGCGGCCGACGGCGAGCAGCGCTTCGCGCGCATCCGAATCGGGAGCTTTCAGCAGCGCTTCGAGCAAGTTTTCGCGGGTCGGGTTCGCCAGCACAGAGTTGATCAAATCGGATTCGGCCTTGATCTTCGTGCCTGCGCTGGACAACTCGAGCAGCCGGGTGCGCACCGTCGATAAGTGGGCGAACTCGTCCGCCTGCCGGTCGGCCTGCGCGCTGGCCATGGCCACCGTGACCAACTGGATGAAGGCGTCGTCGATCGCGGCATCGTTTTCTCTGACGAGGGTCTCGAACGCCGCTTCGTCCCGCGTTTCGAGAAGACGCCGCAGCAGATCGATGCGCGCCTGCTGCGCCTGAATCATCTCCGGCGTGATTCCGTCGGCGCTCAGGACGGCGTCGATCAGCGATTGCAGCGTGAAAAACTGCTGCGGCTGAAGCAAGTACGCTTTTCGCTTCTCGGGCGGCGTGCTATTCATGACCGCCTGAGTAAGCTGGCCGATGAGCCTCTGCTGGTCGGAGTTGCTCATGCCGGTCTCCATCGGCAGAAAGATCAGCGCCAGCTCTTTGTCCGCATCGTGATACATGAACGGCGCGGTCAGCGCGCCGCTATTGCGGCAGTTAAGGCAGGTGAACGCGTTGAGCTGGCCGCTGAGAAGGCGCGACTTCAGTTCTGGCTGATCGACCACGTCGACGATGCGGTGGACCGGCACGCTGATCGGTGTCTGGCAAAACGGGCACCGAATCGCGGTCGGCGTTGGCTTAAACTTCATCTCGAAAAGTCCTTTCAGGAGATGATCGCCCCCGGCGACTAATCCCGTGGCAACGAGAAGGTAATGGCCGTGCCGCGGCCGGGCGCGGAATTGACCCAGATGCGCCCGCCGTGCGCCTCGACGATGGCTTTGCTAATGTATAGACCTAACCCCGAGCCTTGTGCGCGACGGCTCAGCGCGTCGTCCGCGCGGTAGAACCGTTCGAAGATGCGTGACTGCTCCTCTACCGGAATGCCGATGCCCTCGTCGCTGACGGTGACCTCGATCGCGTCGGGCTTCGCTCTGCCGGAGACGCGGATGGCGCCGCCGTTCGGCGAGTACTTAATCGCGTTGCCGATCAGATTGCTCAGCAATTGCTCGATTCGGGCCGCGTCTGCGTGGACGACCGGAAAGGGTGACGGGAAATCCGCCGTCAGGGTGTGCGCGGTCGTCTGAGTACGAAATAGCTCGATCTGGCGGGCGGCCAGCGCGTCGACGGCGACGCTGCTTCGGGCGAGCTTAAGGCCGCTGGCCTGCAGGCGTGATGCATCCAGCAGGTTGTCGATCAGGTGTGTGAGCCGGTCGGCCTCTTCTTCGATGATGGTCGCGCTTTCGCGAACCGTTTGTGGGTCCCAGTGCGCATCTTCGCGGCCCAGCGTTCCGGCGTAGCCTTTGATCAGCGCGACGGGGGTCTTCAGCTCGTGCGAGATAACCGAGATGAAGGTGTTCTTCAGTTCGTCTGCTTCTCGGAAGCGGGTGATGTCGCGCACGTTGGCGATCAGGTTGACCAGGCGACCTTCCCGGTCGAACAAGGGGGCATAGGTGATGCCGACGCTCACGCGCGATCCGTCGGCGCGCTGCAGGTCACCTTCGACGTACAGCGGCCCGCTGGCGATCAGGCCGGCAGGGCCGCGGGTAGCGAGCGGCCAGCCGCCGGCGGCCGCCTCGCTCAGCGTCATGCCCGCGCGCTTGTTGTGCAGGACGATCACGTCGTCGTGGTGGCGGCCAACCGCCTGGGCAGCCGTGGCGCCCGTGAGGCGCGCCAGCGCCTGGTTGAAGCGCGTCAGCCGGAAAGCGGAATCCAAGATCAGGACGCCGTCCGCACTCGCTTCCAGGATGGCGTCGAGCCGGCGCTTTTCCTCCGTCACCTGCTGATACAACTGCGCGTTGTTGACGGCAACCGCCGCCTGGTCCGCAAAGGCCTGCAGCATCTGCCGGTCGTTGGGCGAAAACGCGCCGCCGTAGTTGCGAAAGATGTAGATCATTCCGACGACTTGATCGCCGATTTGCATCGGCAGGGCCACAACCTGCTGCAGCGGCATGCCGGCGGCCAGGGCGATCTGCGCGAGCTGCCGCCGTGACAGGCCGGCGCTGCCGTCGATGCCGCCCGACCAGAGCGGAGCGAACAGGCTGAGCAGATGCGTGGGAATGCCGAAGCTCGCCCGGACGGACAACGTCGCGTCGCCGGCCGAATGCGCAGCGGCGTCGCTCTCGCGCAGGACGATCAACCCGGCGTTGCCGGCCAGCATTTCGCCGGCGGCCTCCAGAATCAGCCTGAGCACCGACGACAGATCGAGCTGGGCTGTCATGGCGCGGCTGATCTTCAAGAGATATTCGCGCTGGCGAACGCGGTAGTCGGTAAGCACGGAGTCGATTCGGCGGCAGGCTGCGCGAGATTATAACATAGACCAGAGCTATTGGCTTGACATCGCATACTGTGTGTGGTAGCCTTAGTTCCCACAGGTCAGGGCCAGGCCTGTGGTGCGCCATTCACCATCTTCGCCTGCGCGGCGTGTAACCGTTGGGCGGGAGGGTCAAACGTGTCGATCGACAAGAGCGGACTGTATTACCCCAACAGGATCGCCCGTATC
The DNA here is from genome assembly GCA_035693785.1 of Anaerolineae bacterium. Classification (GTDB taxonomy): domain Bacteria; phylum Chloroflexota; class Anaerolineae; order Fen-1058; family Fen-1058; genus DASSFZ01. The sequence continues at coordinate 12,798 of DASSFZ010000601.1, read as the reverse complement.
TATCTCCTGGCGATGGAAGAGATCATGGGCAAGAACGGCCTGAACGCCGTGTTGAACATGGCCAAACTGTCTCACGTGATCGACAATTACCCATCCGATAACCTCGACAAGCAGTTCGACTTCAGCGAGTATTCTGCCCTGAATGCGGCTCTGGAAGAGATGTACGGTCCGCGCGGCGGGCGCGGCCTGGCCTTGCGCGCGGGCCGGGCGTCGTTCGCGCGCGGGATTCAAAGCTTCGGCGCGATGGCGGGCGTCGGCGATCTGGCTTTCAAAGTGCTGCCGCTGGGCACCAAGCTCAAGATGGGCCTGCCGGCGATGGCGGGCATCTTCAGCCAGGTCAGCGATCAGGTCAGCCGCGTCGAGGAGAAAGACGACCACTTTCTATATGTCATCGAGAGGTGCCCGGTGTGCTGGGGACGCAACGTCGAGAAACCGGTGTGCTACGCGGCGGTCGGCCTCCTGCAGGAAGGCCTGCGCTGGGTCAGCGGAGGCAAAGAGTTTCGAGTTGACGAGGTCACCTGCCACGCAGTCGGCGACGAGTTCTGCACCTTCGCCGTGTACAAGGAACCGGTCGGCTGACGGTTGCCCGGACTGTATTCATCGTTCGCCCTCCTGCGTCGAGCGGCACACCTCGCCCGCGCTGCGATCATCCACCGCACGGAGAACTTGCCATGGCAGATCGACCCACTATCCTGGTCGTCGAAGACGAGCACGAAACTGCCGCCATGTTGACGACCTTCTTCGAAGGCGAGGGATACGCGATGCACTGGGCGCCGTGGGGGGCTGACGCGCTGCGCATCACTCAGGATGTCCAACCCGATCTGATCGTCCTCGACATTCGCCTTCCCGACATCGACGGCTACGAAGTATGCCGCCGCTTGCGTGCCCAGCGCCGCACCGAGAATGTCCCGATCATCTTCCTGACCGAGCGCCGCGAGCGCGTCGACCGCCTGTCGGGCCTGGAGCTGGGCGCCGTCGATTACATCACCAAGCCATTCGATATTCAAGAGCTTCGCCTGCGCGTGCGCAACGCGCTCAGGAGAGCACGTTACGAAACTCTCGTCGACCCCATCACCGGTCTGGCGAGCGAGCCGCTGATTTCAGAGAAGTTCTTGTCGCTCACCCGGCAGCAGGGCTGGGCCGTGCTGTGCGTCGGCGTGGACGGACTCGATAAGTTTGCGGACGACTACGGATTCGTGGCGCGAGACGATGCGATCCGCGCGCTGGCGCTCGTGTTGAGCAACACCGCATCGGAAGGCAGCCCCGATCCGGATTCGCATTTTATCGGCCAGCTCGACAGCGGCCATTTCGTCATCGTCGTGGGCGCGGGTCGCGTGCACGACCTGCGCGAGAAGCTGGCGACGCGATTGAAGCAGGCCGTGAACTATTTCTATCCGGCCAAGGACCGCTACGCCGACGCCTCGAAACGGCCGCCCCTGCGCCTGTCGCTGGGCGCCGTCACCACTTCGGATGGCCCCTTCGCATCGCCCGACGAGGTAAAAACAGCCGCGCTGAACGCTCTCACCGCGCTGTGACGCGGCCTCCACTACCTGGATAATAAAACCCTCAAAGGCCGTCATCGCCGAGATGGTATAATCCGCCGCGTGAAGCCTGTCGTCGTCATCCCCAGCTTCAACGAGGCCGAGAACATCCCCAAACTCGTCGCCGCCTTGTTCGCCCTGCAGGTGCCGAATCTCGAGATGCTCGTCGTCGACGACCAGTCTCCCGATGGGACAGGCGAGATTGTCGAGCAGTTGACAGGCTGCTACACGGGACGCCTGCGCGTGCTGCATCGAACCGGTCCGCGCGGCCTCGGATTGGCTTACGTCGACGGATTTCGGTTGGCGCTGGCCGATGGCGCGGATGCGATCGTCCAGATGGACGCCGACTTCTCTCACTCGCCTACCGATGTCCCTCGTTTCTTGTCGCTCCTCAAGGAATACGAAGTCATCGTCGGCTCGCGCTACGTCGTGGGGGGCCAGCTCGACAAAGGGTGGGGAATGGGACGGGTGCTTCTATCGGCCTGGGCGAATTTCTACGCGCGAAGCATTTTGCGCATGAAAACGCTCGACGTGACGGCCGGATTCAAGTGCTGGCGCCGATCGGCGTTGGAGGCTATCCAGTTGGACCGCGTGCGCTCCAACGGCTACGTGTTCCAGGTCGAGATGGCTTACCTGTGCGAGCGGCTTGGCCTCAGCGTCCTGGAGGTGCCGATCTATTTTGAAGATCGCCGGATCGGCCAGTCGAAGATGAGCGTCCCCGTCAAGATCGAGGCCGCCTGGCGCGTGTGGCAGGTGTGGCTGCGCCACCGCCGCGTGCGCCGGCTGCTTCCGGATCGCTGATTCACACCCTCTTTTCATGTTACGTCGCCGCCTGCCCACTCTGCTCATCTTGCTCGGCCTGTTTCTCCTGCCTCTGTTCCTGTTCTGGCAGGTCACGCTCGGCGGCGAGACGCTGTTGCCGGCCGACATCCCGTTTCAGTTCGCTCCGTGGCGCTCGGCGGCAGAGCAGTTCGACGCGACCATCCCTGACAACCCGCTCCTGGCCGACCTCATTCTCGAAAACTACGCCTGGAAGCGCTTCATCGTGGAGTCGCTGCGCGCAGGCGAGATTCCTCTATGGAATCCGTACCTCTTTGCGGGCGCGCCGTTTCTGGCGAACGGCCAGGCGTCGACGCTGTACCCATTTAGCGCGATCTTCTACGTGCTGCCGCTGGCGCAGGCGTATGGCTGGTTCACGGTGAGCCAGTTATTCCTCGCCGGCGCGTCCATGTATGTGCTGGGGCGCATGCTGGGCATCGGGCGCTTCGGCAGTTTCTTCGCGGCGATCGTTTATCAGCTCAGCGGCTTCTTCGTCGTCAGTGTCGTGTTCACGATGATCATCGCAGCGGCGGCGTGGCTGCCGCTGCTACTGGCGATGATCGAGTGCGTGATTCAGGAGCGACCGCTGCTCGGCAGGCCGGCGATGATCCCATGGGTAGTGATCGGTGCGATCGCGCTGGGCTGCACGATCCTCGCCGGGCATTCAGAGATTGTGTACTACACGCTGCTGGTGATGGCGTTCTTTGCAGCATGGCGCTTGCTGAGTCTGCGAGCCGAGAAGCCAACTGGCCAGCAAACTCGCGAACGTCCTGGCCGGTTAGTTGGATGGTTGGCTGTGGTGCGTCGCCCGATCGGCTGGCTGTTGCTCACGGTGGCTCTGGGCATCGGGCTGGGCGCTGTTCAACTGCTGCCGTTGGGTGAGGTCGTCACCCGGAACTTCCGCGAAGGCTCGGCGACGCTCGAGCAGGTGCGGGGTTGGGCGTGGCCGCCGCGCCACGTGCTGAAGTTCTTGATGCCCGACGCCTATGGCAACCCGGCGCATCACTCGGTCTTCGACGTCTTCACTTGGCGGAACGTCCCCCTGACGAGCAACCTGTTCTGCGCGCAGCAGCCAGCCGATCCGTACTGCGCGACGTGGGATCGCAGCACGCACTTCGGCATCAAGAACTACGTCGAGGGCGGGACCTATCTCGGCATCTTGCCGCTGTTGCTAGCGATCTTCGCCGTGTTCCGTGCGCAGCGAACGGGTCAACAAACATCCAGGTGGGCTGGCCGGTTGGTGTGTTGGTTCAAGCGCCCGCATGTCCCCTTCCTTACGGCGCTCGCACTCTTGTCATTGGCTTTCGCGTTTGGGACGGCGCTCTACGCCATCCTCTACGTGCTGCCCGGCATCAATCAACTGCACTCGCCGTTTCGATGGGTATGGCCGTTCACACTGAGTATCGCCACATTGGCGGGATTCGGCATCGATGCATTGATCCGCGATCTCGATCGGGATCGGGCAGCCCGCCAGGCGCGTGGGCTGCTGCGATGGTTCACACTGCTCGCGCCGGTGTCGCTGCGGACGGTGCTGGCCGGTTTCGCGTTCTGGGGTGGGGCGCTGCTGCTGGCCGGCCTGTTGGTGAGCCGGTTTGTTGTGCCGGCGCAATCGCTGATGGCTGCCGACCGGTTGCTGCGTGCTCTGGCGCTGGCCGATCGCGCATTCCCTGATGCGGAATTGTTCTATTCGTACGAGTGGCGCAACTTGCTGCTGCTGGCGCTGTTCGCGATGGCGAGCGGGACACTCCTGCGCGTGTCGCTGTGCCCGATCGACATAAGCAAACGCAACCTTGCGAAGGTTCTAGACCCTTCGACTGCGCTCAGGGCAGGCCCTTCGCTAGGTCTGCCCATCTGGAAGCCGCTGGCCGTCGGGGTGCTCGTGCTCGATCTCCTGATCGCCGGTTGGGGATTCAACCCCTCCGTCGATCCAGCGCTGCTCGATTACGAGCCGCCGGTTGTCGACTTTCTCAGGCAGGACACGTCCCTGTGGCGCTTCACGACGTTCGATCCGCACGGGCGCAAGACGTTCAACGCCAACCTGGGCTGGCCGATTGCCTTTCAGGACGTTCGCGGCTACGACTCGGTCATCCTCAAGCAGTATGCCGACTACATGCGTATCATCGATCAGCAGGACGAGCTGCAGTACAACCGCATCGCGCCGCTCACGACGTATGGCGGGCTTGACTCGCCCATGCTCGATCTGCTTGGCGTGAAATACGTGTTGACCGATCCCGACGTGCCGATCGAAAGCCCAAAGTACAGGCTGGTGTACGATGCCGAGGTGAAGGTGTACGAGAACCTCGGCGCGGTGCCGCGTGCCTACGCCCAGACGTGCGCCGCCGGCGTCGAAGATCAACTCGACGCGCTGAGAAGAATCGATCCGCGCACGATGCTCATACTGGATGCCGGCGTGCCCGGCCCCAATCCTGCTCGCGCAGCGTGCCTCTTGCAGCCTGCGACCATCACCTCGTACGCCCCAAGTGAAGTCTTCGTCGAAGTGACGCTCGATCAACCGGCGTGGCTGGTGCTTAACGACACATATTTCGCAGGCTGGCAGGCGTGGGATCGACTGAACGGATCAGCCCAGGAGACGGAGCTGACAATTCAGCACGCCAACGGCAACTTCCGCGCCGTTCCACTCCAGGCCGGGCAGCACACCGTTCGGTTCAAATACAGTCCGTGGTCGTTCAAGCTCGGCGCGTTCATCTCGTTCATGTCGGCGATGGTGATCGTGTGCCTGGTCGGCGTGTGGCTGTGGCGGCTGGCCTACCGCGAAGAGACCGTCGCCGGCTCGACCGTGCGCCGGGTGGCGAAAAATTCGCTTGCGCCCATGCTGCTCACGCTGTTCAACCGCGCCATCGACTTCGCCTTTGCCGCGCTGATGCTGCGCATCCTGCGGCCGGAGAACGTCGGCAACTATGCGCTCGCCGTGGTCATCGCCGGCTGGGTAGAGATTCTGACCAACTTCGGCCTGAACACGCTGTTGACGCGCGAGGTCTCCAAAGACCTTTCGCAGGCGAACCGCTACCTCGTCAACACGTCGATACTGCGACTGATGCTCGGCGGCGTGTCGATACCGGGCGTGCTGCTGTTGTTACTGATCGCAACCGGCGCGCCCGGGCTGTTGGGCGGCAATCTCACGCCGGAAACGGCGATCACCATCGTGCTGCTCACCGTCGCCCAGATTCCGAGCAGCCTGTCGTACGGGTTGACGGCGCTGTTCTACGCCAACGAGAAGGCCGAGTACCCGGCGGCGATCAGCGTCGCGACCGTGATGCTCAAAGTGTTGCTGGGCGTCCCGGCGCTGCTGGTGGGATGGGGCATCGTCGGGCTGGCGCTCGTCAGCCTCGCCGTCAACGTCGTCACGCTTCTGATCCTGGCGCGGCAGTCGTTCCGCTTGTTCTTCAAACCGCGCGTCGAGAGCGATCCGGCGCTGCGGCGCGGGATGATACGCGAGTCGTTCCCGCTGATGCTCAATCACCTGCTGGCGACGCTGTTCTTCAAGATCGACATTCCGCTGCTGTATTCGCTGCAAGGCCCGGCGGTCGTCGGCCTGTACAGCGCCGCCTACAAATGGGTCGACGCCCTGAACATTATCCCGGCCTATTCGACGATTGCGCTGTTCCCCGTGATGTCGCGTCAGGCCGGCGATGACAGGGCGGCCTTGCTGCGCTCGTACCGCATCGGTGCCCGGCTGCTCGTGGCGCTGGCGTTGCCGCTGGCCGTCGCCACGACCTTCGTCGCGCCGCTGCTGATGCTCATCTTAGGCGGCCACGAGTACCTGCCGCATTCGGCGACGGCGCTGCAGATCATGATCTGGTCGATTCCCTTCGGCTGGATCAACAGTATCACGAACTACGTGCTGATCGCCGCCGGGCAGCAATCGAAACTGACGCGGGCGTTCGTCGTCGGGTTGGTATTCAACGTCGCGGCGAATCTGATCCTCATCCCGCGTTACTCGTACGTTGCCACGGCGGTGGTCACGATCGTGGCCGAGCTGGTCGAGGGGCTGGCGTTCCAGTACTACGTCGAGAAGTCAGTCGGCGTCGTGCCGTGGGTTCGGATGCTGTGGAAGTTCTTTGCCTCGGCGGCGGCGATGTTCGTCGTGACGTGGGCGCTGTGGGACGTCAGTGGGGTCGTGGCATTGGGCGCGGGCATCGCAGTATACGGTGCAGGCGTGTGGGGGTTGAAGGCATTCGGCCTGGAGGAGCGCGCGGTGTTCATGGAGTTGAGACGATCGAGGAGTGAGTCAGCGAGTCAGCGAGTCGGCGAATCGACGGCGTCAATGTGAAGATAACCGTTGGCCCCCTCCCTAGGCCCTCCCCCGTGGCGAAAAGATGCCACAGGGGAGGGGATGGGCCGCTCCCTCGCCTGTCGAACCGGTTTTGTTCGACGGGGGGGGCTACTTCCCCTCAATCAGCCGCTGCTCGGCGAGTGAAGCGGATTATACCTTAGACCCCGCATGCGTTGGCCTAGCGTAGGATAATCACCGCGCAGTTGACCGGCAGCGCGCACCGGCAGGCATAGAATGAGATTGTCGATTGTCTGCTGCGGAGGTGTGTCATGCCCACCCGACGTTGGCAGTGGTTCTTGCTGTTAGTCGCTGTCTTCGCGGCGTGCGAATCCTCACCCGAACCGATCATTGTTGTCGTCACGCCGACCCCGATTGAAGTCGCCGTATCAACTCCGACTGCCCAGCCGACCCCAGCGCAGACATCGCCCACGGTCACATCTTCACCCATTCACGCTCCCACACTGCAGCCAGCAGTCACACATCTCTCGCCACCCGCGCCAAAGCCGACGCTGGCACTGACAAGTACTCCAGCCAGTGTCGTACCTGCGCCGGCCGGGATCGTCTATTCGGATGAGAGCGGAATATGGCTTGTCGAATCCGCCAGTCAGCCTCGGAAAATCATCGACAGTCCTCGTGCCTTGCTCTCCCCCGATCGCCAATGGAGCATATATAGGGACTGCAAGTGCGGCGATGAGGCAATCTTGATGCATTTGACCACGGGTTACACACGGACTGTATCATATGACTCGCGGTACGCAGTGTGGTTGCCCCATAGCCGCTCTCTATATTACACGCTCCCTGACGAGAATCGTCTTACCGACATCTGGGTCGAGGAGGTTGCGACGGGCTTGAGGCGCAAGCTTACCAATACGTCCAATCTCTACGAGTCGCAACTCTTGATCTGGCCCACCCGCCCAGATGTGCTGGTATTCTACACGACACCCGGTTTCCCCGATGGCGCAGGGTGGATAGGCCATTTGACTGTCATGCGAGCAGATGGATCAAACTACGAGGTCGTTTCGAGAGAGCCCGTTTCAAGTCCCGCTGCGCTGTCGCCGGATGGTTACACGATTGCCTACGCCACTTATGGCGAGGAAACGAGTTCTGTGCCCTGGTACTACCGGCTTGGCTCTCAACCGAAGCGTTTCCCCTGGCAGGATTTCGGGCTTGCGGGTTTCAAGAACATGGGTTTTTCGTCTCCGTCCTGGTCAAACGATGGCCGAAGGATCGCATGGTGGATGCGGAGCTATGATGATAATTATCAGCGGAAGTTTAGAGGCATTGGCCTTTTCGACTTGGAGGCCGGTGAAGTTGTTCTGCTTGATAACTTCCTCCAGATTGTGCCTGATGGCTGGCCGCAGGCAGTTGAGTGGGACGCCGATGGGAAGCGAATAGTGTTCTTTGGCGGTCGTCAGCAGAGCGAGTTATTTGGAGATTGGGGGGAGTTCGGAATCTGGACAGCAGACGCTGACGGCAGCCACGTACGTCATCTGATCGGGCTTCACTCAGAATGGAATCCCTGTGACTGGGCTTGGCAGCCCGATGGCGAGTGGCTTGCCTTCAACTGCCGCGATACGGACCTCGCTCCCGGCATCTGGCTGGTGGAAATCGAAACCGGCACGCTGGTGAAGACCAATCTACCGCCCGGCGCGGAAGTGCGTGATTGGATTCGGTTTGAGCGGTAGTGGTTCATTTCTTCATCACGCTTCACTCATAACACTGTACGTTTCATGGTAGAATCGCCTCACTTCGCTTCGGAGGACATCGTGGCTGAGGTTATTCGCATCGAGAATATTGCCCGGCATGTCGGACAAGATGTTACGGTTCGCGGTTGGCTGTACGACAAGACCGACAAGGGCAAGCTGTCGTTCCTGCAGGTGCGCGACGGGACGGGCATCGTGCAGGCAGTCGTCTTCGCCAAGGATGTGTCGCCGGAGCTGTTCGACCTGTCGAAGCGCATCTCGCAGGAATCGAGCGTCGAAGTGACCGGCACGGTTCGCGCCGACGCGCGCGCGCCGGGCATCCCCGGCGGCTTCGAGATCGGCGTGAAAGACCTGCGCGTGATCCAGATGGCGGCGGACTATCCGATCACGCCGAAGGAGCACGGCGTCGAGTTCCTGATGGACAATCGCCACCTGTGGCTGCGCTCGTCGCGGCAGTGGGCGGTGCAGCGCGTGCGCGCGACCGCGCTGCGCGCTATCCGCGACTGGCTCGACTCGAACGGATTTATGGAAGTGTCGACGCCGATTCTGACGCCGTCCGCTGCCGAGGGCACCTCGACGCTGTTCGAGGTCGATTACTTCGGCGAGAAGGCATACCTGGCGCAGACCGGCCAGTTGTACAACGAGGCGAACATCTTCGCCTTCAGTAGAGTCTATTGCTTCGGCCCGACGTTTCGCGCCGAGAAGTCGAAGACGCGCCGCCACCTGACCGAGTTCTGGATGGTCGAGCCGGAGATCGCCTACTGCGATCTCGATCAACTGCTGGAGATCGAAGAGCAGTTCGTCAGCTACATCGTGCAGACGTGCCTGAAAGAGCGCGCGGTGGAGCTTAAGTATTTGGGCCGCGACACGGGCGCGCTGGAGAAAATCGAGCCGCCTTTCCCGCGCCTGCGCTACGATGAGGCGATCGATCTGTTACACGCACTGCGCGAGAAGGAAACAGACGGGGAACTGAGGGAATTACTGAAGATCGAGTGGGGCGACGACTTCGGATCGCCGCACGAGACGAAGCTAACCCAGCAGTACGACAAGCCGGTGTTCGTCGTCGGCTACCCGACGGGGGTGAAGGCGTTCTACATGGAGCCGTGGCCGGGCCGGCCCGATGTGTGCAAGAGCGCCGACCTGCTCGCGCCCGAGGGCTACGGCGAGATCATCGGCGGTTCGGAGCGCATGGCGGATCCGGACTTGCTGATCAAGCGCATTCAAGAGCACGGCCTGCCGATGGAGCCGTACAAGTGGTACGTGGAATTGCGGCGCTACGGCTCGGTCCCGCACTCCGGTTTCGGGCTGGGTGTCGAGCGGACAGTCGCCTGGATTTGCGGCCTGGAGCACATCCGTGAGGTGTCGCCGTTTCCAAGACTCCTGAACCGGTTGTACCCCTAGCAAAGAATCCTCCCGCAGGCTTCAGAGCCTGCGGGAGGATTGTTCCTAATCGGGTCAGTACTCAAGCTTCACGTCGTACTTTCCCCACAGATCGGCCAGTAACGAGTGAATCTCTGGCGGACTAAGATACGTGTCGAACAGGAAGCGCCAGCGCGGCGGGCTGGGCGCCCATCCGGTGTAAGAGCAGACGCCGTGTTCCATCAACCTGGCCTGAATGGCCGAACACCCGCCCCACGCGCCGCTTCCATAGACGGTATATGTGCGGTTGGGTTCGCGCTGCGGCCGGCTCATCGGTCTCCACGCCCACCTAACAGGCTCACAAAGTTGTCCTGTTCATCATAGTCTACCTTAGGAGTGAAGTCAAGCCGATTCGGTTACGGTACGATTACGCTGGCTCCCAAACACCCCCAACGCCGTCACAATCGTTTGAATCTACCCCACAGGGCGCGCTGCACGATGAGTTGCGGAGAAACCAGGTTTCTAAAAGACCTGGTTTCTCATTTCGCGCTTGAGTTGCGTGAACGCGCCTGTCAAAATCGACTCGCGGATGCGACGCATCGTGTCGAGCAGGAAATGCAGGTTGTGGATCGAGGCCAGGTAGAGGCCGAGTATCTCGTTGTCCTGCATCAAGTGGCGAATGTAGGCGCGTGTGAAGTGAAGGCAGGCGTAGCAGGCGCATCCCTCTTCGATGGGGCGCGCGTCTTCGGCCAAGGCGGAGTTGCGCAGGTTCAGCCGCCCGCCGTGCGTGAGCGCCGCGCCGTGGCGCGCCAGGCGCGTCGGCAGCACACAGTCGAACATGTCCACGCCGCGTGCGACGGTCTCGAAAAAATCCTCGACGGTTCCCACGCCCATCAGGTAACGCGGCTTGCCCTCGGGCAGGAGCGGGTCGACCACGTCGAGGACGTGATGCATCTGATCCTTCGTCTCACCCACAGCCAGCCCGCCGATGGCGTAACCGGGGAAATCGAGATCGACCAGGAAACGCGCCGACTGCTCGCGCAGGTCGTCGAATACGCCGCCTTGCACGATCCCGAACAGCGCCTGATCGGTGCGCGTCTTGGCGCGCAGGCAGCGCTCGGCCCAGGCGTGCGTGCGGCGCAGCGCCTGTTCGTTGTACGCGCGGTCGAGCGGCGGCGCGCACTCGTCGAGCGCCATGATGATGTCCGCGCCGAGATGCTCTTCGACGGCGATCACTTTCTCGGGCGTGAAACGGTGCAGGCTGCCGTCGAGGTGCGACTTGAACGTCACGCCGTCGTCGTCGATCGTGCGAATCTCCTTGAGCGAGAACACCTGGAAGCCGCCCGAGTCGGTGAGGATTGGCCCGTCCCAGCCCATGAATGCGTGCAGGCCTCCCATGCGCGCGATCAGCTCGTCGCCGGGACGCAGGAACAAATGGTAGGTGTTCGCCAGGATCAGCGCCGCGCCCAGCTCCTTCAGGTCGCGCGGGGGGACGGCTTTGACCGTCGCCGCTGTGCCGACCGGCGCGAAGACCGGAGTCGGGATCTCGCCGTGCGGGGTGTGAAAGACGCCCGCGCGGGCGCGTCCGTCGTGGGCGAGGAGATCGAAACTGAAAGGAGCAGGATTCATTGGATCGTCAAATGTGAAGCGTAAGACGTGAAAGCGTAAAACGTGAAGCGTGATGGGCGTGATCGCGTTAGACTCTTTGCAGGTGCGTGTCCTTGAATGCGGTCGGGTATTTGAGGCCGAAGCCGAGCAATCGATCCGCGCCGATGTGGCCGAGCCAGATGATGCCTGCGAGCAGCATGGGATCGGATTTCATTGCGTATCCGATGACGATAACCACGATGGGCGCCACGTAAGTGTGCACCAAGTTGTAGACCCATGCGCCCGTGCGAGGGCCGCGCAGGTAGCCCAACATCGAGAGATCGGGCGCAAGGAAGAACAGGAGATACACCCACCATGTTCCATTCGATGCGCCGAACAAGAGGATGGATACGACGAATACCGCCAGCCCTTCCAGGCGAATGAGGCGACTCACAGTCACCCGAATGCTCCCACGGCTATTGTGCCCTGGATTATAAGATTCACTGTGAGCGTTGTCAAAGCCCGATCCGAATGCTATACTCACGTTGTGATGCTCCAGGCAGGCGCGACATCTCCATCTCCAATCTCCAATCTCCCTCGCCCCACCTGGGCCGAAATCGACCTCGACGCGACCGAATACAACGTCAGGCGCATCAGGCAGATCGTCGGCCCGCGCGTCGAAGTCATGGCCGTCGTCAAAGCCGAAGCCTACGGTCACGGCGCGATCGAGGTCGCGCGCACGGCGCTGCAATCGGGCGCGACGTGGCTCGGCGTGGCCGCGCTCAACGAGGCGCTTCCCCTTCGACAGGCCGGAATCACGGCCCCGATCCTCGTCTTGGGATGGACGCCGGGCTGGCTGGCGAAGCAGGCGATCGAGAACGCCGTCGCCTGCGCGGTCTTCGATCTCGATACGGCGGGCGTGTTCCATCGAACGGCGCACGAAGCCGGCCGCAGAGCCAGGGTGCACGTCAAGGTCAACACCGGCATGAACCGCCTCGGCCTGCCGCCGGAAGAAGCGGCGGACGCGATTCAGCAGATGCACGCGCTGGACGGCCTGTCGCTGGAAGGCATCTTCACCCACTTCGCCAAGGCAGACAAAGCCGATCCATCCTATACGCTCCAGCAAATCGACCGTTTCCACCACATCTTGCGCGAAATGGAACGGCGCGGTATCCGAATCCCGATCCGGCACGCGGCCAACTCGCCCGGTATCTTGCGCTTTCCCGAGAGCCATTTTGACTTGGTGCGCCTGGGCATCGCCATGCACGGCCTGGATCCCAGCGATGACGTGCCTGCGCCGCCGGACTTCCGCCCCGCGATGGCGCTCAAGACGGTGGTGGCGCAGGTCACCGTGCTCCCGCCCGGATCGCCCGTTTCTTACGGGGGCGAATACGTGACGCGAGGCACCGAGCGAATCGCCGTGCTGCCGATTGGGTACGCCGATGGGTTTCGTCGCCGGCCACGCACCTGGGGCGAGGTGCTCGTGCACGGCCGG
>DASSFZ010000600.1:0-13783 GCA_035693785.1 Anaerolineae bacterium | reverse complement strand
GTGGCGCGCCAGGGATTCAATCCGAACGCGACGGCGCTGTGGTACCAGGTGCGCTACCTGTGGCGCATCGGGTTCTGCGCGGCAGGCTTCCTCTCACTTGACGCCGAGCCGACCGTCCCGCTCCCTGTCACGGCGACGGTCGATCCGCAGAAGACCGGGGGCATGGGACTTAATCTGCGCGCGTTGCCCGTAGCGAACGGCAAGCTCCTGGCGACGATGCCGGAGAACGCGCCGGTTCAGATCGTGGGCGCTGCGCGCGAAGGGTTCGCGGCAGAGGGCGGGTTGTGGTATCACGTCCAATTCGGCGCGCAGCGCGGCTACTGCTTGAGCGGCTTCGTCGTGACCGCCTCCATTCCGGGGAGCGTGTTGACGCCAACGCCCGCCGGCCCGTTCGTCGGCGTGTGGCCGGTGGAATTTCCGCAGCGTGTCATCACCGCGCCGTTCAACCAGCCTCGGCCCTCGTTCTCCTCTCCGGTCAAGGCGCACGAGGGTGTCGATCTGCGCGCGCCGAACGGCACGCCCGTCATGGCCTGGGCCGACGGGCGCGTCGCGATGACGTGGGCATGGGACGGCGCCAGCCGGTCGGGCAATCACGCCTACGGCCATCACGTGAAAATGTTCCACCCGGCGCTCGGCCTGTACTCGATGTACTGCCACCTGCAGTCGATCGGCGTCGTCAAAGACCAGGTGGTGCAGATGGGCGAGCGGATCGGATTGGCCGATAACACCGGCAACAGCACCGGCGCGCATTTGCACTTCATGATCGTCGATCCCGTCAACGGCCTGAACGGCTACGTATACCCCAAGGTCATCGATCCCACTCCGTACCTTCCGCAACCGTACACGATTCTCTAACTCGCGCAAGGCAGGGCAGGCGCAAGGCCTGCCCCCACGTGGATTCGGAATGATCAACGGAGGCTGTCTGTGATCCGGGTGGCCATACTCACGGTGAGCGACCGCTCCGCGCGCCGCGCGCGGCCGGACGCCAGCGGGCCAGCCATCGCGCAGTTCGTGCGCGACGTGCTGAAATGGACTATCGCGCAGACCGCCGTCGTGCCCGACGACGCGGCAGCCATCTGCTCGACGCTGACCGAATGGTGCGACGAAGCGAAGGTCGACCTGATCTTCACGACCGGGGGCACCGGCTTCTCGCCGCGCGACGTGACGCCCGAGGCGACGCGCGCGATTATCGATCGCGAAGCGCCCGGCTTGGCTGAGGCGATGCGCACCGCCAGCCTCAAGGTCACGCCACACGCCATGCTGTCGCGCGCGGTGTGCGGCATTCGCGGCCATACCCTGATCGTCAACCTGCCCGGCTCGCCCAAAGCCTGCCTCGAAAACCTGGAGACGATCGCGCCGGCGCTGCCGCACGCGATACAGTTGCTGGGTGAAGACCCGGCGGCTGAGGCGGGGCATTGATTGCCGGAGGGAGGAGCATTCCATGTCGCAGGCCAGGCATTTTGGCTGTCCATCATGCGGCGGAGACCTGACCGTGCGGGGCGCGGAGATGCAGGTCAGATGCCCTTACTGTGGCAGGGCCGTCATCGTGCCGGAGGAACTGCGCGCCCAGCCTCGCCGGCCGACGCCGGAGGTCGCCGCCCCCGCCGCTCCGGCAACCGAATACGCGCGCCGCGGGATTTCCGTTGCGCCGGTTGTGACGGCGCTGCTGGTGATCGGCCTTGCCCTGTTCGTGATCAACGGCCTGGGACTCTTCGACGATCTGTCGGGCGGAGAAGCGCCGGTCGCGCCGATGAATCGCGCCCTGGAGGGAACGCTGCCGCGTCAGACGACGTATGCGGGACTCCAGTTCAACGTGACCGGAGCGACGATCAGCAACCAAGTGCCTCACCCGTTCGGCGATTCCCCGGAGTACAGCCGTGATCAGGCATACGCTTACCTCGATGTGACGGTCAATAATCCGACATTCGACAGTATCTACGTCGATTCGGGCCTGGCTCAGTTACGGCTCAGCGACAGGGTCTACAAAGAGGACGGCGGCTGGGCCGACATCATCGACGCGCAGTCCACGAAGGAAGCCAGGTGGGTCTTTGCCGTGCCGTTCGATTCGACGTGGACGAGGGCCGAGTTGATCCTGGCGCAGCCCGGCAAAGAGCCGGCGAAGCTGCCGCTCGAAGGGTCTGTTCCCGCGCCCGAGTATCCGATCCGATTATCGCCCGGCGGCCAGGCAACCGCACAAGAGGTCACCTACCAAATCCTTTCGGCTGTGCTCGATCTCGATGCCGTAGGCAATCGTGCGGACGTGGGCAAGCGCTTCCTGAAACTCCAGATGCGCTTCACGAACAACAGCCCATTCGCGGGCGGTTTCGCACTGGCGCCGAATGACTTTCGCCTGATTGTGGATGGCTCGCCACTCGCGCCGATCGAAGCGCCGATTGAGGTGCTTGCCGCTCAAAGTGTGCTGGAGGGCGAGGTGATTTTCGATATGCCCGCGTCGGCGTCAGAGGTCGCGCTTCAGGTCGGCGAGGTTGGCAGAGGGGATATGGCGCTCATCCCGATTGATCTCCCACCGCTGCCGTAGAAAAATGGCGGCTAAGAAAGCCGCCCTGCGTGCTGACGCAGGCCATTGATCTTCGAACGCTGCCTGCATGCTCTGATAGTGCCGACAGATATCCCGGTGAAGACCCGCGCCGACGGACTCTATACGTTCGTGCTTTCTTTGCTACCTGAGGAAGTACATCCATAAGTGAATGGGTTGACAAACTGGCCGCAAGCGGTTGCCGCCGCGCATGCTACCGGAAAGGACGATCATTCTGAGAACGGCGTGACGGTGCGCCGCATCAGGGGCGGCGCGAACAATGCCCTGTATCGCGTCGACGTCGAGGGCCAATCCTTCGCCTGCAAGCTGTGCATCGACGACGAGCGCCAGCGGGCGGCGCGCGAATATGGCGCGCTCGATCTGCTTCACCGCGCCGGGCTGGACCTAGCGCCCCGGCCGCTGTGGCTCGACGAAAGCTTCCGCATCTTCCCGGTCCCCGCGGTTGCATCCTCCTGGTTGCAGGGCGTTCCCATCGGTCCAGCGCTAACCATGCGCCAGCTCGCGAATCTGCTGGAAACGATTCAAGCGACACACGCCGTCTGCCCGAACAGGTGGTCCCATTCTCCTCTTCCGGCTGCATGGCTTCACTGGTTCGACTTCGACCGTTATCTGATTGAGATGCAGAGCCTTATCGATACCTATGGGCTGTGGCTCATGGCGAGCGATCGTGAGGGAGCGGCGCTGATCGAGCGGATGCAGCGCGTCCTTGCACGCTGCGCGCAAATCGTAGCGAAAACCGATGTTAACCCCGACTATGACCACGTGCCACTGTGCTTGTGCCACGTCGATCCCAATCTGGCCAACGCGATCTGGTGTGACGACGATCGACTCCGTTGGGTCGATTGGGAGTACAGCGGGTGGGGCGATCCGGCGCTCGCTCTCGCGGACCTGCGCTGGCACGCTGCGCTTGAGGGCTTGACGGACGAGCAGCACGCCTGGCTGCGCGAGAACTATCGCCGCCCCGACGACGATCCGGCTTTCGACGAGCGGCTGCGAGTGTGGGATTGCATCCTCGCTACACGCTGGCCGCTGCTCATAGTGCGCCTGCTGTGGAGCCAGCATAACGGTCCGGATCGGCCGAGGCTGAGTCAGCCCGCGGTGGAGCTAGCGGAAGTGCGTGAGCGATTCGTCCGATTCATCCGGCGAGCCGAAGAGCATCTTGACTGGTCATAAAATCGCCGATTCACGTGACATGCCTCGATAACCCGGCTATGCGGGTCGAGTCTGCCACGGAGTTGGGTGGCAAGATCGCGCAGATGGTCGATCGACGCACCGGGCGCAAATGGCCGGAGCGCCATCCGCGGCTGGCGTGGTGCTTGCCGGCTACTCGCTTCCTGATCACGGCGAGTGCTGGTATCGCCGGCCCGACGAATGACGAGAGGGCTTGACGTCGGAACATCGCCAGCGTGGGGTTACACTACCGTTCGAACTTCGGCGCCTCGTTACGCTCGATCGGGATCGACCACTTATCACGCTCGATTGTGCGCTGCGCTCATCGGCCGATACGCCGATCTGGCTGATCCTGGTTGGGGCAGTAGGAAGAAGGTGAGACTTGAAGCGCATCATCGTCAAACTCGGCCTGATAGCAGTTGTTGGACTGGGATCGGCAGTCATGCTGCTGGGGCTTTTGAATCAGCGTGTGCTTGTGGCGCGCGCAACGGGACCGATCCTTTACGTCGCGCCGGACGGCAGCGACACCACAGACTGCACGAGTAGCGCCAATCCCTGCGCGACGATTCAGTATGCCGTGGATCAGGCAGATGCAGGTGCGGAGATCCGCGCGGCTATGGGAACCTACGCCGGCGTAAGCGCACGCGAGGGTGTGACTCAGGTAGCCTACATGAGCAAGACGGTTGCGCTTCGGGGTGGCTATACGACGACGAATTGGATCGAGCCGTATCCCATCACGCAGCCGACCACGCTGGACGCGCAAGGGCAGGGACGCGTGCTGCACATCAGCGGTGGAGGCATCACGGTAACGCTGGCGAATTTGCATGTGACAGGTGGTCATGCAAATGGAACGAGCTATCAGGGCCATGGTGGTGGCATCTACATTGCCGGTGCTTCCACATGGATTACCAACAGCGCCGTGACCAGCAATACCGCAACCGGCTTTGGCGGTGGAATTTCTGCGCTCAGCGCTAGCTTGAGACTTGCAGGGAGCACTGTCGCGTTCAACCTCGCCGGAGTCGGGGGCGGCGGTATTGGGCTCAACTATGGTACGGCCATAGTGGATGGCAGCATCGTGGTTTCGAACACAGTTCCCGGCCCGGGAACGTCGGCCGTAGGTGGCGGGATTGCGATCGCTCGCGGTGAGATTGTGCTCAATCGGAATCTGATCGTGTCGAACACAGCCGGCTACGGCGGTGGGATGGCCTCATACTTTGCCACAAGTGTCATCCTTAGCGACAATCTCATTGTTTCGAATTCCGCCGATAGTGGAGGTGGATTGGGCCTGCACTACAGTAGCGTGACACTTGATCGCAATACCGTGCAATCGAATACGGCGCGTGTTGAGGGCGGCGGGCTGGCTCTAGACACGAGTCCTGCTCTCTTAAGCAGGAACAGGATACTGGCCAACGTTGCCCAATCATGCGGAGGGGTTTGCGCTGGCGGTAGCATCACAGTGACCCTCAAGGACACGGCCGTCCTCTCCAATGTGGCAACGGAATATTGGGCCGGTGGAATCGGACTGTTTGCCAGCCATGCTATTCTCATCAATACTATCGTTGCCGATAATTCTAGTCCTCAGGGAAGCGCACTGCGTATCGAGGCCTCCTCTGTGCAGTTGATACATGCGACCATCGCTCGTAATCG
The DNA here is from genome assembly GCA_035693785.1 of Anaerolineae bacterium. Classification (GTDB taxonomy): domain Bacteria; phylum Chloroflexota; class Anaerolineae; order Fen-1058; family Fen-1058; genus DASSFZ01. The sequence continues at coordinate 8,409 of DASSFZ010000600.1, read as the reverse complement.
AAACAGCCCAGGCCTCATCGTCACTGGAACTGTGAACCAGCCGAGCACCGTTGTGCTGACCAACACGATATTGGCAAGCCACACGATCGGTGTTATGGTTTCGGCAGGCAGCACGGCCAAGCTCGATGCGACGCTCTGGGGGAGTGGGGTCTGGTCGAATGGCCTCGACTGGGGCGGCGAGGGCACGATCATCACCGGCACGGTCAACGTGTGGGGCAACCCGGCGTTCATCGACCCGGATGCAGGTGATTACCACATCGGCCCTGGCAGCGCGGCGATTGACGCGGGCGTGAACGCAGGTGTCAATGTCGACATCGACGGCGAGCCGCGCCCTGACGGCTTCGGCTACGACATCGGCGCCGACGAGTACACGCCGAGATCGCGGCTGTACCTTCCGATCGTCATTCGTTCGTGATCCTCTTCGGAGCCTGGTGCATGAAACAGTGGCAAAAACTGTTCTACGCCTCCGGTTCATTAGGCACGGCGCTCTCGTACCAGGCTTTCACGACGCACGTCCAGTTTCTGTACATCGACGTCTTTGGGCTGTCCGCCGCGCTGATCGGCACGGGCTGGGCAGTCTACGGCATCTGGAACGCGATCAACGATCCACTCGCCGGGTCGTGGTCGGACCGCACGCGCACGCGCTGGGGGCGGCGCACGCCGTGGATCGCGGCGACGGCCGCCCCGGTTGGGCTGTTTTTCCTGCTGCTGTGGGTCCCGCCTGAGTCGCTCGTCGGCGTGGGAGGGGATCCCCTATTCGCGTACTTCATCGTCGTCGTGTTGATCTTCGACCTGCTGTGGACGATCGTCGTGATGAACTGGACGGCCCTGACGCCGGAGATGTTCGTCGAGGACAAAGAACGCGCCTCGGTGTCAGGATGGCGAGAAGTGTTCTCGATCGGCGGCTTGATTGCAGGCGTGGCGCTCATGCCGATCCTGGCCGGGGAGGGGTGGGCAAATCGCGGCCCGGTCGCGACTTTATTCGCGCTCATCACAAGCGCCTCTTTCCTGCTGTCTCTGCTTGGCACGCGCGAGCGGAAGGATATACAGAGCCAGCCGCGAGTCTCTTTCATGCAATCGCTCAAGGCGGCGCTGTCGAGCGCGCCGTTCCGCTGGTTCCTCGCGGCCAACCTGTCCAAGGAATTCGTGTTCAGCATCCTGGCGGCGTCGATGCCGTTCTACGCCAAGTACGTGCTGGGCGCGTCGACCGGGGAGACGGGCTACGTGCTCGGCGCGGCTTTCGTCGCGGCGATTCTCGGCCTGGTGTTGTGGACGCGCTACGCCAAGCGTGCCGGGGCGCGCCGGGCGTGGCAGGTGTGCTGCATCACCTTCAGCCTGTCGACGCTGCCCTTCCTGTTCGCCTCGGACCTGGCGAGCGGGCTGATCACCGCCACGATCCTCGGCTTGAGCCTGGCCGGCTACTTGATGCTGCCCACGATACTGATCTCCGACGTCACCGACGCCGACGAGCTGGAGACGCATACTCGCCGCGAGGGCATGTTCTTCGGCATCAACGGCTTCGTCATCCGCTTTGCGTTCACGCTGCAGGGTCTGGCGCTGGGTGTCGTGCTGGCGACAACCGGCTACGTCCAGCCGCTCATGCCGGCGGATACGCCGGCGCAGCCTGATGCGGCGTTGTGGGGCATGCGCGCGTTGGTCACCCTCCTGCCAATCATCGCCTCGGCGATCACTTACTGGGCGCTGGTGCGCTATCCTCTGCACGGCGAGCGCCTGACCGAAGTCAGGCGACGGTTGGCGGGGGCGAATGAGCGTCGACGAATGGATTGACTGAAATGAAGATGGGTCCATTCGCGCTGCTCATTCTCACCGGCACCTTGCTGCTGGCTGCGGTCCTGCGGCTGAATCACCTCGAATGGGCCGAGTTCAAGCTCGACGAGGCGAACCTGTCGCGGCTGTCGCTCAATCTGGCGCGTGGCGTAGAGATCCCCCTCGTCGGCATCGGCGCGTCGACAGGCATCCCGAACTTACCGCTGGCCGCCTGGCTGATGGCGATCCCGTATGCAGTCTCCTCCAGTCCCATCGTCGCCACCGGGTTTGTCGCGCTCCTGAATGTGGTCGCCGTAGCGGGATGCTTCGCGCTGGCGAAGAAATGGTTGTCGGCATATGGGCAGCCGGAATCCGGCCATGCCGCTGGCATCTGGACCGCGGCCTTCCTCGCGACGCTTCTCTTCGCCGTCGCGCCCTGGGCGGTCATACACTCGCGCAAGATATGGGCGCAGAACCTGCTGCCGCCGCTCGCCCTCGTGTGGGCGTGGGCCGGCTGGCTGGCCTTCGTGCGGCGCCGGCCGCGCGCTTTGATCGGCCACTGGCTGGCGCTCGCGGCGTGCATTCACGTGCATTACTCCGGGTTGTGGCTGCTGCCGGTGACGCTGGCCTGGATGATTGTCTTCGCCCGGCGCCTGAAGTGGAGGTCCGCGCTGGCGGCGGTGGCGCTCTTCGCCGCGACTTTCGCGCCGTTCGTCGTCGCCGACGCTTTGAATGGAGCGCCGAATCTCAATCGCCTGCTGCTCGTCGCGCAGGGAGCGCCGGTCGTTGACGGCGAGGCGCTGCGCCTGGCATGGCTGATGGTCACCGGCCAGGAGATTCACTCGTTGGCCGGGCCGCAGGAATTCACAAACTATCTGGCGAGCGTTCCGGGAGGCGAGACCGGCTTCGCGCTCGTCGCAGGTATTGGCGTGCTGGTCGTCGCCGGCGCGGCGATCGCGCTGGTCGACGTGATTCGTGCCACTCGCCGCCGCTCGCTCGACGAGCCTGCGGCGGCGGCGTTCATGATGCTGACGTGGCTGGCGCTTCCGGTGCTGCTTCAGACGTCCCACAGCCTGCCGATCTTCATCCATTACTTCATCGTGCTGAATCCTGCACCTTATCTCTTGATGGGCACGGTGTACGTCAGGCTGGCAGAGTCGTTGCACGATGCGTCGCGTGCGTCTTCTCGTGGCGGCCGGCATGTCGCCTCTGTGGTGCGCTGGGGGTTCATCGCGCTCGTCGTGCTCGTCGCCAGCTTGCAGGCCCTGCAAACGATCGCGCTGCAGCAGTTCGTCGCCGGGCGCGCCACGCCGGGCGGTTTCGGCACGCCGGTCGGAACGTTGGCGCAGATTGCAGCCGACGCGACTGCCGTCAGCCAGGGCCTGAATGGCTCAGAAGTGCTCATTTACGCCGAAGGCGACGATCCGCGCACACACGAAGCGCCCGCCGTCTTCGACGTGCTGCTCCCGCCGGATGTGCCCCGCCGCTTCATCGATTTGACACGAGCGACGGAGGTCTATCCACGCGATGCGGCTGCCGTCGTGATTTATTCGCCGCAGGGCCTGACAGTTCCAGGTGAGGCAGTCAGGCGAACGCCGCTGCGCCGGGAAACCTCAGTCGTGCCGCTGCGCCGTGGCGATGCCTCGGCGAGGGTAGGGGAATGGCCGGGACAGACCGATGGGGCCTGGCCGTGCGGCGGTCAGCGTGCGCTGGGGCACTGGGCGAATGGAGTTGCTCTGTTAAGCGTGGATCGTTCCGGGGCGTGGCGCGGGCCGGGCGGCTGGATAGAGCTATGCTTTCGAGTCGACCGCGAGCCAGAGCAGGCCGACTATCACTGGTTCACTCACCTGATCGGGCCTGGCGGGCAGCGTTATGCGCAGGTTGACGCGCCGGCTCTGCCTTCTGCTTTCTGGCGCCCTGGCGACACTGTGATCGCGCGGTTTGGGCCGTACATACTTCCTGAAAACGCGCCGGCCGGCCTGTACGTGATGCGCGTGGGGATGTATACATATCCCAATATCGTCAACGTTCCACGGGACGACGGCGGTCAACCGGCCGATTATGTGGAGGTGAATTTGGACAATTCCCTCGACTGAGACCTGGCCGGTGGAAACGGATCTGTGACTTATTTGAAACGTTATTAACGAAATGCATATTGAATATGACATGCCTCCTGTGCTAGAATCGTCGCAGTTTCGCGTGCTCTGGAGCGGGTCCGAGCCAATTCAAACGTCAGAAGGAGATTGGAGACATGTCACAAGCGGCTACTAATGAAACTGCTCAGCGTCGTCTGAACATCCTTCGCTTTGGCTTGATGGCGGTTACGGCAATCGCCTTTGCGCTGGCTGCCGCGCTCGCGTTCTTCGCGACACTCGGCAACATCGTGACGACAGTGCTGATAGGCCTGGGCGCCGGCATTGTCGTGGCTATCGTGTCCGTCCTGATCTATAGAGTCTACAAATCGGCGGTCCTCAAGGCCTGACGCGCTCCGACACGACTCGACGGCGATGAGCGTAACGCCCTCATCGCCGTCTCGTTTAATGCCCACCTCCCGCGCACCGGGGCAAGGGCAAGGCTAATGTTCTTGAAAGTACGGTGGCCGCGACCAGGCCGGCCGCGGCGCGACGGTCAGCGCGGGCTCAACACGTCGCGCGCAATTACCAGACGTTGAATCTCGCTGGTGCCTTCCCCGATCGTCATCAGGCGCTGGTCGCGGTAGATGCGCTCGACCGGGAATTCGGCCGAGTAGCCGTATCCGCCGTGAATCTGAATCGCGTCGAAGCATACTTTCTCCGCAACCTCGGTGGCAAACAGCTTGGCCATAGCGGCTTCGGTCGTGCAGGGGCGCCCCATCTGCTTCAGCCACGCCGCGCGGTACACCATCAGGCGCGCCGCGTCGATACGCGTGGCAGCGTCGGCGATCATCCACTGGATGGCCTGATGCTGCGCGATGGGCTGGCCGAACGTGTGGCGCTCCTTGGCATATTTCACGGCTTCCTCGTGCGCAGCCTGCGCCAGCCCGACGGCGAGCGCGCCGATCCCAATGCGCCCGCCGTCGAGTACCTCCAGCGCCTCCTGAAGGCCGCGCCCTTCCGCGCCGAGCAGGTTCGACGCCGGGACGCGCACGTTCTCGTACGTCACGGCGTGCGTTGGCGATCCCTTCAACCCCATCTTCTTCTCGGGCGGGCCGATGTGCAGGCCGGGCGCGGCGGTCGGCACGATGAGCAGAGACAGCGAGTGGCTTCCCCCGGCCGGATCGGTACGGCAAAGAGTGACAATCACGTCGGCGAGGCCGGCGTTCGTGCACCACATCTTTGAGCCGTTGATGACCCATTCGTCGCCGTCGCGCCGGGCGGCAGTCCTGACGCCACCTGCCAGGTCGCTTCCCGCGCCCGGCTCGGTGAGCGCCAGCGTGCCCAGCCCTCCCGACCCGCTGGCCATCGGCGCAAGCCACTTCTTCTTCTGCTCCTCGTTTCCGAACAGCACGAGCGGCGCGCAAGCCAGCCCATTGTGAGCCGCGATGGCCAGGCCGGTGCTTCCGCAGCCGCGGCCGATTTCTTCGATGGCGATTGCGGCGCTGATCGCGTCGACGCCTGCGCCGCCGTACTCCTCCGGCACGCTCAATCCCAGCAGGCCGAGCGGCCCCATCTTCTTCACGGCGGCAGCGTTGAACTCGGCGTGCTCGTCGACGTGCCGGGCGTGCGGCTTCAGCTCGGTCTCGGCGAAATCGCGCACGGTGCGCCGCAGAAGCTTTTGCTCCTCGGTGAGTTCAAAATACATGGGGTGAATGCTCCTCGTGTGAAATGGTCTTCCCCCCTCAGCGAATCAGATTGATGCAGATCAGCCAGGCGACACAGAACACGGCGACCGTGATGACGATCGGCACGACGGTGTAGCGTAACACCACGCCGACGTAGGCTCTCATCTCGGCCGGGCTGATCTCGTCGGCCGGCGTCTCGGCTTGGGGCGCGGCGACCGGCGGCATCGGCTTGCCGCAGTTCGCGCACTTGGCGACGCCTTCGGGCTGCATGACGCCGCAGTGCGGGCAAAACACCGGCATGGTCGACTCCTCGGCGAGGCGGTCAGACGGCGCGCCGGATTTCCTCCACGGCGGCGGGATTCTCGAGCGACGAGAGATCGCCCGGCTCCTGTCCCAGGTAGGCCGCGCGGATCACGCGGCGCATGACCTTCGCGTTGCGCGTCTTCGGCAGGTCGCGCACGAACTTAATTTCGCGCGGCGCCAGGGGCTTGCCCAGCGCGCCAGCCACCAGTTCCATGAGTTCCTCGCGCAGCGCCTCCTCTGGAGATTGGCCCGGCTTGAGCACGGCGAAGCACACCACCGCCTGTCCCTTGATCGGATCGGGCACCCCGATCGCCGCCGCCTCGCTCACGGCGGGGTGCGCGACGAGGATCGACTCGACCTCCGCCGGCCCCAGCCGCTTCCCGGCGACTTTGATCGTGTCGTCGGAGCGTCCCAAGATGTACCACAGCCCGTCCGCGTCGACGGCGGCCCAGTCGCCGTGCACCCACACGTCTGGAAAGCGCGACCAGTAGGTGCCGACATACCGCTGCGGGTCTTTCCAGAAGCCACGTGTCATCCCGATCCACGGTTGGCGGATGACCAGCTCGCCGACCTGGCCGCGCACCGGGCGGCCCTCGTCGTCGACTACGTCGGCGGCCATGCCCGGCAGCGGCCCGGAAAAGGCGCACGGCTTGAGCGGCAGGACGACGTTGCCCATGACGATACCACCTGAGATCTCAGTGCCACCCGAGTAATTGATGATGGGTAATTGGCCGCCGCCGGCGACGTTGAACAGCCACAGCCACGGATCGGGGTTCCACGGCTCGCCCGTCGATCCGAACTTGCGCAGCGACGACAGGTCGTGCGCGCGCACCGGCTCCTCGCCGAACCTGATCAAGGCGCGCACCAGGGTAGGGGAGATGCCCAGCGTGGTGATGCGGTGCTTCTCAACCAGCGCCCACGTTCGGTCGGGGCCGGGGAAATCGGGCGCGCCGTCGGCCAGCATCATCGTCGCGCCGATCAGGAGCGTGCCGAACACGAGCCAGGGGCCCATCATCCAGCCCATGTCGGTGATCCAGTACAGCGTCTCGTCGGGATGCAAGTCAAGGCCGTGGAGCATGTCCTGTGCGGATTTGATCGGGAAGCCGCAATGCGTATGAACTGCGCCTTTGGGCCTGCCGGTGGTGCCCGAGGTGTAGATGATCATTAGGGGGTCTTCCGCGCGCGTGCGCTCCGTTTCGGCCTCTTCCGGCTGCTTGTCGACCAGCTCGTGCCACCAGTCATCCCGCTGCGCATTCCACGGGATCTCGCCGCCGGTGCGGCGGAGGACGATGACGTGCTTCAGCGTGGGCACCTGCGCGGCGGCGATGTCCGCGACCGGTTTCATCGGCGCGATTTGCCCGCGCCGGAACATGCCGTCGGCGGTGAACAGCGCTTTGGCGCCGGCGTCGGCCAGCCGCGAGGCGATGGCCTGCGCGCCGAACCCGGAGAACAGGGGCAGGAAAACGCCGCCGATCTTGACGATCGCCAGCAGCGCCACGACGATCTCCGGCGTCATGGGCATGAACACGCCGATCGCGTCGCCCTTGCTCAGGCCGAGTGCGCGCAGGGCGTTCGCCGCTTTGTTTACCTCGCGCCGCAGTTCAGCGTAGGTCAGCGCGCGGACGCTCCCCTCTTCTCCTTCCCAGCGCAGCGCGATGCGGTCGTCGTCCGGGGTTCCGGCGTACTTGTCGAGACAGTTGTGGACGATGTTCATGACGCCGCCGACGCACCATTCCGGCCAGGCGATGCCGCGCGAGAGGTCTACGATCTGCGTGTACGGAGTGTAAAAGCGGATATCGAGTTCCTGGAGAACGGCCTCCCAGAACCAGGCGATGTCGCTCGTCGAGCGCCGCATCAGCTCGTCGAACGAGGCGATGTTGTGCCGATCCATGAATCGCTTGAGGTTGCTGTTGGCAATGTGCTCGGGCGTCGGGCGCCAGACGATCTCGCCGCCAAATTCGAAAGCTTCCATCTGACTTCTCTCCACGAAGGAATGTCTTGTTGGGACGGCAGTTGCACTGCCGTCCCCTTCGCGTCTCAATACGTCGGTAAGATGTCGACCGGCGGATAAGTTCCTTCGCCTAAAAGATATGCGCGAGCACTGGACTATGACCAGTCCTCAGGCGCACTTGCGAGACCCGCTCGCACCGGGTTGGCATGGATATAGTTGATCTTCTGGTGGGCGAAGTCCAGCGTGTAAATGGCTTCAGGGTGCGATCCCTCCTGCCACACCTGGTACTGCGATGTATTTTGCGCGCGGCCTTGCTGCCGGACAGCAGCAAAGACATCCAGGAATTGGTGATCACCTCGGCGGGTAGCCTCTTTAGAGATAGATCGAGAGGTAAATCGTTTGAAGTCGCGCAGCACATCGGAGAGAATGATGCCCTCTTGGGGCCAGAGTACAGCATGAAGGTGAGTTGGCATGACGACAAAGGCATTGAGTTGAGTTTGCTTGTGCTCGCGGAGGTGGGCCAGGCTGTCCAACACGATCTGGCGGTAAGCATCATGAGCGAGGACAGGCAGCCAATCCACGATTGTGCATGTGACGAAGTAGGCGTAATGGGAATCGGAGAAGACCT
>DASSFZ010000599.1:0-3660 GCA_035693785.1 Anaerolineae bacterium | reverse complement strand
CACTGCCCACTGATTACTGATTACTGATAACTGATAACTGATTACTGATAAGTCACACCGCTGTAGTCGATGTTCTTGTGCGACTGTGTTTCGCGGGTGCCGGGCAGCGGGCCGGTCGCCGTGTAGTATTTCACGCCGGCGATCATCAATTCCTCGGCAGGGAAACGCGTGATCACTTCGCAGCCGTCTTTCGTGACCACGAGCTGCTCTTCGATGCGGGCCGCCGACCAGCCATCGGACGCCGGCCAGAAGGTTTCGAGCGCGAACACCATGCCCTCTTCGATCACCTGTGGGCTGTCGAAGGACACCAGGCGGCTGAAGACCGGCTTCTCCCAGATGGCGAGGCCGACGCCGTGTCCGTACTGCAATGCGAAGCAGGCCTCTTCGTTGGGGAAGCCGAATTCCTGCGCTTTCGGCCACAGCTTGGCCACGTCGGCGGTGGTCACGCCGGGCTTGATGATGTGGATAGCCGCGTCGAGGTAGTAACGGCAGCGCTTGTAGGCGTCCACCTGCGCCTGCGAGGCCGAGCCGATGACGAACGTGCGGTAGTAGCACGTGCGATAGCCCATGTACGCGTGCAGAATATCGAAGTAGGCCGGGTCGCCGGGACGCAGGGCACGATCGCTGAAGATGTGCGGGTGCGGGCTGCACCGCTCGCCGGAGATCGCGTTGACGCCCTCCACGTGCTCCGAGCCAAGCTCGTAGAGGACCTTGCTGACGAGCGCCACGCACTCGTTCTCGCGTATGCCGGGCTTCATCGCGCGGTACAGCTCCTCATAAGCGGCATCGACCATCATGCAGGCCATGTTGAGCAAGGTGATCTCGTCCTGCGTCTTGATCGCGCGAGCCTCCATCATCAACTGCTGCCCGTCGACGACCTGGATGCCTTCCTTTTGCAGCGCGAACAGCACCGGCGGCTCGACCATGTCCACGCCGAGCGGCTCGTGGAGCAGGCCGCGCTCTTCCAGCTCGATCCGAATCTTGCGGGCCACGTCCTCAGCGCGCTGCGCGCCGGGCGGCATCGCGCCGCGCAGCGTCGAGATGCCGGCGCGCGATCGGCCTTCGCCCAGCCAGGGACAATGCAGCGCGTGATGCCTGGCCGCCGAGCCAAAGTCCCAATTGATCGGATCGTCGTCCTGCGGCAGGAGACAGAAGCGCCCCAGCTTGTCCATCGCCCAGGTGCCGATCGTGGTGTTCGTGATGTAGCGGATGTTGTACATGTCGAAGCACAGCAGCGCGCCGATCTCCGACTGCTTGAGCAGTTTCTTGATGCGCGCCAAGCGCTCCGTCCGCAGGCGCTCGTAGTTGACGCGCTCCTCCCAGTCGACGCCCATCGTGCCGTAGGTTCGAAGTGCCATGATGTCCTCCTTGTAGTCAACTATCTGGATAACGAGGTGAGTAGCACCGCCACGCCGATGACGATCAGGAACACCGGCCAGATCGCGCCCCAATCCAGGTCGAACAAGAATACGGATGCCACGGTTAGCAGGATCAAGCCGCCGATCAGCGGGCCGCGCGCCGCAGGGGTAAATCGCCCTCCGCTCGACTGATACATTCGCCACGCGGCGGCAAGCGAACCGAAGGCGGGGATCAATATGAAGACGGCCCACCAGTTTTCGATACTGAAGCCGGTGAGGTTCAGGACCAGGAAAATGACGCCGAGAACGATCAGAACGGCGCCAGCCAGCCAGGCCGGACCGCGCTGCCGGGATACCCCTGTTGGTCGTTCGTTGGGCGGAAGGCTTTCATTCATAGAAGTCTCCTAACGCGCGCTTCAATTCTCTGCTATAATTTAAGTGGTGTTAAACATTGTAACCGAAATTCCGTCGATTTGTCAAGATATACTTAAAAATCGGCGTGGAATATTCAATCCAACTGTCATATAATGGGTGCGCATAATGCCGGACACATCATCTCACACCCTCAATATTGGCGAGAAGCTCCGCGCTGCGCGCAAGAGCGCCCGTATGAGTCTGCGCGACCTGGCCGACAAGTCCGAAATGAGCGCGAGCATGCTGAGCCAGATCGAGCATGGCAAAGCCTACCCGTCGGTGCGCTCTCTGTACAGCATTGCCGCTGCGCTGTCCCTGCCAGTCGATTATTTCTTTCCCACCGAAAATAGCCGCGAGGCCGTCAATGCCGGCGCGCTGCCCGGCATGGCCGGCGACATGACGGCCAGCGAGCTGCGCGAAGCGACCATCGCGGCCACCGCGGAGGGCGCTGCCGTCGAGTTCCAGGCAGCGCCGCACCCGTCTTTGCCGGTCGTTCACAGGGCGGCACGCCCGACGATCGAGTTGAAAGGTGGGGTCACGTGGGCGCGGCTGACGGCTCGCTCCGAAGAAGGGGTTGAGTTCCTGGAGATTACCTACGCGCCAGGGGCGACTTCCGGCGCGAATATGTCTCACCACGAGGGGCGCGAGTTCGGATTGATCCTGGAAGGCGTGCTTATCGTGGAGCTGGGCTTCGAGCGTTATGCACTGCATGCCGGCGATAGCATTGTCTTCGACTCCACGACCCCACACCGCCTGACCAATGCCGGCGACCAGCCGGTGCAAGCGATCTGGGTGGTGCTGGATCGCAAATAGGCGATTCATTCGACGTTTGTGATTAAAGAAGTGGCATCGCTCACTCCTGGGTCAGTGGGTCATCTCGACGGAAGTCTGCATTCCGTGTATAATCCTGGCTGTCAGGAGATGAGCCGTATGGGCATTCGACTGGACATCCCGGATTCGATCGCGCAAGCCATGCGCCTGCCAGCGGCAGAGAGCCAGCAGCGTCTGCTGGTCGAGCTGGCCGTGTCGCTGTATGCGCAGGGGATTCTTTCGTTTGGTAAGGCCCGCGAACTGGTCGAGATGAGCAAGTACCAGTTTGGTCTGTTGCTCGGCCAGCGCCAGATTCCCCGACATTACGGCCACGAAGACCTTCAGGACGACGTCGCCTATGCCCGTCGTCAGTAACACGTCCCCGATCCTCAACCTCGCCATTATCAACCAGCTTGACCTGCTGCGCCAACAGTTTGGCGAAGTGCTTATCCCGTCCGCTGTGCTGTCCGAGTTGAAAGCCGACACCGACTTTCCCGGCGCCGATCGCATTCGGCAGGCCCTGGAAGCAACCTGGCTCCACTCGCACGAATTAACCAATGTGGATGTCGCCCGCGCCTTGAAACGCGACCTGGATCATGGCGAAGCCGAGGCGATTGCACTGTCGCTTCAACTCGGCCTCGGCGTCGTGCTGATGGACGAGCACGATGGCCGGGCTGCCGCCAAAGCTATGGGGCTGACGCCGGTCGGCGTCCTGGGCGTTTTGCTGCGAGCCAAACACGCCGGCACACTGGAGTCGGTCGAGTCCGCTATGCGCGCTTTACAGGACGAGGCCGGATTTTACGTTGCGGATGACCTCTTCGACGCTGTGCTCCGCGAAGCCGGCGAGCGCTAGGCCCCTTACTCGTCAAACATTTCTCGCTCTTCCAGAACGGCGCGTGAAACAGCCATCCTCGGCCAGGCTCAATATGCCGTCACCCGCGACGACGACATCAAGCGCGACCGCGTTCTGATGGATCATCTCCAGGCGCGCGGCGTGGCCGTTCTGAGCGTTCGACAATTCCTCGAAAAACTCGACATGGGCATTTGACCGAGCTGCGGCGCGATGCCTTCACTCGCG
>DASSFZ010000598.1:0-6792 GCA_035693785.1 Anaerolineae bacterium | reverse complement strand
GAGACGGCAGCTCCTGCACCGGCCACCGTGGCGCCAGTGGAGCAAGCGACGGCTGTGGCCGATGTGGCAGCCGAGACCGCGCCCGCTTCGGAATCCACCGGCCCCTCGAACGAGGTGCTGGTCGGAGCCGCTGTCGCAGTCATGGCCGCGGCCGGGGTGTTGGTGGCTGTCTACCTGGCCCGAAGAGGCCGACCCGTGTAGCCGCGTACAGGAGGTAGCATGAAACGTTATGCGTTTGCCCTATTTATCCTGTTCAGTTGGCTGTTTCTGATCGGCGCGGCTGGCGCACAGCCTCCCCCCCAGGACGGCTGGCCACCGCAGAGTACCCTGTTCAACGATGCGCTCTTTCTGGCTCGAGTCGTCCCCTTCCTCATCGCCCTGGGCATCATGGTGGGCGTCGTCCAGGCTCGGGAAGCGGCGCGCAGAGGTGGGGACGCCATCCTCGGCGATCAGGTGCGGCGGCACGACACCGGGACGATCCTCGCTCACTGGATGAATGCTTTCGGCTTGATCCTCGGCTTCGTCACTGGCGCCATGATACTGCGCTGGACAGGCCGCGCCATAGAGCTGCGGATGGCCTTCATCCTTCACTACGTCGGCGCGGCACTCGCCCTGTTCGCCCTCTTCAATCATTTGACGCGGCATGGCGTCAGCGGCGGCACAGGTTTGATTCCCAAGCGATTGGGCGTGATTCGGGACCTAATCGGCGAGCTGCTGGAATACACCGGCCTGTTTGGCCCGGAAGGAGCGGTGCTGCGGATTCGGTGGCCGAAAGCGATTCGGCAGCCGATAGCCCGCTATGCGAGGGCGCTGCTCGGTTACAGGCCGCACGAACATGGCAAGTACCTGGCTACCGAACAAACATTATCCTATCCCCCCTGGGCGATCCTGATCGGCCTGATCACGGTGACCGGTCTGATCAAGGTACTGAGATATATCTATGAGATTCCGAGCAGTATCGTGGCTACGGCAACGGCGATCCACGACCTGGCGGCGATCGCCATCGGCGTGATGCTCGTCATTCACTTGCTGCCATTGCTGCTGGTTCCGGCGAACTGGCCGCTGCTGCTGTCCATGTTCCGAACGACGGTGCCTCGAAAGTATGTCGAAGAGCGGCATCCCATTTGGTATAAGGCACTGCGCGGGACGAAGGCGCCTGAGGCGGACAGAGAAACCAGCCCAGAGCGACGAGCAGCACAAATGGCAAGTGTCCCGAGCGAGGACTAATATTTAAGGGAAAATCGCAATGCCCACCTACGAATACCTGTGCCAGGCATGCTCAACGGTTTACGAAGAGCGGCGGACGTTTGCCCGGGCGGACGATCCGTCGCGCTGTCCGGAATGCGACAGCCGGCGCGTCCGGCGCTTGCTCTCGACGTTTTACGCATTCAGTCCGGGGAGCAGCCTGTCCCTGGGTGGTGGCTGCGCCTGCAGCGCGGGCGGCACCTGTGCCTGCCGTGCGACGCCAGCGCGCAGCTAGACGGTGTATAATCTAGGCACCTGCTGAGGATAGCGGCTATGAACGAATTCGTGAGCGTGGTCTCTGCCTTGATGAAGGCTGTGGAACGTGGCGAGAATGTGGCGCTGGCTTCCATCGTCCAGGTACGGGGTTCCTCACCACGCCACAATGGAGCCCGCATGTTGATCTGGCCCGACGGCCGGATGACAGGCACCATCGGCGGCGGGACGTTGGAATGGCGTGTGGTGGAGCATGCGCGCGCGGCACTCGCCGAACGTGAGCCGCGTTTTTCGAACTACGTGTTCGACACCCGCGGCGGCCCCGACAGCGTGGGACTGTGCGGCGGCAGTGTGGACGTACACATCGACGTAGCCGTGAGTGAATTTGCGGCGGTGGCCCGTGTGTCATTGGAAGCACTGGCACGCGGCGAAACCGTGGCGTTGGCGTCTATCGTGCGCGAGGGCAACTCGGCGCCGCGGCGTAATCAGAGGCGCATGTTGGTCTGGCCTGACGGCCGAACATTTGGCAGCCTCAGTCGTGAGGTGCCTCACGACCGTGTGGTCGAAGACGCGCGCGCAGCATTGATGGAAGACAAGCCGCGTCTTGCCAACTACGCCGTTTCCCCGGATCGCGGTCCCGAGAACGTGCTCGTCCATCTGGACATTCTGCGGCCCGAACCGACGCTGCTGATCGTCGGCGCGGGGCACGTCGCCCAACCGCTGGCTATGATTGGGAGCATGATGGGGATGCGGGTGTGCGTCGTAGACGACCGCGCGGAGTGGGCCAATCGCGAGCGATTCCCAACCGCAGCCGAGATCGCGGTCGTCGGCTACGAGCCTATCCACGAGATACTCGATCCGATCCCATTCCCCATGACGCCGGCGACCTATGTGGTGATCACCACCTGGGGTTACGACCTGCCCGCCATGGAGCAGGCGCTGAAGCAGAATCCAGCGTATATCGGGCTGGTCGCAAGCCCGACCAAGGCCAGGGTGCTGTTCAAGCGCTTGCGCCAGTCCGGTTTCCCTGATGAAGCCATCCAGCGAATCCGGGCGCCGGTTGGCCTGGACCTCGGCGCGGAAAACCCGGCGGAGATCGCTGTGTCGATCATGGCTGAAGTGTTGGCCACGATGAGAGGCAAGAGCAGCCTTCCTCTCAGGGAGGTTCGTGGCGCCCGGATTGACGCCCTGTTCGCCCGGCCGCTGGTTGATGTCACCCCGGCGACTGAAGCGGTGGCCTGACCCCTAGGCACAGCCTATGATCATGGCGATCGTGCTGGCCGCAGGGCTCTCGACACGGATGGGTCAATCCAAGCCGTTGTTGCCCTTCGGCGAGCGGACGGTCATCGAGCATATTCTGTCCGTTCTGCGAGAGTGTTCGGTCGGGGCGATCCGGGTCGTTACGGGCTACGAATGCGAGGCCGTCGAACGTTGCCTGATGGACTGGCCGGTGCAGATGGTGTTCAATCCTAACTATGCGACGGGGGAGATGCTGACCTCGCTACAGATCGGGCTCCGATCGGCTTCGGGCGAGGTCGATGCGGCGCTCATCGTGTTGGGTGATCAACCCGCGCTGGAGCGCTCGGTCGTCGAAACGATCGTCGCTACCTACCGCAGCGGGCAAGGGAGTATCGTCGTACCCTCTTACCGGATGCGACGCGGGCATCCCTTGCTTATCGACCGGAAACACTGGACGGACATTCTGGCTCTGGGTGAGGGACAAACACTGCGCGATTTTTTTCGGAGCGCCGCCGAGGCTATCCATCACGTCGAGGTGACTACTCCAAGTGTGTTGCGGGATATGGATACCCCGGCCGATTATCGGCGTGAACTGGCCGACTACTTGAGTCGTCATCCGACTCACTGAACCCACTAGAGGTGTGACATGCCCATTCGAATCGGAACGCCTGAGCTGATCATCCTGT
Source organism: Anaerolineae bacterium (assembly GCA_035693785.1). Classification (GTDB taxonomy): domain Bacteria; phylum Chloroflexota; class Anaerolineae; order Fen-1058; family Fen-1058; genus DASSFZ01. The sequence continues at coordinate 3,409 of DASSFZ010000598.1, read as the reverse complement.
TGATCATCGTCCTGCTGCTCTTCGGCGTGGGCCGTATTAGCCGAGTTGCCAGGGAACTCGGCCAGGGTATTCGCGAGCTGAGGCGCGGCCTTTCGGAAGAGAACGAAGGCTCGGAAAAAAAGCAAACCGAAGACGAGTCTGAGGCACGATAAGCTTAAATGTGACAGAACGAGACTATGGGTGCTACCCCTGCGCTTCCCAATGCTCCTGGCGAACGAACGCGCAAGCGGCGGTCCGTATTGACTTATCTGCTGGGGTTTGGGCGTGTGCGCCGCCGGACGGCTGCCGCTGCTACCCCCGAGGCGATGACGGTCCTCGAGCATCTGGAGGAACTGCGGACACGGATCTTTAAAGCAGGTATCGCTCTGGCAGTCACCACGACCCTCAGCTTCGCCTTCGCGACACAGCTCGTGGATTTCCTCACGGCCCCGATCGGCGGGCGAGCGGCGCTGGTGTCCATCGAGGTTACCGAGAATATCAGCGCCTTCGTGCGCGTGGCGCTGCTGGCGGGCGTCGTCCTCGGTTTACCATTCCTGCTGTATCAGGCCATCGCCTATATAGCGCCTGGGCTCACCCTGCGTGAGCGTCGCTGGCTGTACTTGTTCATCCCGGCGGCGATGGTCTTCTTCGTGAGCGGGGTAGCGTTCGCCTGGTTTGTGATGGTTCCGACCGCATTACCTTTCCTGATAAACTTCCTCGGCATCCCCAATCACCCCCGTCCGCTAAACTACATCGGTTTCGTCACGTCGCTCCTATTCTGGATCGGTATGAGTTTCGAGATGCCGCTCGTAATTTACTTTATGGCGAAGTTGAAATGGGTGACGGCCGGCCAATTGATCCGTAGCTGGCGCTACGCTTTCATGGGGATCGCAACCGCCGCTGCTGTCATCACACCCACAGCGGATCCGCTGAACATGGGTTTGGTCATGGTGCCGCTGTTGGTGCTGTATCTCATCAGCATCGCGCTGGCGCGGATCGCTTAGAGGGCCACATGGATCTGTTTGGCATCGGCAGCTCTGAACTGATCGTGCTTCTGCTCCTGGCTGGGGTGCTGCTCGGCCCCAGGCGACTGGCGAGGTTGGCGCGCGACGCTGGAAAACTCCTGCGCCAAATCCAGGCCATGACCCGCGACCTCACCAAGCAGTTGAACCGCGAAATTGATTTGCTCGAAGCAACCGAAGGTAAATCAGGCTCATCCAGTCCAGAGGCGGAGGGGCACCGGGAGACCAAGTTGCCGGAGGCATATCGTCGTTTTCGAGAAGACTTTCCCGACGAAGGCAAGCTGGACAACTTGTCTCGTGGATCTACCCGCGGCAACCGGCAGTCTAGCCGGGAGCAGCCGCCGGTGGCTATGCCAACCATGGCGCCGACCGGTGAGGCCCAGTCAGAGAACGCCAGCCCCAGCGAGCCAAAATCCTCGACGGTTGTCTAGGCTCGGATCACGCCGGGCTTCAATCTCCCTCTGATCAGCACACCGCTGCCGCCGCTGAATGGCGTGCGGTGGTGATTGGCCCGATCGGTCGGCTGACCGTAATACTCGTTGAATAACTGCAACCTCACATCACCCCAGCGGACAGCATGGCCTGCAGATTTTCCATCGAGATGGTCGGCGGCAAGTCGCACCCGCTCGTCAAAACGAACCCACCACCCTCCGCGGCCGCTTCGATGCAGGCTCGCGCCGCAGCGCGCACGTCGTCCGGGCCTTTCTGGTTGAGGATCGACACGGGGTCGATGTTGCCGGCCAGTGCGACTCGTCCGCCGATCTTCTGCTTGGCTTCAGCCAGGTTCACTTTGTAGTCCAGGCTGAAACAGCTCGCGCCCGTTTCGGCGATCGATTCCAGTTTGTCGGTCGTGTTGCCGCAGATGTGCAGCCAGGTGTAAACGCCGTGCTCCTTTGCCCAGCCGATGAGCGGCTGGAGATAGGGTAAGGAGAACGTGCGGAAGACGCGATCCGAGATGAGGTCGCCGGAGCCGGTCGGGTCGGCGATGGACATCATAGGGATGACGCGCTCTTCGACCAGTGGTTGGTAGAACTGCCTGACCAGCCGCGTGGCGAAATCGAGCATCTTGTGCACTTCGTCTTTCTTCTTGAGCGTCGCCTTCATGAACGGCTCGACGCCGTACATCTGCCCGGCCAGCGTGAAAGGCCCCCACGCCGTCACTGTGACGACCACCTCGTCGCCGATATCCTGCGCCACGAGCCGCGCCGCCTGGCGGATGTTTTGGATAATCGGGTCGTTCTCGATCACTGTCACGTCCGTGTTTACGATCTCGTCGGCGGATTCTTTGACGAGCGGCGCGTCCAGGTCGGGCGCGCCGAGCGGCCGCTCTTTGACCTTGCCGCCGACCGCCGCCGCCAGGTAGTTGTTATAGCCGGAGCCGACGTAGACGATCGGGCTGCGAAGCTCCTCGTTCGTTTTGATGATCATATCGGCATAGGCGCGCGGATCGGCGATCATCTCGCCGAATTGCTTTTGCCAGTGACGGATCGTCCACACCCCGCCGCCGAACACCGTCGCCGGGACGCGGTCAGTGGACTTCAACTCAAAGGCCTCAAAGATGGCTTCCTTGGGTGTCATGCTTGTCTCCTCTAACGTGAGGTCTATAGCGGTTTCCGATTGCGTGTACGCCGCTCCGGAATCGAGCCTTTAGGCGGTTTCCGGCTAAAGCCTCGACTCCGGCGTAAACTAAAGCGGAATCTGCTCTAAAAGGCGATCGGGAGCGACTTGACCCCGCGAAACGTGGGGCTCGCCTGCCACTCCAATTTCTCACTCTCCAGCCTCGACCCGGGCATGCGGCGTAGTAAGGTTGTTATGGCGATCTGGCCTTCGAGTCGGGCTAGCGGCGCGCCGAGGCAGTAGTGAATGCCGATAAGATAGCCCCTCAGGCACTGTGCGTCTCAGAATCCGCGCCCTTTCCTTCCAGGCGCCGGAACTCACGAAACGCCACCGACAGGACCGACGATTCGGCAATCGCCCCGGCGATCAACAGTACGTCGAAGATCTCCTCCAGTGTAGCCCCATTGCGCTGCGCGGCGCGCATATGCGCCCCAAGGCAATGCTCGCACATCAGCGCCGCCGACGCAGCCACCGCGGCCAGCTCCGCCGTCTTGGGATCGATCGTCTTCGGAGCGTCGTAGAGCTGGACACCCTGCAAGACGTGCGGGACGAAGACCTCCGGCCGCCGGCTCAGGACGCGCAGCAGCAGTCCTAGTCCGCCGTCGCGCTTGCGCAGGTAATCGAGGATCGTGCCCACGGCCTGAGCATCCTCCTCGATCAACGCCAACAGTTCAGCCAGCAAATGCTCGCGGTCCACAGAATCCATGCGCGATCGGGAATCAGACGGGGGCACACCCGCTGCGCACCCCCGTCTGCGAGGCGAAGCCGCAGGCTAGTAAACCCCGTGGTCG
>DASSFZ010000597.1:0-2140 GCA_035693785.1 Anaerolineae bacterium | reverse complement strand
TGAGTAACTGGGGCTTACGCCCAAGAACATGTGGGGATAGGCCTCGCGCTCATCTGGCTCTATGGTTTCGGGTATAATCGTTGTCAGGAGGTGAAACACATGGAATCCGTGATCGCCGTATATGAAAAGGGTGTTCTGCGCCCGACGACGCCGCTGGCGCTGCCCGAACATGCGCGCGTGCGAGTGCATATTGTCGAAGAGGTCATCGAGGCCGAGGTCGATCACCCCTTGCTGGCGCTGGCGAATCTCGGCGAATCCGCAGAGGTAGATATATCGGAGCGAGCTGAAGACATCCTTGCCGAGGAAGTCCGTCCGCGAGCGGGCTGGAGTGCGTCTGATGCCGACGATCGTTGACACTGGCTTCCTTTTCGCATTGGCGAATGCGCGCGATGCTCATCACCCCCAAACACTGCGCTGCGTTCGAGTTATTGCCGTAGTGCTAAAGACGATCACGTATCACTCGTCACGCATCACGATCAAATTCCTCCACTGATCGACGCGCGCCGACCAGCCTGGCGGTATGACCGTCGTCGTGTCGAGCTGAAAAACGACGGCCGGACCGCCAACCCGATGGCCGGCGCGCAGGCGCTCACGTTCGTACAACGTCGTCTCGACTAGCCCCTTCTCGAACCACACCGGTTTAGCTCCTACGATGGCCAACGTGGCATCTTCGCCGGCCGGACTCTCGGGAGCGACTTCGATCGGGCGGGCGAGGCCGATGGCCTTCACCCGCGCCGTGACGATTTCGACCGGACGGCCCGGATGGCTGTGGCTGTAGCGGGCGGCGTGTAGCTGATGAAAAGCGTGCAAGAAACCGCGTTTCCCGAAGGCCCCTGAAGCGGAGCGAGGGAGTGAGAAACGGGGTTTCTCTTCGACGGTGATCTCGTAAGACTGCCCGACGTATCGCAGATCGAGTGCGCGTTGAACGACGATATCCTGCGGGGTGACCCCTTCGGCCAGCAGCTCTTCGCGCCCCCGCGATTCCATCTCTGCCAACAGCGAGTCGAGTTCCGAATCCTCCACGGCGTCCGCTTTTCGGAGCACCGCGCGCGAATAGTCCTTCACGGTGTCCGCAGTCGCCATGCCCAGCGCCGACAGCACGCCGGGCGAAGGCGGTATCAGCACCCGCGCAATACCCAGCGAGTCGGCCAGCTCGCAAGCGTGGAGCGGCCCGGCGCCGCCGAATGCGACGAGCGTAAATGGACGCGGATCGAAACCGCGCTCGACGCTGATCTTGCGGATGGCGCGCTCCATGGCGGCGTTGGCTACCCGGACGACACCCCAGGCGAGTGATGCGTGATGCGTGATGCGTGATGCATGCGCAAGCTCGGCGATTGCGTGCTGGGCGGCGCCCATGTCCAGCTTCATCTGGCCGCCGAGGAAGCGATCGGCGTCGAGGCGGCCCAGCACCAGGTTGGCATCCGTGACGGTGAGCTGCGTCCCGCCCCGGCCGTAACACACCGGCCCAGGCTCGGCGCCGGCCGACTCAGGCCCGACGATCAACGCGCCGCCCGCGTCGACGCGCGCAATCGATCCGCCGCCTGCGCCGACGGTGTGAATGTCGAGGATAGGCAGGCGCATGGGCAGGCCGGCGATTTCGCCTTCCGTCGTCGTGGGCAGGCTGCCATCGCAGAGCGCCACGTCCGTGCTCGTGCCCCCCATGTCGAACGTGATGGCGCGGCTGAAGCCGGCGCGCTTCGCCGCGTCGAACGCGCCGACGATGCCGCCCGCCGGCCCGCTCAGCACCGTGCGCGCCGCGAGCGATGCCGCGGTGGCGGCCGAGATGACGCCGCCGTTCGACTGCATAATGCGCAGCCGCCGCCCGCCGAGCGCCGCTTCGAGCCGGCCCAGGTAGCGCGCTATCAGTGGCGCGACGTAGGCGTTGATTGTGGTCGTCGAAGCGCGCTCGTATTCGCGGTATTCAGGCAGTACCTCGCAGGAGAGGGAGATGAAGGGATGTGATTGCCTCTCGCCGCCGGCGCCTGGCAGTTGAGGAGACTGGTAATTGGAGATTGTGCGCTGCACCAGACGCTCGTGATCGGGATGGAGAAACGAGAAGAGAAAGCAGACGGCGATAGATTCGACGCTGGTTTTCTGCAACCGGCCGGCCAGCGCAGCGACTTCTGCCGGATCGAGGCTG
>DASSFZ010000596.1:0-14400 GCA_035693785.1 Anaerolineae bacterium | reverse complement strand
CGTTCGAGGAAGTCGGCCGTGCCGACGCGCTTCTGAAGGATGACGGCGGGCAGGTTGAACGAGTTGGCGAGCGCGCGCCGCAGGCTGACCGGGCCATGAAAGGCGTTGTCGTAGTTGGCCGGGATGTACGTCTCGCCTGACTCGTCGACGAAAGCCGTCGGCACGTCGTACACCACGTCGCCCGGCGATGCGCCTCGCTCGAAGGCGAGCGCGTACAGGATCGGTTTCATCGCCGAGCCGGGTTGGCGCAGCGCCAGTGCGGCGTTGAATGCGCCGTCGATCGACGTGTCACTGTAATCGGCGCTGCCGACCATCGTCAGGATTTCGCCCGTATCCGGATCGAGCACGATGACGGCGGCATTCGTCACATCGTGCTCGCGCAGATCGGCCAGGTGGCGTGTGACGGCGGCTTCTGCTTCACGCTGAAGGTCGAGATCGAGCGTCGTAGTGATGACCCATTCACCAGTGAGCACGGCGTCCGCTCCGACTTCGGCTTCGAGCTGATTGCGGACGTAGGCGACGAAGTGCGGGGCAAGCAGTGGGTCGTTTGATCTGAAGGCCAGCGGCTCGACGGCAGCAAGGTCGGCTTGCTGGTGCGTGATGTAGCCCTGCTCGGCCATCAGGTCGAGCACCACCTTCTGGCGGGCACGGGCAGCCTCCAGATCGATCAGCGGGTTGAGGCGGGCGGGCATTTGCGGCAGGCCAGCCAGCAGCGCGCACTGCGCTAAATCGAGGTCGCGCGCCGAGACGCCGAAGTAAGACTGAGCCGCCGCTTCGAGGCCGTAAGCCAGGTTGCCGTAGTAGACCTCGTTCAAGTAGAGCGCGAGGATCTCGTCTTTGCCGTAGGCCTGCGCGAGGCGGACGGCGAGGATACCTTCGCGCGCTTTGCGGATCAGGCTGCGCTGAGCGCGTTCTTCGGGCGAAAGGAGCAAGAGGCGGGCGACCTGTTGGGTGATGGTGCTGCCGCCCGAGACGACTTCGCCGGCCTGCGCGTTCTGCAGAGCGGCGCGCAGCACGGCGAACACATCGACGCCGGGATTGGTGTAGAAGCCGGCATCTTCGGTGGCGATGGTGGCCTGTCGGCAGTAGAGCGGGATGTCGTCGAGCGCCAGCCGGGTGCGCGTGCCGGAGCGCGGATCGATAAGCTCATACAGCAGTTTGCCATTGCGATCTAAGATCTTGGTCGTGCCGGAAGAGGCGCGCGTAAGGAGTGCGTCGGGCGAGGGCAAATCGGCGGATAAGGCGAGGTAAGCGATCATTACGCTCACGGCCGCACACAAAAACCCGATCACCATTCGTCGTGCGAGGTGTTTCATATCGCGCTCACATCTGCGTCACTGTATTGGATCATACGCGCGTGTGTTGCTCCTCACTCGACGCCAGTTCTACGGCAATCGGGTTGCCGCCCTACGATGGATCGGAAAAGGAGACACCCTCGTCAACATATGAAGCGTCCCCGACCGCCTGGACGATCGGGGACGTGGCCTTCGTCCACAAGTCTGGTAGCAGCTTCACGGCGCCACCACCAGCCTCTGCGGCGTGACCTCACCGGAAATGTCCGGGTTGTAGTAATCGTAGGCGAGGCTGGCCGGCGTCTGCGCCGCCAGCGGGAACCTGGCCCTTAGCCGATAACTGAAGCTCAAGGGACTACCCTGGCTGAGATTGCGAATGTAGACGAGCAGTTGACGGCCGGTCAGTTCGTATCGCTCGATTGTCGACCCGTTGTAGTCGGCGGGCACATCGTTGTCGCGCGCCACGCGCGCAGCCAGGTCTTCGGCCTCCACACTGAAGCCTGGCGGCAGACCCAGGTCGATCAGCACGGACTCCGCCCGACCGGGCTGGTTGAGGCCGACTGTCACGTTGACCGTCACCGTATCGTCCACGCTCAGCTCCGTTCGGTCGTAGGCCACGTCGATGGATACGCCTTCACCGTCTTCACCAGGCTCGTCGAATCGAGGCGCATCCTTCCAGGGCACATAGTAGCTGCCCGACACCTGATACATCAAGTGGCCCTGGCCAGTCGCGCTGATTTCGAGTGTGCTGGCCCCGCCAATCCCAACGTCGTTGAACGTCAGCAACTGTACGACACCGGCGTTCTCAGGTGTGATCTGGATGAGTCGCGTCTGTCCGTCGAGCGTCACGCGGACAGTAGCATTCTCGTTCTCGCCACTGGCGCGCGTGCTCTGGATGAGTGCTTTGAGCGCCAGCACGGTGGCCTGCGTGCTGTACCACGTGCCGAAGCTATCCTTTTGTTGAATCAGCGTCGCCAGCGCAGCGTTTGCCAGATCGGGATACGTGCCGGCGCGCAGGAAGGCGAGCGTTGCCAGCGCGGTCGTTTCGATGCTGCCGGTTTGACCCCGGCTGCCCATGAACGTGGCGATGCCGCTCGACCAGCTCACGTGATCGCCCTCGCGCACAGCCTGCTCGGCTAGCCGGGCGAGCACGGCTTCGGTCGCCGCGTCGAGCGAGTCACTCAACTGGACATCGGCGGCGACCAGCGCGTTCGCCACAAGCGCCATCACGTAAGCATCTTCGACCTGGTTCTCAAACTCGCGAAGGTACGCTAGCCCTCGCTGCGTGCGCGGGTCGTCGCCAAACCCGGCGTCGATCATGCTCCACACGACGTAGGCGGTGACGGGCAGGCGATCGTCGCCCAGCTTGACCCAGGTGTCCTCATGCACCAGTCCTCTGTCGTTGGCCCACGAGCCGTCGCTTTGTTGCTGCGAGAACAGCCACCCGGCCGCGCGAGCCACGAGAGCGGGATCGACACTATGCACGCGGCCCATGTCGCCGAACTCCTGCAGGCCATACGCTGTGAGCATCCGGTCGGCAGGGTGCTCGCCGAACAGCGAGAAACCGCCGCCGTCCACTTCGAACGTCGTCAGGCGCTGGTAGCCCAGGTTGATGTACTCCTCGGCTTTGAGTTGCGTTTCGGGCGCGATCTGGTCGGCGGCGCGTAGATAATCGAGCACCAGCACATTCGGATAGGTGGTCGACGAGGTCTGCTCGAAGCAGCCATTCGGCATGCGCAGGATGCTGTCCAGCCCTTCGACGACCTGGCTGAGCACGCCAGGGTAAATCTTCACAGTGATTGACTGCGTGCCGGGGATAGCCTCGGGCGGGATGACGATGGACCGGGTGATGTGGTCACCGGCGGCCAGCCGATTAGACTGGGTGAAGAAGACTTGTTTGCCGTCCGGGAAGACGTCCACGTTTTTCTGGATCGCATCGGACATCTGGCTGCCCCAGGCCGTGACTTTGAAGGCGTGCGTGCCGAAGGCCGTCGCCCGGATGCGGAAGTAAGTGACGCTTACGTCGTTCGCCTGGATAACGATCGTTTTCTCCGCATCGTCGAGCAGCTCGAACCAGCCAGCCGGCTCGACGACGAGACGCACGCTTTGCGGTTCGGGCAGGTAGTTGAACACACCGACCGGCAGCGATACTTCGTCACCAACGGTCAGCGCCGACGGCAGGTTCAAGTCGATGAAGAAATCCTGAAAGACGCGCAGCCCGCCGGTTGCGCTACCCAGCCGGCCGTCGCGCGTGGAGGCGAGCGCCGTCATGCGCCAGGTGGTGATGCTGTCGGCGATGGGAACGTCCAGGTGCAACTGGCCGTTCTCATCGGTCACCGCATCGGGCAGCCACAGCATCGTTTCGGGAAAGTATTGGCGTAAGCGTGGCGGCTCGGCGGTGCTTTTCGTCGCGCTGTCTGTCTCAACGGTGGCGGGCGCTTCGGTTGCAGCCGCGAGCTGTGGCGCGGCTGTGGGCAGGGCAGCGGGCGCGCAGCCGCTTGCCACTATCGCGCCGACCAGCAGGAGCACGAGTAACGTGTTGATCGCATTCGCAGCGTCTGCGCCAAACATCAGGCCGGCCAGTTGCATGAGGAAGGCCAGCACGACCCCGATCAAGCCCAGCACGGCGAGAACGTTGACGTCGTAGCCGGGGAAGAAGCGCGTATGCGACGTGGCTTCGCCCAGGCCGATCAACGCGACAACGTACACTAACAGCAGGGCGAGCATCCACTTGAGCGACGGGTCGTTGCGTTGCCAGGCTTTGACGAACAGGGCAAGCCCACCGAGCACTCCAAACAGCCCGAGCAGCGCTGGCAGGTCCGATCCGCCTCGCAACCCCGACAGCGCGATCAGAGGGCAGAGCAGCACGCCGAACAACAGCGTCAACCCAAAGCTGCGTCCCAGGTGCTTTTGCCGCTCCAGCGATTGGATGCTCAACACACCGATCGGCAGCGGCAGGATCAGCGCGAGCAGATACAGACCCTTGCTCAGATCGGTGAAGTAGGCGGCCTGGATCTCGCTGGCGCGCTGGATGGTCTGCTCATGCGAGTTGGCGTGAAGACTGAAATCGCCGGTGTGCCGTGCCACATCGGCCAATGCAGCACGTGCCGCGTTCTCCTGCGCCTGGCGGAGTGCCGGGTCGCTTGCCAGCTCGTCGTCGACGAGGCGGGCTGTGCTGAAACCGTGCAGGTCGTATCTGGACTGGAGCAGCTCTTGTTCGAGCAAGAAGTACAGCCTGGCGAAGCCAGGGTCTTGTTCGACGAACGCAAACACCGCTTCGTCGACGATCGCCAGGCCGATGGCCGACTGTGCACCATTCCCGTCTGTGCCCTTCACCTGGATGTCCAACCCGGCCGTTTCGCCTGGGCGGTACACATTGCGGTCGGGTGCGAGCGTGAGGCTTAAATCGCTTGCGTCGTCGACCAGCACCAGGCGCGTGTCTCGAACAATGCTGCCTGAACGCAGGATATTGTAGGCGTGCAATTCGAGTGTTCCAAATAGATCGGGCCCGAGGTCGACCGCCACTTCGGCACGGCCATCTAATACCTTCACCGAGCGCGTGCTGATCGTCTGTCCATCGCGCACAATGTCGAGGTATGCGTTGCCGGTCGACTGAGATGTCAGGATGGTCAAATGCATCGTCTCGCCCACGCGATAAGCAGGATGGTCGGGCCGGAGCAGGACGGTTTCGCCCGAAGGCCCGGCCTCAAACTGGAAGTCGCGCGAGACGCTTGTGCCGTTTGCGGCATTGGCCCGGATGGTGATGAACTGCTGGGTGCTGGAAGGCGTCAGGCGCACTTCGGCCAGACCATACGCATCGGTCTGTGCAGCCAGTGTTTGACCCGTTTCGTGAAGGGTCAGGGTCAGGCTCGTTTCGACAGGCTGGCCGTCGGGTGTGCTGGTCAGGATGTAGAGGATATTCTCGACACCGGGCCGGAATTGGCCGCTCTCCGGCACAGCTTCGATCACCAGTGGACTGTCGGATATCGGGAAGGAGAGGTTGACGACTTCTGTCTGTTGTGCCTGATCGGTGATCGTCGTCTGCACGTAATACCGGCCCAGGCCGCCGTCCAGGTCGCTGGCTGCGAGGTACGCCGGCAAATCGAACTCGAAAGCGAAGTTGCCTTCGGCGTCGGTCGTACCTTTCAAGTTGAAAGTGACCGTCCGCTCGACGTCGAAGATGTAGCCTTCCAAGTGCACCGCGCTATCGGCGACCGGCTTGCCGAAGAAGTAACCGGCATGCAACATCCCGCGCACGCGCTCGCCTGGCTGGTAGAAGGCGCGCTCGGTCTTCAGCTCGATCTCGAACTTGGGCAGCGTGTAACGCTCGACGGTAACGGTCTTCTCGGACGAAGTTTCACCCAACTCGGCGCTGATCCGGTACGCGCCGGTATTGACTTCGCTCGCCAACCGAAAGTCGGTCGAAGCGACGCCGTACTCGGACGTGGTGAGCGTTTTGCGGAAGACTTGGTTGCCCTTGCCATCGACGATCGTGATGTTCAATTCCCGCCCGGCGGCCGGCTTCAGGTCGAATGGGCTGAGCGCGAGCGCGCGCACGTGAATCACCTGGCCGGGCTGATACAGCGGCTTGTCGGTCGACAATAGGATGCGGTAGTCGCGCTTGAGGCTGACGGATTGCTCGATGCGATCGATTCCCAGCGATGAAGCCGTTTCCACGACCAGTGCGTGGCCGCCTTCGACGTCGGCGGGCACCTGAAAAGTGACGTCGGCAGTGCCCTGGCGGTCGGTCGTGCCAGTAAACAACGGGATTGTCGCTCCACCGTCACTGCGTTGCAGCGCGACTTTGATGCCGGCGTTCGACAGCGGCGCGGCATTGCGGCTATCACGCACCACGACGCGTAGTACGGCTTGGCTGCCGGGCACGAAGCGATTTTGGCCTAACACGATGGTTTCGTGCTGGCTGAGGCGATCCGGCAGATTGGTGTAGTAGTCGGTACTGATCAACAGCACTGCGGCCGAGACGAGCAAGGCGAGCAGAGCGAGACGGAAGAGCAACGGGCGGCGCATGGAAAACCTCCTCGTGAAGCGGGCGTGGATATTCGATTTGCACTTAAGACGCGATGGAAGTGAACCGTGTTCCAGGAGGAGGAAGTACGAAGCGCTCCATCGTTGATACCGTTTCATACGCTTTCAATCTACTCGCTCATGGGATCTGTGATCGTAGCTGTCACATGCCCAAGATATAAGAGACGTAGTTCAATTGAACATCGCATCGTTGCCGTATTGAACGCCATCGCTGACACTCAACTTGCGCTGGCAACGAGATATGGACATGTCCACCACCTGGACCCCTGACACAATCCTGGCGCTCGCGCCCGAAGCCAAATCGGCGAAGTCAGGCAGAGACCTGGCAACGCTCCGCAAGTGGGTGACACTGGGCTGCCATGAACAGGCCGTGTGGGGTGAGTGCCAGGGCAGCGCCGAATCGCCTTACCAAACCCAGATCGACCTTGCCGAGCCGGCGTTCCATTGCTCGTGCCCCAGCCGTAAGTTCCCGTGTAAGCATGCGCTGGGGCTTTTTCTTTTGTTTGAGAGCCAGCCCGCCGCGTTCAAGTCGAGTGCGCCGCCAGAGTGGGTGGCACAGTGGCTGGAAGGTCGGGCCAAACGCGCGAAGCAGCGTACGGGGAAGACTGCTCAGTCCGCCGATGAGGTGGCCGATCCGAAGGCACAGACGAAACGCGCGGCGGAGCGCCAATCGAAGGTCGCCGCCGGGTTACAAGAACTAGACACCTGGCTGCAAGACGTCATTCGTGGCGGAATCGCCTTGGTGCAGAACAGGCCGGCCAGTTTTTGGAAGACCCCGGCCGCCCGAATGGTCGATGCGCAGGCGCCCGGTCTGGCTCGGCTCGTGCGCGAGATGTCGGGGATTCCGGCTTCTGGCGAAGGCTGGCAGGAACGTCTGCTCAATCGAGTGGGTAGCCTTCACCTGATCATCGAAGGCTATAAGCGAATTGAAACACTGCCTGCCGGCACACAAGCCGACATCCGTGCTCTTATCGGCTGGGCGCAGGATCAGGACGAAGTACTCGCCGGCGAAACCGTCCGCGATCGGTGGCTGGTGCTGGGGCGGCGCGTCGATGAAGAAGAGCGCCTTCGGGTCCAGCGGACGTGGTTATGGGGTTGTGAGTCGCGCCGCCCGGCGCTAATCCTGCACTTTGCACATAACAGCCAGCCGCTCGACATGAGTGTTGTGCCGGGCACCGGCTTGGAGGCCAGCATCGTGTTCTTCCCCGGCGCATATCCATTACGTGTGCTCATCAAAGATCGCCTCACAGCACCGACACCTCTTGAGTCACTGCCCGGCTACCGCACGATCGCCGACGCGGTTGCGGCTTACGCCAATGCGCTTTCGCTAAACCCATGGCTCGAGCGGTTTCCGATTACGCTTGAATCGATCGTCCCGGTGCACCGAGACGAGCGCTGGTGGATGCGTGATCCGCAGGGACATGTTCTTCCGCTGGCTTCTCGCTTCATGAAAGGCTGGCATCTCGCTGCGCTGAGCGGTGGACACCCCATGACGATATTCGGCGAGTGGGATGGCGATGACCTTCTGCCGTTGAGCGCCTGGTCAGACAATCGGTTCGTGCAACTCTAGAGCGTGGCCGGTATGACCGCGTGGCAAGACCTCATTGAGACTGCTTTGCTCGGCACGGAACGGCGGCCCTTTAAGGTGACGCCGCAGGGTAGCCCGCTCGACGATATACTGTCACGGCTCGACTCCAGTAACGACGAACGTGCTCCGCGGAGTGTTGTGGCTGCGATGTCGATCTATCAACGCGTCGGTCGTTTGCCGGTTACCGATTCTCAGCCGGTTCCGGCGCCGTGTGCCTTGGATGATGCACCTCGCTGTTCGCCCCGCGCGGGGCAGCACCTGGCATTGTTGTTAGACGGCCAGCATGCCCAGGTCTTGTCTGAGTGGCTCGCCGCGCTCGGTTTGACGCAAAAGCGCGTGCCCGAAGAAAGCTTGCCGGCGCTACTCGATCTGGGGAAGGCGCAACCTGACGTGCGCGAAGCCATCCTTCCAGTGTTGGGCGAGCGTGGCCTATGGCTGGCGGCGCAGAGCCCCGATTGGGATTACGCGCTCGGCGGCGACGACGCAGCGGCCTGGCAGACCGGCAGCCTGCCGATACGGCTTATGCTGCTGCAGAAATTGCGACGAAGCGATACGACACGCGCGCGTGAGTTGATGGCGTCGACGTGGCCGACCGATGCGCCGGACGAACGAACGGCTTTTCTGGCCGCATGCGCGATTAACCTGGGTACGGACGACGAGCCTTTCCTTGAGGCCGCGCTTGACGATCGGCGCAAAGAGGTGAGGCGAATGGCAGCCGACCTGCTCGCACAATTGCCGGAATCGCGTCTATGTGGGCGCATGCTGGATCGGCTGCGCCCATTGCTGACTTTGACTCGAGGTCTGAAGCCTAACATCGAAGTGACGTTGCCTGCCGAGTGCGACAAGGGCATGCTGCGCGACGGCGTCGAGCCGAAGCCGCCATCGGGTATGGGCGAGAAAGCCTGGTGGCTGCAGCAAATACTCGGAGCAGTGCCGCCATCGATCTGGTCGCAAACGTGGCGCACATCGCCAAAGGATCTGGTGCAGGCGGCTGGGCGCGGTGAGTGGCGGATGATGCTGTTACAGGGCTGGGCAGTCGCCGCGATGCGACAACGGGACACCGAATGGATCGAAGCGCTGCTGGCCGACTTCCTGGCACATAACGAGCTGGCCCAGGCACAGCCGGCTTTTGAAGGTCTGGATGATTCTCGCAAAGAAGCATTCGTATTGAGCCTGCTGCACTCCAACCCTTCCCTGCAACCGATGCAACTCGCATATCACTTCCTGCTTCGCTGCCGCCATCCCTGGAGTGTCGCATTGAGCCGCGCAGTACTCGACAGCCTTCAGCGTCATACGTCGAATGGCGACATCGGCCCACAGTTTGGCTGGTCGCCATTCCTGCTGGAGGTTGCGCGATACATGAATCCTGAACTGATCGCCGAAGCCGAGTCGCGACTGCACGAGGCCGCAGTGTCAGGGATCGACGCGATCGACAATTTCCTGAATCTGCTGCGCTTTCGATACGATATGCTGAAGGAGATCCAGCCATGACCAACCTCTTGCGCGAGCACGCCGAACAGCAATTCGCCGAAGAGCTGCACGAGCTGGCGAAGGTCGATACCCGCCCGCGTCCGCCTAACTGGAAACTCTCGCCGTGGGCGGTGGCGATGTACGTGATGGGCGGTAAGCTGGAGAGCGGCTACGTCGTCTCGCCGAAATACATCGGCAGCCGTCGCCTGATCGAGATCGCCATCGCCACGCTGGCGACCGACCGTGCGTTGCTGCTGCTCGGCGTGCCAGGCACGGCCAAGTCATGGGTGTCGGAGCATTTAGCGGTGGCGATTTCGGGCCATTCGACGTTGATGGTGCAGGGCACAGCCGGGGCGAGCGAAGAGGCGATCCGCTACGGCTGGAATTACGCTCGACTGCTGGCCGACGGCCCGTCGATGCAGGCACTGGTGCCCAGCCCGATCATGCGTGCGATGCAGCAAGGCCAGTTGGCGCGCGTCGAAGAATTGACGCGCATCCCGTCCGATGTGCAGGATTCCCTGATCACGGTCTTGTCGGAGAAGACACTGCCAATCCCCGAACTCAACACCGAAGTGCAGGCGATCAAAGGCTTCAACGTCATCGCCACGGCCAATAACCGTGACCGGGGCGTGAACGAACTGTCCAGCGCCCTCAAGCGGCGTTTCAACACAGTCGTCCTGCCGGTGCCGGACAGTGTCGAGCAAGAAGTTGACATCGTCCAGCGCCGCGTCGAGGCGCTAGGTCGCGCGCTCGAACTGCCGGCCGAGACGCCCGCGCTGGAGGAGATCCGCCGCATCGTCACCGTGTTTCGCGAGCTACGCGATGGCAAATCAATCGATGGCAAGACCAAGCTCAAGTCGCCGAGCGGGACGCTCAGCACGGCCGAGGCGATCTCGGTCGTCAACAGCGGGCTGGCGCTGGCCGCGCATTTCGGCGATGGGCGAATGCGCGCCAACGATGTCGCCTCCGGCCTGGTCGGCGCGGTCGTCAAAGATCCGGTGCAGGATCGCGTCGTCTGGCTTGAGTACCTGGAGACGATCGTGAAAGAGCGAGAAGGGTGGAAAGACTTGTATCGGGCGTGCCGAGGAGTGACGGAGTAGTGCGTACGGCGTGTTCCGTTTCTCGGCCACGCAATACGCAACACGGAAAGAGAAGCCTCTGTGTATCGATCAACGACGGTGCATATCTTCGGCATTCGCCATCACGGGCCGGGTTCCGCGCGAAGCCTGCGCCGTGCGCTCGAAGATCTGAAGCCCGACGCGATCCTCCTCGAAGGCCCGCCGGATGCCGAAGCCGTGCTGCCATTGCTGCTCCAACGCGGCATGCAGCCGCCCGTGGCGTTATTCATCTACGTGCCAGGCCAGCCTCAGCGCGCCGCGTTCTACCCCTTCGCCGTCTTTTCGCCCGAGTGGCAGGCGTTGCACTACGGCCTGTCGCACAACATCGCCGTGCGGTTCATGGATCTACCCCAGGCGCACCAACTGGCGCTGAAGGAAGAAGCGTCGCAGACTCCCACTCCTGAGCCTCAGTCTCCTGTTCGCAATCCCCAGTCCGAAATGAGCCTCGATCCGCTGCGCTGGCTGGCCGAGGCCGCTGGTCACAACGATGGCGAGGAGTGGTGGGAGCGTATGGTCGAGCAACGCCGCGACGGCACCGATCTGTTCGCCGCGATTCTCGAAGCAATGACGGCCCTGCGCGAGTCTGTGCCGGAGCCGCCGGATCCTATTGGACCGCAACGTGAAGCCTACATGCGACAGACGATCCGTGCAGCGCAGCGCCAAGGCTTCGAGCGCATCGCGGTCGTGTGCGGCGCGTGGCATGTGCCGGCTTTAACACCCGAAGCTATCGCCCAGGCGAAAGATGACAAGGCCTTGTTGTCCGGGCTGCCCAAAGTGAAAGTCGAGGCGACATGGACGCCGTGGACGTACAGCCGGCTGTTGTACTTCAGCGGCTATGGCGCGGGCGTTGTCTCGCCGGGCTGGTATCACCATCTATGGACGACGCCTGACCAGGTGACTGTGCGTTGGATGGCGCGCGTCGCCCGCCTGCTGCGTGAAGCCGATCTGGACGTTTCGCCAGCGCACCTCATCGAGGCAGTGCGATTGGCCGAATCACTCGCCGCGCTGCGGAATCGCGCGCTGCCAGGGCTATCCGAGTTGAATGAGGCGACGCAAACGGTGGTGTGTTTTGGCAACGACACACCCATGCGGCTGATCCATGACCGACTCATCGTCGGCGAGCGGTTGGGCACAGTGCCGTCGGACACGCCGATGCCGCCGCTTCAACGTGACTTGGCGCATGCGCAGAAGCGTCAGCGCCTGCCGGTCGATGCGGCCCAGCGCGCACTCGATCTCGACCTGCGCAAGCCAACCGATCTGGATCGTAGCCTATTGCTGCACCGACTCAACCTGCTTGGCGTTCGCTGGGGCGTGGTCCAGCGAGCTTCCACTGGGAAAGGCACCTTCCACGAAGTGTGGCAGTTGCAGTGGAAGCCCGAACTGGCTGTGAATGTGATCGAGGCGAGCGTCTGGGGAAACACAGTCGTCGATGCGGCGACAACGTATGCGCGCCATCTAGCTGACCAGACGGCGGAAGCACCCGAGCCACTGCCTGCGCTGACGCACCTGGTCGATCAGGTGCTGCTGGCCGATCTGCCCGATGCGCTTCCGCACGTGATGGGCCGCCTGCAAGCTGAGTCCGCCGTCGCCAGCGACATCGCCCACCTGATGAACGCCCTCCCGCCGCTGGCGAACGTGATGCGTTATCGAGATGTGCGCCAGACCGACATGGGGATGGTCAGTCAGGTGGTGGACGGACTGGTCGCCCGCATGTGTGTCGGGTTGCCGGGCGCGTGCGCGTCGCTGAACGACGAGGCCGCCGCCGCGATGTTCGATCGATTGATAGGTGTAGACAGCGCGATGGCATTGCTGCGGGACGACGGGTATCGCGCAATGTGGCAGGCAGTCGTCGCGCACCTGGCCGATCAACACGGTGTTCACGGGCTAGTCGCCGGGCGCTGCTGCCGGTTGCTGCTCGATCAAGGTAGGTTCGTTGGCAGCGATGTCGCGCGTCGAATGAGCCTGGCCCTCTCCCCGGCGAATGAAGCGGAACAGGCGGCTGCCTGGCTAGAAGGCTTTTTGAAGGGAAGCGGGCTGCTCCTGTTGCACGATGAGGTGCTGTGGCAGGTGCTCGACGACTGGGTGAAGGCACTGCCCGGCGAAACGTTCACGCCTCTGCTGCCGCTACTGCGCCGCACTTTCTCGACTTTCACGGCCGTCGAACGCAGGCAGATAGGCGAGCGCGCCAGCCGGGGATCTGTGTCGCGACTGGAAGGGGGAGGGCGGAGCGAAGAGGCTTCGTTCGATTCGGCCCGCGCCGCGAAGGTTCTGCCATTGCTGGCCCAATTGTTGGGGGTGAATACCGATGAACACTGAAACTGAGCGCCTGCGTCGCTGGCGACTGATCCTCGGCACGGAAGCGGCCGAAGCGATCCCTCTGGCGCTGAGCGGCGACGACATCGTCATCGACCGGGCGCTCGGCGCGTTGTACGGCGCCGGTGGACTGAGTCGGGGCGATGGAGAAGATCGACGCGGCGGGTTAGAGGGCTCGGCGCCTCGCGTTGCACGCTGGCTGGGCGACATCCGCACCTACTTTCCCTCATCGGTCGTGCGAGTAATGCAGCAAGACGCGCTCGAACGCCTTAACCTGCGCCAGATGTTGCTCCAGCCCGAGATGATGGAGGCCGTGCAGCCCGACGTGCATCTGGTCGCCACGCTGCTGTCGTTGAGCAGCGTGATGTCCAATAAGGCGAAGGACACGGCTCGCCTGGTGGTGCGCCGCGTCGTCGAAGAAGTGGAGCGCCGGCTGGCGAATGCGCTGCGACAGGCCGTCACCGGCAGCCTCGACCGCGCGGCGCGCAACCGCCGCCCGCGTTACAGCGAAATCGACTGGCACCGAACCATCCGGGCGAACCTCAAGCATTATCAGCCCGACTATCACAGCATTATCCCCGAAACGCGCATGGGCTACGGCCGCAAACGTGCCGCACTGCGGGACATCATCCTGTGCATCGACGAAAGCGGATCGATGGCGACATCGGTCGTATACGCTGGCATCTTCGGCGCAGTGCTTGCATCGCTGAAAGCGATCCAGACGCGGCTGGTCGCGTTCGATACATCCGTCGTCGACTTGAGCCAGGAACTGAGCGATCCGGTCGATGTGCTATTCGGCGTGCAGTTGGGCGGGGGGACCGATATCCATCGTGCGCTGACGTACTGCCAGGACTTGGTGCGCCAGCCGCACGATACAATCCTGGTGCTGATCAGCGATCTGTACGAAGGCGGCAATCGGGAAGAGATGCTGAAGCGGGCTGCGGCACTCGTGAGCGCGGGCGTCCAGGCAATCGCTTTGCTCGCGCTGAACGACGACGGCGCGCCGAGTTTTGACCACGGCAACGCGGCGGCGCTTGGCGCGATAGGCATTCCGGCGTTCGCCTGCACGCCGGACCTGTTCCCCGATCTGATGGCCTCGGCGATCGGCCGCCGGGATATAGGCCAGTGGGCAGCCCTACACGGCATTGTTACGGCAAGCCGGGGTTGATAGTGATGTTCAGTTGCACAATGAGAACATTTGTGCTATAGTTAATACAGCCATTCGCGACCATCTCCACGGTGCGCGAAACAAGGGAACTGATTCCACCGCAGAGTCCGGCACGCCGAAATCCAAATCGGAGATTGGGTGATCGTGCTGACCGACGAGCCGCCTGATTTTCCGAAGCCGACATCCAAGCCGAGCGCACGCAGCAAAAGATCAAAAAAGGAAACTACAATGGCCACAACCGGAAAAACAACCTTTACGACGAAATCGTGGGACGAAAAGCCCTACGCCGAAGTTGACGGAGAACGCAAGCTCACCCGCACCCACGCTGTCTTCGCCTACGAGGGTGATATTGAGGGCGAAGGACCTGTGGAATATCTGATGGCCTACGGCCTGAATGGGATAGGC
>DASSFZ010000595.1:0-8395 GCA_035693785.1 Anaerolineae bacterium | reverse complement strand
GCACTGCCGGCCTACCCGGCGCCAGCGCCAACCCAGCCCCCCGCGTTTGCTGCCCCCCAGCCCCCCGCCGACCTGTCCCGCAGCGCGGAGTCCCAGGCAGGGGACATACTTCCGCCCTGGCCGCCCTACCCGACCTACCCGCCCTACCCCACGCCCTGGCCCGAGCGCCCGGCCTACGACATCGGTGTAAACCCCTTCATGGACGCACGGGAGGATCATCTGTCGACCTTCGCGATGGATGTGGACACCGCATCATACACCAAAATGCGTGACTACATCAACAGCGGCCAACTGCCGCCCGCCAATCTGGTGCGCGTCGAGGAGTTCGTCAACTACTTCAACATGGAGTACCCTGATCCGACTTCCGGCGCTTTCAGCATCAATCTCGAGGGCGGGCCGTCGCCGTTCGGAGCGGAAGGCACATGGCTGCTGCGCGTGGGCATCCAGGGCAGGCACATCGCCGGTTGGGAGCGCAAGGACGCGCTGCTCACCTACGTGATCGACGTGTCGGGGTCTATGCAGGAGGAAAACCGCATCGACATGGTGAAAACCGGCCTGAGCCGGTTGGTCGATCGGCTCGGCCCGAATGACCGCGTGGCGATTGTCGCCTTCAGCGAGACGGCCTGGGTCGTGCTCGAGCCGACCTCGGTCGAGAATCGCTACCGCATCCTCGATGCGATCAACAGCCTGTACCCGATGAATTCCACGAATACCGAAGCCGGCCTGCGGCTGGGCTACGAGCTGGCGCACCGCAACTATCGCGACGGCGCGATCAACCGCGTGATCCTGGCCTCGGACGGCGTGGCGAACGTCGGAAACACCGACCCGAACGCGCTGGCGCAGTACGCGCAGGACTACTACGGCCGCAACATCTTCCTGTCGACGGTCGGCGTCGGGCACGGCAACTACAACGACGTGCTGCTCGAACAGCTCGCCGACAAGGGCAACGGCGTGTATTCCTTCCTCGACAGCGCGCAGGCCGCCGAGCGCATCTTCAGCCAGGACCTCGAAGGCACGCTGCAAACGATCGCCAAGGATGCCAAGATTCAGGTCGACTTCAACCCGAACGTCGTCCACAGCTACCGCCTGCTGGGCTACGAGAACCGCGCCGTCGCCGACCAGGACTTTCGCAACGACACCGTCGACGCCGGCGAAGTCGGCGCCGGGCACAACGTGACCGCGCTGTACGAAGTGCGCCTGTCCCTGGAGGTCGGCGGCGAGATCGCTATCGTGCGCGTGCGCTACGAAGACCCGGACACGCACGCCGTCGCCGAGCAGAGCGAGGCGATCCGCACAGACGAGCTGCAGCGCGACTTCAGCCGCACGTCGCCGCGCTTCCAGCTCGCCGCGGCCGTCGCGCAGTACGCCGAGACGCTCCGCACCAGCCCGTGGACATCGCGTGAGCAGTTGCGCCGCGTCGTCGATCTGGCCTGGTCTGTGCAGCGCCAACTGCCGTTCGATGCGGACGTCGCCGAGTTTGCTCAATTGGTCGAACGCGCGGCAAGCCTGACCGATTGAGAATGGATCGTCACTTGCGCGCGGCGACGTATTCCGGCAGCGTGATCATCGGCGGGCGCTCGACGTCGCCGATCTCTTCAATGTCGAGAAAGTAGTGACCAGGCGCGTGGCGGATGAGCTTCATGCTGCGGTTCACTTCTTCTAACAGCGTCAGCTTGTGCCGGTCTTCCAGCCGCCGGAAGATCACTTGCAGGATCGCAAAGCTCATCCGGCTCAGGGCGGGCAGCGATTGGTTGCGATGGATGCGCTCCTGCAGATCGACCTGCGCGATCGCGGGCAGCCCGAACTCGTTCAGGATGTCGATCAGCAGCCCCGTCTCCACACCGTACCCGCTGAAGAACGGCAGGCGCTCCAGCGCCGAACGCCGCCCGGCGTATTCGCCGGACAAGGGCTGAATCAGGCCGGACAACTCGGGGAAGAACAGGTTGAACAGGGGACGCGTCACCAGCTCCGTCACGCGGCCGCCGCCCCCGGCTTGCAGCTTGTCGCCGACACGGATCGGCCTGCGATAGAATCCCTTGACGTATTGGATCGTGTCGTGACGCAGGAGCGGCCCCAGGACACCGTACACGAAGCGCGGGTGGACGTTGACGATGTCCGTGTCGATCCAGGCGATCAGGTCCCCACGCAGCACATACAGGCTCTTCCATAACGCCTCGCCCTTGCCGGCGTACGTCCCATACTGCGGCAGGATCTCCTGATGGACGTAAACCGGCACGCCCAGCCGGCGCGCAATGTCGCGCGTGCTATCTTCCGAACACGAGTCGATCAAAACGATCTCGTCCAGCAGCGGAACCTTATGCACCAAGGCCCGCTGGAGCGTGCGGATCACCTTGCCGACCGTGGCTGCTTCGTTCAAGGCCGGCAGCCCCAGACTGATCGTCAGGCCGCGCTCCTCCTTCATCGCCACGAGCTGCGACAGGTCGGCGAACTCGTCGGCGTCGAACGAGTTCTCGGCGAACCACTTGTCGGTAAGGATCGACAGCGCGCGGTCGCGGTATTCGATTTCATCTTCGACGGGCGCGTGCGCCGTCGGCGACTTGACCATGATCAGGCCGCCCGACGTGCTGCGCGCGATCTGTGCGGCCAGCGGGCCGAGCGGCTTTGGCCCAATCTCACCCACGCGCGACGATGCGCCCATCACAATCACGTCGTGCGCTTCGGCCTCGCGCAGAATGCTGCCGGCGACGTCGCCCTGCACCTTCATCTGGCGGCTGCGCGGCAGGTGACGGATGATAGGCAGGAAGGCCTGGGCTGGGCTATCGACGCGACCGGCCGGTGCAGCATGCAACACGGTGATCGCGCCGTCATTCGCTTCGGCGAGCGCCAACGCTACAGTCACAGCCAGATCGGAGTACGGACCGCCACGCAGGGGCAGCAGGATACGCCGTGCGGGCTGCCCATACGGTATGCGCGCCAGCGCGATGTCGCACGGCGTCTCGGCCAGCACGACCTCGAGCGAGGCGCCCATCAAGCGCGCCGACGGATCGCCGTCCCACGCGAGGAGCAGCATGTCGGCATTTTCGCGTCGCGCGCTGCCGACGATTTCGCGCCACGGCGCGTGGCTCACGCGAACGCGCGGCTTCACGCGGATCGGCAGATCGGCGTGGCGCGTCTTGATGTTCGCCAGCGTCTGGCGGCGCGCCTGCGCCTCGGTCGCGCCCTCGCTCAGGCTGCGCCCTTCGGGCACCGTGACCGCCCCAACCAGGACGATCTCGCCGGCTCGCTCGGCCAGCAGCGCCTGCGCCAGCGGCAGCAGCACAGGTGAGGCCGTATTGTCGTGGATAGGCACCACGATACGATACGTGTTCGCGGGTCGATTGGTCATACGGCCTCCAGCAGGGGGCCGATGCGTTCCCGAAAGATGCGCGGCCAAGTGTAGTCACGCCGGACGCGACGGCGCAGCCGGCCGGGCTGATCCACTTCGAGCGTGCTTGCGATCAATGCGGCCACCGCCGCAGGTTCGGCCCTCGGATCGAAATAGTGCGCCAGCTCGTCGCCCGTCTCGCGCAACGCCGGGATGTCGGCGCAGAAAGCAGGCAGCCGCGCCAGCCCCGCCTCGAGCACCGGGATGCCGAAGCCTTCCTGGAGGCTGGGGAAGAAGAGTGCGTCGGCCAACGTGTACAGATCGCCAATAACAGAGTCAGGGATTGGTAAGTGGTAACTGATGACTGATGACTGATGACCGGCCACTGGTGACTGATCACTGATCAGCGTGGCGGCGTCAAGCTCGTAGAGAAAGTGGGTGGATTGCTCAATGCCGAGTTCGTGCCGCAGCGCGAGCAAGCTTTGCAGGTAGGTATCGTTTGCCGGGTTGTGCGCGCCAGGCGGTCCGCTGACGATCAGCCGCGCGTCGAGTCGGGTTTGCTGCCTGAGCGCGGCCAGCGCCCGTATCGCCAGCTCGATGTTCTTGCGACGCGTGATGCGCGCCGGCAGCAGCAAGATAATGTCGGCGTCGAGCAACCTGAGCCGATTGACGATGGCGCGCGTGAGCGGCTGCCAACCGAAGAACCCGGCCGGATCAATGCCGGGCGGCACGACGTCGATCGCCGATTCGTCGACGCCGTACAGCTCCGCCAGCTCGCGCCGCCGCGATTCGGAGACGGTCACGTGCCTGACGTTCGGCCACGGCCGGCGCAGCAAGTCCCACGGCTCGCCGTCGTGCAGTTGATCTCGATACAGTGGATTGGTCCAGGCGAAATCGTGGTGCCAGCCAAGGTAACGCCCGCTGCTGCGATCGTTGATCAGTTGGCTGAGCGCAGCAGTGAGGGCGAGGTTTTTGTGCAGCGTGAAGACGTTGTGCGCGATCAGAATGTCCACGTCCGCGAGCAATTCGCGCAATCGAGCCGTCATTCGGCCGCGCAAGGCATCAAACTGTGGAGTGACCTGTCCCGCGTCGAGCTCCTTCTTCACGGCGAGCACGTCGGGATGGCGCGAGCCTAGCTCCGGCACGACGACGACCTCGACGCGATCGTCAAATGGCTTGCCCGTGCCCGCCATGATGCGCACGGCGTAGCCGGCATCAGCCATCAGCCGCGCGTGCTGGAGCATCGTCCATTCGACGCCGCCCACCGTCGGCGGCCCGGCGAAGTGCAGGATAGCGATACGTTTCATGGTGTCAACGGATAGGCAACGAATCAACGGATGTAGGAGGCATCTCCAGATGCCGGCCCCATACCAACGAATCAGCGTGTCAGCGACAGCCAAAGAACTTCATAGGACTCAAGGTTTACAGCGAACGAGTGGCCTGAACCCGATTCGAATGTTCGACCGGTCAGCAGATCGGTTGCGGTGTTCACAGGCGAGTCCAGTCGAATGGTGCAGGCTTGCGACTGCGCGGAGACGTTGTGCAGGCACAGCACATCCGGCGGGCCTTGGCGCAGCACGGCGAACACGGCAGGATTGATCTCGACGATCCGTTGCACACCGTACGGATCGAAAGCCGGGTGCGCGGCGCGGGCGCGCAGCAATTCCGCATAGCGGCGAAAGACGCGCGAGCGCAGCGAATCGGGATCGGCCAGCTCGCGCTCCAGCCGGGCGAGATCGAACTTCTGCCGGTTGATCGTGCGATAGCGCCCCGTCTGTTTCACGCCCTCCGGCCAGCCGCGCGAGCCGAGCAGGCTGTGAACGTAGACACCCGGCACGCCGGCGAGCGAGAGCATGATCGCCTGCGCGGCCATGAAGCGATCCACCTGCCTCTCAATCGGCTCTGCGGCGCCCGGATCGGAGAGCGCGTCGAAGTAGTTGATATTCAGCTCGTACGGACTGCGCGTGCCGTCGCGATTGTTCTTCATCGACACCAGGCCGCCGTGGGCTTGCGCCTGCTCCACCAGAGCGTCGATGTCCATGCCGGTCACGCCCGGCGTGCCGCGCGCCGGGTTCAGGCCGATGCCGTCGTGCGAGGCGAGGAAGTTGAAGAACGTCGTTCGAGACCCGACGGGTTTTTGAAACCCGTCGGGTCTTGTAAGGCTCGCCGCCCAGCGCGACAAGGCCGAGGCATCTCCCGTACGAAAGGTGTGCAGGACGAGTGGCGGCAGCGCGAAGTTGTACACCATCTGCGCTTCGTTGTATCCATCGCCGAAGTACGATACGTTGTCGGCGTGCGGGACGTTGGTCTCCGTGACGAGCGAGACGTGCGGCGCGATCTCGTCCAGCACGGCACGGAAGAGTCGAATCACGCGATGCGTCTGCGGCAGGTGGATGCAGGGCGTGCCGATTTCCTTCCACAAGTAGGCGATGGCGTCCAGCCGGATCAGTTGCGCGCTCTGCGACACGTAAAACAAGAGCAGGTCGACGATCTCCAGCAGCACGCCAGGGTTGGCGTAATTCAGATCGATCTGATCGGCGCTGAATGTCGTCCACACGCGCCGGATACCGGAAGGCGTCTCGAAGGGCGTGAGCAGCGGCAGGGCGCGCGGGCGGACGACCATGGACAGATCGGTTCCGGGATCGACGGTGATGAACCAATCGCGGTACGCCGGATCGTCTTGCAGAAACCGCCGGAACCACTCGCTCTTCGCAGAGACGTGGTTGATCACGGCGTCGAACATCAGGCGGAAATCCTGCGCGATGCGGCGCACGTCATCCCACGACCCGAGCGCCGGATCGACGGCGCGGTAGTCGACGACCGAGAAGCCATCGTCGGACGAGTAAGGGTAGAACGGAAGAATATGGATCGTGCTGATCAGGCCGCCGAGGTGACGCCGCGCGAAATCGGCGAGCGTGCGCAGCGGCGCTTCGCCCGGTGCGCGGAACTGATCGCCGTAGGTGATCAGGATCGCGTCGCCCTCACCCATCACCCCTCTCGCGGAGGGAGACGGAAGCGAGCGGTATCGATCGAGGATGGTGTGCAACCGCTCGAATGCGGCGCGGCCGGCCACATCGCCGTAAAGCGCGATGAGATGATCGAGAGCGGTCGAAAGAGCGGCCATCTTCAGCGACTCAGCAATGGGAATGCTAATACGTACAAGACGCTCGCCACGGCGCAGGTCGCCAGCATCACCGGCAGGCCGCGCTTAATCCACAGCGCCGAGGTGATCGGCGTGCGCGTGCGCTCGGAGACCGAAGCGACGATGATGTTAGCTGTCGAGCCGATGATCGTGCCGTTGCCGCCAAAGCCCGCGCCGAAGGCCAGCGCCCACCACAACGGCCGGATGTTCATGCCGGCCGCGCCCAATCCCTCGATCACGGGAATCAGCGCGATGGTGATCGGCACGTTGTCCACGACGGCCGACAGCACCGCGACGGCCCACAACATAATAACGCCGAACAGCATCGGCGTCACGCCCTGGGCGTGGGCCAGAAGCCCGACCAGGCCGCCTAGCACGCCCGCGGCTTCCAGTCCGCCGACCATCACGAACAGCGCCGCGAAGAAGATGAGCACACTCCATTCGACGCGTTGGAGCGTTTTGTGAATGTCTGGGCGCACCCACACGAGTGCTGCTGCCGCCGCGCCCAGCGCGATGAACGAGGGGCTGACGTGCAGGAGGTGATGGACGAAGAACAAGAGGACGGCCGCCGCCAGGACGAGGAGCACCTTGCGCGCCGTCTTGGGCTCGTCGAGCGCCTCGGCTGGGTTCAGTTGCAGTACGGCATCCGCGTTCGGCGGCTGCCGATCGAGATCGGAGCGGAAGAGGTAGCGCAGCAATATCAGCGCGGTCAGCCACGCTACGGCGACGATCGGCAGGGCGTGGGTGAGAAAGTCGTTGAACGAGAAGCCGGCCGCCGAACCGATCAGCACATTTGGCGGATCGCCGATCAGGGTCGCCACGCCGCCAGTGTCCGCGAGCAGCGCCTCGGCCATCAGGAGGGGCACGGCGCTTATGCCCAGGATTTCGCTGATCAGGATTGTCACCGGCGCGATCAACACCACCGTCGTGACGTTGTCCAAGAACATCGACAGCACCGTGGTTACCGTGCCAAGCAGCACCAACAGGCGTACCGGGCGGCCGCGCGACAGGCGCCCCGCCCACACGGCCAGATACTGAAAGAAACCGGTCGGCTCTAACAGCGCTACGAGGATCATCATGCCCAACAATAAGCCGAGTGTGTTGAAGTCAACGGCCGTGGCGGCTTGCTCCTCGGCATAGAAGCCCAACATCCGGCCCGCGCCGACCATCACCACAGCGCCCGCGATACCTGTAATCGTCCGATTGAGCTTCTCGGAGAAGATCAGGTACAGGCTGACGGCGAAGATCAGCACGGAGACGATGCCGGGGATCATGTCGCATCGACCTCCGCGGAGCGCCAGCCGGCCAGCAGCGCCGCGCCAATGTCCACACGCGACGCAATACCCACGAGTCGGCCCGAAGCATCCACCACCGGCAGATCGTGCAGATCATGCTCGCGCAGCACGGCAAACGCGCGCAGCAGGCCGCAAGTGGCCTCGACGGAGATCGGCGGCTGCATAACTTCTGTCACCGGGCGGGCCAGCGTCTCGGGTGAGGGCTGCCGGCTCTCTACCGCGCCGAAGTCGTGCACGAAGTCGAAGTCCTCAACCAGTTGCACGAAATCGGGCATCACCAGGGTCAGCAGATCGCGCAGTTGCAGCACGCCCACCAGATGGCCGGCGGCCTCGACGACGGGCAGCATGCCGATGTGGCGCGTGGCGAAGCGCGCCGCTGCCTGGCCGATGCTGGCCGAGGCGGTTATCGAAACGACGTCGCGTTTCATGCAGTCAGCTATCTTCATGTGTGTACTCCTCGCCCCTCGACGTGCTGAGCGATCGAACGCCCCCGGTACCTCGTTCTTGTCGGAAAACTGTTGGCCGGGCTCCCACGCCCGGCAATTCGGCGGCGTGGGAGCCGCCTCCGCTGAATTTTCCGACAGAAACTACCTAACCCAGAATGTACAGCGTGACCATCGCGCCGAGGTACAT
>DASSFZ010000594.1:0-3828 GCA_035693785.1 Anaerolineae bacterium | reverse complement strand
ACCGTCTGGCGATACGATCCGCGCAGCGACGCCTGGAACGAGCTGGAGTCGATGCCCGAGCGGCGCATGTCCGCCGCAGCCGTGACGATCGGCGACACGGTCTACATGGCAGGTGGCGTGGGAGACAGCGACAGTCTGCTGGAGTTCACGCTGGATACCGGCGAGTGGCGTATTCTTTCGGGCGGGCTTCATCCGCGTGACCACGCAAACGCAGTCGCCTTCGACCGCAAGATATGGCTGATCGGCGGTCGCGGCCCGGATGGCGAGACGACCGCAGTCGAGATATTCGATCCGGCGGCCGAGGCCTGGAGCGCCGGCCCACCCCTGAACATCGCGCGCGCCGGGTTCGCGGCGGCTGTAGCGGATGGGCAAATCATGGTCGCTGGAGGCGAAGTCATCATTAGCGGGCGCGAGACGCTCAGCTCACTTGAGGTATTCGATCCCGGCGACAATGCCTGGCGATTGGGGCCGGACCTGCCGGCGCCGATTCACGGCGTCGGCGGCGCCTCACTCGGCGGCCGCTTCTTTCTGCTTGGCGGCTCGCGCGAAGCGGGTGGAATCGCCAATTCGGGCACGGTGCAAATCTACTTGCCGTAGGCGCTCACGCAGGAGAATTCGATGAAACGACAGGGGCGATTGATTGCCCTCGTGCTTCTCTCCGCTGTCTTCAACGCATGTGCAGCGCCGGTTGCCACGCCAGCGGCGACATCGGTTCGAACCGTATCACCACCAGAAGCGATCGCGCTGGCAGATGAGTTCTATTCGACGCTCGTGGTCGAGCGCGACTTCGCCGGCGCGACGGAAAACTTTGACAGTGTGATGCTGAGTGCGCTTCCGGAGGCGAAGCTCGAAGAAACGTGGGCAACGATCGTCGCTCAAGTCGGAGCTTATCAAGAGCGGCTGGCAGATCCCACCGTCGAGCGCGTCGATCGATACGAGCGCGTCACAATCGCCTTGAAGTTCGAGAGAGCCGTTCTGGACATGCAGGTCGTAGTCGATTCGACGACCGGCCTGATCAGCGGCTTATTCTTCGTGCCAAGCCGGCAAGCCTCGCTTCTGTACACGACGCCGGGCTACGCCGATCCCGATACGTTCGAGGAGCAGGATGTCACGGTCGGCAGTGGCGAGTGGACGCTGCCGGGAACACTGACGATGCCCAAAGGTGAAGGCCCCTTCCCGGCCGTCGTGCTCGTGCATGGGTCGGGTCCCAACGATCGGGATGAGACGCTAGGTCCGAACAAGCCGTTCAAAGACCTGGCCTGGGGGCTGGCTTCCCAGGGTATTGCAGTCTTGCGGTACGAGAAACGGACGAAAGTCTACGCCGATCGGCTTGTCTCCCTGGACGGCGAGTTCACCGTCAGGGAAGAGACCATCGACGACGCATTGGCCGCAGCTTCCTTACTGCGGGAGAGGCAGGAGATAGACCCCGGCCGGATCGTCGTGCTCGGCCACAGCCTGGGCGGCATGCTCGCGCCGAGGATCGCGCAAGCCGGCCCGGACGTCGCAGGGCTGATCGTCATGGCCGGCCCGGCGCGCCCGCTCGAAGATCTCATCCTGGAACAGGCCCGAACTATCGTGTCGCAAAGCGGGAAGCCATCGCTACAAGAACAGCAGCAAATTCAGGCTATCGAGCAGCAGGTGCAGGCGATAAAGGCGTTGCAGCCATCGGGCGATGGCTCCGGCAAGGAGATGTTGCTGGGCGCGCCGGCGTCGTATTGGCTCGACCTGCGCGGATACGATCCCGCCGAAGCCGCCGGCGTGCTCACACAGCCGATGCTCATTCTGCAAGGCGAGAGGGACTACCAGGTCTCGATGGCGGACTTCCGGCGCTGGCAGGATGTGCTATCATCTCGACCGCGCGTTCAGTTCAAGACCTACCCGGAGCTGAACCATCTGTTCATCGCGGGATCAGGCCTGAGCGCGCCGGAAGAATACCAGACGCCGGGCCATGTCGCCGCGTATGTCATCGACGACCTGGCGAGCTGGATCGCGCAGCTACCGTAAGGATTCTCCACATGATTCGAACCGAAGGACTGACCAAGATATTCGACGGAGACAAGCGCACCGGCAAGATCACCGCCGTCGATCGCCTGGACCTCGACGTGAAGGAAGGCGAGGTATTCGGTTTCCTCGGTCCGAACGGCGCAGGCAAGACGACGACGGTGCGCGTGTTGTGCACGCTGATCGGACCGACCTCGGGTCGCGCCTGGGTGAACGGCATCGAAGTGGGGACGGACGATACGGCCATCCGCGCCTCGGTCGGCATCCTGACCGAGCAGCCCGGCATGTACGATCGCCTGAGCGCGGAGTACAACCTCGACATTTACGCCCGGCTGTACGGCGTATCCGACCCTGCCGGCCAGGTTGAGAAGTATCTGCGCATGCTGGGATTGTGGGATCGCCGGCGCGATCCGGCCGGCTCGTTCTCCAAGGGCATGAAGCAGAAGCTCGCCATCGCGCGCGCTATTTTGCACGAGCCGAGGACGTTGTTCCTGGACGAGCCGACCGCCGCGCTCGACCCGGAAGCCGCCAAGCTCGTGCGCGATTTCATCGAGGAGCTGAAAACAGAAGGCCGAACCATCTTTCTGTGCACGCACAACCTGGACGAGGCGGATCGGTTGTGCGATCGGATCGCCGTCTTCAAGCACCAGATCATCAAGGTCGACACGCCGGGCCGTATGCGCGCGTCGGTGTTCGGGCGCGCCGTCGAGTTCCGGCTGAGGCGCATCGACGAAACGATGGTGGCCATGGTGAAGCGCCTCGATTTCGTGAAAAGCGCCGAGGTCGGCGACGGCAAGCTCGTCGTCGGGCTGGACGATCCCGAGTCGAATAATCCGATCCTGGTGAAGGCGCTTGTCGAAGCGGGCGCCGAGGTGCAATTCGTCGCCGAAGTTCGTCACTCGCTCGAAGACGTGTATCTCTCGCTGATAGCCGAAGGCTGATGGCTGATAGCTTATCGCCGATGGCCTATCACTGATCGCAACACGCAACACGCAACACGTTTCACGCCACAGGAGTCCTCATGCGCATACGAACTATCGTCCGCAAAGAGTGGGCAGAGGTCTTCAAGAACAAGCTGGTGCTGATGACCGTGCTCGCCCTACCCCTGGTCTTCATCGCCGTGCCACTGTTCCAGTTGGCGATTACTCGCAACGTGGACGCCGGCGAGCTGAACGACGCACCGGGCAACATCGCGCAGTTGTGCACGCTGCAGGGCCTCGCCCCGACGGAGTGCATGCAGATATACCTCTCCCAGTCGTTCATGGTGTTCTTCTTGCTCATGCCGCTGGCGATCCCGGTGACGATCGCCTCGTACAGCATCGTCGGCGAGAAGACGACGCACTCGCTCGAGCCGCTGCTGGCGACGCCGACCTCGACGGCCGAGATCATCCTGGGCAAGGCGCTGGCCGCCGTGATACCGGCGATTGCCGCGACCTGGCTTTCCTTCGCGATTTTCCTCGTCGGCGCCCGGTTCTTCGTCGTCAGCGACCGGGTATACGAGGTCATCGCCAACCCCATGTGGCTGGCCGGCATGCTGTTCGTGGCGCCGCTGTTGACAGTGCTGTCGGTCAACGTCGCCATCGTCATCTCCTCGCGCGTCAACGATCCGCGCGCCGCCGAGCAACTGGGAACCCTGGTGATGCTCCCCGTCCTCGGCCTGTTTTTCCTTCAGATTCTTGGCCTGGTGGCGCTCAACCTGACCAACATGCTCTTGCTAGGCCTGATCCTGATCGCCGTCGACGCCGTGATGGTGGCGGTCGGCGTCAAGCTCTTTCAGAGGGAGACGATACTGACGCGGTGGCGTTGAATGGCCTATCGTTTATCGCT
>DASSFZ010000593.1:0-6656 GCA_035693785.1 Anaerolineae bacterium | reverse complement strand
GGTGTATGTGCTGGATGCGGCGCTGCAGCCGGTGCCGGTGGGTGTGGCGGGAGAGCTGTACATTGCCGGGGAAGGTCTCGCGCGCGGTTATCTCAAGCGCCCGGCGCTGACGGCCGAGCGCTTCGTCGCGAACCCCTTCGGCTCACCCGGCTCACGCATGTATCGCAGCGGCGATCTGGCCCGCTGGCTGCCGCACGGCAACCTCGAGTTCCTCGGCCGTGCCGATCAGCAGGTGAAGATCAGGGGCTTTCGCATCGAGCCCGGCGAGATCGAAGCCGCGCTCACCCGAGTGCCTGAGGTCGCACAGGCCGCCGTCATCGCACGCGAGGATCGCTGCGGTCACAAGCAGCTCATCGGCTATGTCGTTCCAGCCGCTGCGCAGTCGCTCGATGTTTCGGCGTTGCGTGCGGTGCTGTCCGAGCACCTGCCGGAATATATGGTGCCGGCAGCCATCGTGATCATCGATGTCTTGCCGCTCACCCCCAATGGCAAACTCGACCGCAGCGCGCTGCCTGCGCACAAACCTGTGGTCACTCATTCCCGCGCGCCACGCACGCCCCAGGAGGACATTCTCGCGGAGATCTTCGCCGAAGTGCTCGACCTCGATCGCGTCGGCATCGACGACAATTTCTTCGAGCTGGGCGGTGACAGCATTCTTGCCATTCAGCTGGCCAGCCGCGCGCGCAATGCCGGGCTGACCCTCAGGATTCGGGATGTCATCCAGTACAAGACCGCGGCCGCACTCGCGCAGAACGCAACTGCTGTGAAGGACGAAGCAGTTGCCAGCATGACGAGTGAGCTTGGATTGATCAGTCTGGATGCCGCACAGCTCAACCGGCTCGAAGGAACTCTGCCGTCGTTCACCGAGCTTCTTCCGCTCGCTCCCTTGCAGCGTGGCCTGTTGTTTCACAACCTGTACGACGCGGACGGCCCGGATGCGTATGTCGTGCAGACGCTGATACGCATCGGCGGCCCGCTGGATGTAGAAGTCCTCAGAGGCGCCGCACAGGTGCTGCTGCAGCGACATCCGCACCTGCGCGCATGTTTCGTTCACGAGGAGGTGGATGAGCCGGTGCAGGTCATTCCGCGCGAGACCCGTCTGCCTTGGCAGTATGTCGACCTCAGCTCCCCCACCTGCGATGAGGCCGAGCACAGCCGCCTTCTCGAACAGGATCGCACCACCCGTTTCGATCCGGCCCATTCGCCACTGCTACGCTTCACGCTCGTGCGTCTGGCGCCGGATCTTCACCAACTTATCTTCACCACCCATCACCTGCTACTCGATGGCTGGTCAATGCCGATCTTGTTTCAGGAACTGAGCGCGCTCTATCACGCCCGGGGCGAGCTCAGCGCGCTGCCTCCGGCAAGACCCTATCGCGACTACCTCGCCTGGCTGCAGCAGCAGGACCGCAACGCCGCCTGCACCAGTTGGCAGAGCTACCTCGCCGGACTGGAAGGTCCCACTCTGCTGGCCCCTCACAAGCCGCTTCAGCAAATCCTTCCCGAAGTGCTTTGCTTCGATCTCTCCACCGCCCTCTCCGAGAGTCTCACTCAACTCGCTCGCCGCCAGGCCGTCACGCTCAATACGCTGCTGCAGGCGGCCTGGGGGCTGCTCCTGCGTCAGCTCACTGCTCGGAACGATGTGCTCTTTGGCATCACCGTCGCTGATCGGCCGCCGCAGCTCGCAGGGATCGAGCGCATGGTCGGACTGTTCATCAACACCATCCCGCTGCGGATCAGGATTGATCCGACCCAAGCCTTCACCACGCTGCTCTCCCATCTGCAGCAGCAACAGAGCCAGATTATCGAACACCAGCATCTGGGGCTCACCGAGATCCAGCGCATCGCCGGAATGGGTACGTTATTCGATACCTGCTTCGTCTTCGAGAACTATCCCTTCGGCGAAACCGCCTATTCCGCCGCATCCCACGACACACCGCACTTTGAATATGCCGGCGGCTTCGGCGGGGACACCGCCCACTATCCGCTCAATCTGTTGGCACTGCCGCGCGCGCGTCTGCAGTTCCGTCTCGGGTACCGTCCGGATCTGTTCGAGCGCGCCACTGCCGAGGCCTTGGCGGCCCGCTTCACCCACCTGCTCGAAGTGCTCGCGCAGAACCCCGCATGCTGCATCGGGCAGATCAATCTGCTCACGGCCGAGGAACGTCACCGTACTGTGATCCAGTGGAATGACACCGCTCAGCCGCTCCGCCACGAGACTGTTCCGTCGCTCTTCGAACATCAGGTGCAGAAGACCCCGCACGCCACCGCCCTGATTTTCGAGGATACCTCGCTCTCCTACGCCGAGATCAACGCCAAGGCCAATCAGCTCGCACATCTTCTGATCAGTGAAGGTGTGGGACCCGAAGACCTGATCGCGTTTGCCATGCCGCGCTCGCCCGAGGCGATCATCGGCATGCTCGCCGTGCTCAAAGCCGGAGCCGCTTATCTGCCGCTCGACCCAGACTACCCTTCCGAGCGACTCGCCTTCATGATCCAGGACGCCGCCCCCGTACGCCTGATCACCATGCACGAGATCAGCCGCCGGCTGCCGCGCGACATCGCTCATCTGTGTCTGGATGATGAAGCGGTTATCGCCGAGCTGCAGAAGCTTTCCACCGCGAACCCCACCGATGCCCAGCGCATCACGCCGCTTCTGCTCCTGCATCCGGCCTACGTCATCTACACATCCGGCTCCACCGGCAAGCCCAAAGGTGTCGCAGTCACGCACCTCGGTATCGGCAATCTCGCCAGCGCACTCGCCGAGCGCTTTGAAATCACTGCCGACTCCAGAGTTCTTCAGTTCGCCTCTCATAGCTTCGATGCCGCCACCTCCGAGATTGTGGTCGCGCTGCTCTGCGGGGCCGCCCTGGTGTTGGCGCCCCTGGAACAATTGCTCTCCAGCGAATCGCTCAGCGCGCTCATCAACGAGCGCCGCATCAGCTACGCCACGCTGTTCCCGGCTGTGCTCGCGCTGCTGGAACCGCTGCGCGTTCCACATCTAACCCTCGGCATCGCCGGCGAGGCCTGCCCGCCCGCTCTCATCGAGGCTTGGTCGCACCAGCGCCGCCTCATCAATGAATACGGGCCCACCGAGATCACCATCTGCGCAACTACCAGCGCACCCCTCAGCGGCTCTCTCAAACCACCCATTGGCAGGCCGCTCCCCAACACGCAGGTCTACGTGCTCGATACTTCTCTGCAACCGCTGCCGCCGGGAATCTGCGGCGAGCTCTATATTGCAGGCGTCGGCCTCGCGCGTGGTTATCTCAACCGACCGGCGCTGACTGCCGAGCGCTTTGTCGCCAATCCCTTCGGGCCTGCGGGCTCGCGCCTGTATCGTACAGGCGACCTGGTGCGCTGGCTTCCCGATGGGAACCTCGACTTCCTCGGGCGTGCCGATCAGCAGTTGAAACTGCGCGGCTTTCGCATCGAACCCGGCGAGATCGAAACGGCGCTGTGCCGCAATCACTCCGTCGCTCAGAGCGCCGTCATCGCCCGTGACGATCAACCCGACCACCGACAGCTCATCGCCTACGTCGTACCGGCAGCAGGCCGTCAGATCGATCCGCTGACGCTGCGCCAGTCCCTCGCTAAACACCTGCCTGACTACATGCTCCCCGCCGCCATCATCGTCATGGACGCCCTGCCGCTTACCCCCAACGGCAAGCTCGATCGCGAGGCCCTGCCCGCACCACAGTTCACCTTCACCGACAGCCGCACGCCGCGCACACCGCAGGAAACTCTTCTCGCCGCTCTCTTCGCCGAAATCCTCGGCGTCGAACGCGTCGGCATCGACGACAACTTCTTCTATCTGGGGGGGCAGTCGCTGCTCGCGACGCGCTTGGTGAGTCGTATCCGTTCGGCGTTCAACGTCGAAGTCTCGATCCGCGCGGTGTTCGAAGCGCCCACGGTCGAGACGCTTACGCAACGGATACAGACCGCGCCTCAGGCCCGCGCGCGATTGCGCCCTAGCCCACGTACTGCGCCCTCACAAAGGGCCTGAGAGAACCTGATCCCCGTCTCGCAACATTGGTGTCGTCATGGAACAAGACAGCGTACTGCTGCCCGCATCACAGATGGAGCTCGTGCCATTGTCTTTCGCTCAGCGACGACTGTGGTTCGTGCAGCAGTTGGAAGAATCGAAGCCGATCTACAACTTTCCAATGGCGGTGCGCCTCGTAGGTGTGCTCGATGATGGCGCGCTCGAAGCCGCGTTCAACGATCTGGTCGCGCGCCACGAGGTTCTGCGCACGGTGATCACCCAAGTGGACGGCATAGCAAGTCAGGTTGTGCTGCCGCAGAAGACCACCGCAGCGTTTATCCGGCGCGACGTCAAGGAGCCCGAATTGCGAGCGGCGCTGTTGCGGGCCGCTGCCTATACCTTTGATCTCGAGCGCGAGATTCCACTGCGCAGCTGGCTCTTCCGCCTGGATGACAGGACTCACGTCCTGCTGCTCCTTCTGCATCACATCGCATGCGATGGCTGGTCCCTCGCTCCGCTGTTTCGAGATCTCACGACGGCCTATGTCGCCCGCCTGCACGCACAGCCGCCCGCTTGGACCGACCTGCCGGTGCGATATGCGGATTACACGCTCTGGCAACGCGACTTCGTGGGCGAAGAGAGCGACCAGCACAGCGGAATCTCGCAGCAGATCGACTATTGGAGGCGCACGCTGGCAGGGCTTTCCGAGCAACTCACCTTGCCCACGGATCGTCCGCGTCCGACCAAAGCCAGCTACCGCGGCGACTACATCGACTTCCAGCTCGACGCCGCGC
Organism: Anaerolineae bacterium; assembly: GCA_035693785.1. Lineage (GTDB taxonomy): Bacteria > Chloroflexota > Anaerolineae > Fen-1058 > Fen-1058 > DASSFZ01. Next base: position 1,877 of record DASSFZ010000593.1, on the reverse strand, counting down.
TGCACGGTAAGCTCCGCATCCTCGCCCGCGACTGTCAGGTGACGCTGTTCATGGTGTTGCATGCCGCAGTGGCGGCACTGCTCACAAAGTTGGGTGCCGGCACGGACATCCCTCTGGGCGCACCGGTTGCTGGTCGCACCGACGATGCACTTCACGATCTGGTCGGATTCTTTGTTAATACTCTCGTGCTGCGAGTGGATACGTCCGGCAATCCATCGTTCGAGGAGCTGCTCAAGCGCGTGCGTGCCGTCGACCTGGATGCGTATGCGAACCAGGATGTGCCCTTTGAACGCCTCGTCGAAATTCTGAATCCCAGTCGCTCCCTCTCTCACCATCCCTTGTTTCAGGTCGCGTTGGTTCTGCAGAACAACAGCCCGGTCATCCTGGATCTGCCGGCCCTGACAACCTCGACGCAGACCTATTTCTCCGCAGCCGCAAACTTCGACTTGAATTTCACCTTGTACGAAAATCTCGGCGAGGATGGCTCCGCGAACGGGATCGGCGGACAGGTCGCCTACGCTTGTGACTTGTTCGATCAGGCGACTGTCCAGAGTCTGGCTGCACGCCTCGTACATATGCTCGCAGCGGTGGTTGCAGATCCGTCTCGACCGACCAGCGAGATCGATCTGCTAAGCCCGCACGAGCGGCAACTGATGCTCGTCCAGTGGAATGACACCGCCCTACCTGTGCGGCAGTCCATGTTGCCAAAGCTGTTCGAGAGGCAAGTGGAGAAAACGCCGCAGGCCACCGCGTTGACGTGTGGCGAAGTTTCACTCACCTATGCACAACTCAACGCGCAGGCTAATCGGCTAGCACATCTGCTGATCTCCGAAGGAGCCGGCCCTGAGGATCTCATCGCGCTAGCGCTGCCGCGCTCCCTGCACATGGTCATCGCCGTGCTCGCTGTGATAAAGGCGGGTGCTGCTTATCTGCCGCTGGATCCCGACTACCCGCCCGAGCGGCTGCGCTTCATGCTCCAGGATGCCAACCCGGTGAGGCTCCTCACCTTGCGCGAGCTGAGCGCCCGGCTACCACGAGACATTCCTCATATGCTCGTTGATGGCGACAGACTCCTGGGCGAACTCGAACGTATGCCCGCTACGAACCCGAGTGATGATGATCGCGTGGCACCGCTGCTGCAGCAACACCCCGCTTACGTCATCTACACCTCCGGCTCCACCGGCAACCCAAAGGGCGTCGTCATCCATCATCGCGGTATCGTCAATCGCATCGAGTGGATGCAAGCGGCCTACGCCCTTGAAGCCAGCGATTGCGTCATGCAGAAGACGCCCACCGGTTTCGACATCTCCGTGTGGGAAATCTTCTGGCCACTGCTGCAGGGAGCGCAATTAACACTCGCCATCCCAGGAGGACACGCCGACTCCGCGTACCTTGTTTCGTTGATCAAGCAAAGACAGGTGACGGTCATCCATTTCGTTCCCTCGATGCTCAACGCATTCCTGCAGGAACCGTCGGCAGCCGAGTGCTCTTCTCTCAAAAGAGTGTTCTGCAGCGGCGAAGCACTGCAGATGGAGACACAGAAGAAGGCTTACGCCACGCTTGGTGGGCATCTCCACAATCTGTATGGCCCAACGGAAGCATCCATCGACGTCACGTCCTGGAACTGCCCCCGCGACACGCAATCCAGTTTCGTTCCGATCGGTCGGCCGATCTGCAACACGCAGGTGTATGTGCTGGATGCAGCGCTGCAGCCGGTGCCGGTGGGTGTGGCGGGGGAGCTGTACATTGCCGGGGAAGGTCTCGCGCGCGGTTATCTCAAGCGCCCGGCGCTGACGGCCGAGCGCTTCGTCGCGAACCCCTTCGGTTCACCCGGCTCACGCATGTATCGCAGCGGCGATCTGGCCCGCTGGCTGCCG
>DASSFZ010000592.1:0-5166 GCA_035693785.1 Anaerolineae bacterium | reverse complement strand
CAGCGTCGGCTGCATGTTGATGGGCGACCGCGGGCTGTACTGGAAGCTCACCGGCCGCGAGAATCTCGTCTTCTTCGGCGCGCTGTACCACCTCAATTCGGATGCGCGCCGCCGCCGCGCGGACGAGATCATCGACCTGCTCAATCTGGGCGAGATCGCCGACCGCACGGTCGAGACCTACTCCTCCGGCCAAAAGATGAAACTGGCCTTCGGCAAGGCGCTGATCAACGACGCCCCGCTTCTGATACTCGATGAGCCGACCAACACGCTCGACCTGCCCTCGGCGCGCGAGCTGCGCGCCATCGTGCGCGACCTGAACACGGCGGGCAAGACCGTGATCTACACGACGCACATCATGGCCGAGGCCGAGACGATGTGCGATCGCGTGGCGATCATCGACCGGGGCGAAGTGCTGGCGCTGGGGACGGCGCTCGAGCTGAAAGCCTCGCTGGAGCGCGAAGAGATCATTCACTTCGAAGGCGTGATTTCGTCGCAGGCGAGCCTGGCCGTGGAGGAACTGCCGGGCGTGGTGCGCGCGGCGAGAGCTGCCGTGAACGGCCACACGCAGCTCACCGTCGTCGTGCAGGACCAGCGCGCGCTCCTGCCACGGCTAATCGAAACGCTCGCCGCCCACGACGCCGTCGTCCAGAGAATCGTCCACGAAGAAGTCACGCTCGAAGACGTATTCATCGCGCGCACCGGCCGCACGCTGGCCGAGGATACCAGAATAAAGTAATCAGTAATCAGTGACCAGTGATCAGTGACCAGTGATCAGTGAACAGTAATCGGTGAGCCGTGGACACTGATAACTGATGACTGATAACTGATGACTGATAACTGATAACTGACGACTGACGACTGTTTGACTCAGGCTACACATGACTGCTATAGCCAACCCCTCTCTCAGGCAAAAATTGTCCGCCGCACTGGCCGAGGCGCGGCTGCGGCTGTTGAACATCAGCCGCTATCCCGGCCAGTTGGCGATGGAGGTCATCATCCCCATCATCTTCGCCGCGATGCCCATGCTGCTGGGCCGGGCGACCGCCGGCGCGGACGCCGCCGCGAACTTCGAGGCGAACACGGGCACGACCAATTACGTCGCTTTCCTCCTGATCGGCGCGAGCACCTTCACGATCGTGACGAGCGCCTTCTGGCACATCGCCTACTGGCTGCGCTTCGAGCAGGAGACCGGCACGCTGGAAGCCGTGTACCTCACGCCGACCGGCAGCACGACGCTGGCGTCGGGCGTGGCGCTGTACAGTGCGGTGCGCGGCGTGGCATCGAGCCTGCTGGCGTATCTGATCGGCTGCGCCGTGTTTCAGGTCAACCCGTTCGACGGCCAGGTGTTACTGGCCTTCCTGTTCGTCCTGTTCGGTCTGATCCCCCTGTACGGCGTGGCGCTGCTGTTCGGGGCGGTGGTGCTGAGGGTCAAGGAGTCGAACGCCCTCATCGGATTGATGCAGTGGGTGGTCGCCTTCTTGATGGGCATCTTCTACCCGATTGCCGTGCTGCCGCCGTTGGTGCAGACCATCGCCAAGGCCTTCCCGCCGACGTGGATGCTGAACGGCGTGCGCTCGGCGCTGCTCGGCGTCGGCTACTTCTTCGAGACGTGGTATCTCGACATGGCCGTGCTGTGGGCGTTCATGTTCTTCGCGCCGCTGTTCGGATTCTGGGCTTTCCATCGCGTGGAGAACGGCATCCGCCGCAATCAGGGCATGGGGGAGTTCTAGCCTATCGCGTATAGCGTATGGCTTATCGCTCCGTGTTCAACGTGTGCCACGCAACACGCAATACGAAACGCATGGAAGGACGGCGCGAATGACACAATCAACTCAGTCTTTACTGACAGGCCCTGCTGCGTGGATCAGTTCGCTCGTCGCCATGTCGCGCAAAGAGCTGACGATCATGGTGCGCTACCCGGTCGAGTTCGTCGCCAGCTTCGGGCAGATATTTCTGATCGTCATCGTGCTCACGCTGGCCGGCCTGATGTTCTCGCCGAACGGCGTGCAGTCCGGCGGCAGCAGCCAGACGTCCGGCATCGTCGTGTACGGCTTCATCCTGTTCATGTTCTTAAGTGACACTCTGTGGACGATAGGATACAACGTCCGGCGTGAGCAGAAACAAGGCACGCTCGAGCAGTTGTACCTCAGCCCGGCGTCCAAATCGGCCAGCCTGGTCTCGCGCGTCACCATCACCCTGGTGTGGACCGGCCTGCTGAGCGTCGCGTCGGCCGCGCTGATGAGCGTCATGCTGGGCCGCCTGCCGTTTCACAACCTGCCGCTCGGCGCCTTCATCCTGGTCCTGGCGCTGTCCGGCACATTCGGCGTGGGATTCGCCTTCGCCGCGCTGACGCTGCGTATCAAGGAAGCAGGGCAGACCATGGCGAACCTGATCCAGTTCGCGTTCATGATGCTGTGCGCGCCGTTTTTCCCCTTCTCGGCGCTGCCGGAGTGGATACAGAATATCTCGCGCCTGATCCCGATGTCGTATGCCGTCGATGTCTTCCGCTCGACCTTGATGGGCTACCCGGAGGGCTTCCCGGAACTGGCCTCCATCGAAGCCGAGCTGGTCATCGTCACGGCGTTCGGCCTGCTGACGCCGGTTTTGGGGCTGTGGCTGTATCGGCGCGAGGAAGACCGCGCGCGGCGTACGGGCAGCCTTTCAGAATATTGATCTTCGACAAGGGGAGATCAGACCCCTCCCGCTGACATCCTCGCCCGCGGCCATCGGCGGGGGTGCCGGCCAGGAGCCGAGGCATGAACGAACCTGCAGGCGCGACAGGTTATCAACCACCGCCGAACGGCTGGCGCACGTTCTTGATCGTATGGGTCACGCAGTCGGTGTCGGTGTTCGGCAGCGCGCTGACGTTCTTCGCCGTCAATATCTGGCTGGCGCAGACGCTGTATCCGCGCCCGGAGCAGAAGTCGGAGCTCGCCGCCGCCCTGTCGGCGATCGCGCTCGCCTTCGCGCTGCCGACGGTGTTCGGCGCGCCCATCGCGGGTGCGTGGGCCGATCGCCACGACCGCAAGCGAACGATGATGGCGATGGACTTCGCCAATGCCCTGCTGAGCCTGCTGCTGGCCGCGCTGGTGATCAATAACGCGCTGCAACTGCCGCTGCTCGTCGTCCTCGTCGCCATCCAGGCCCTCTTTGGCGTGTTTCATCAGTCGGCGTTTGACACGTCGTACGCGATGATCGTTCCAGAGGACAAGCTGCCGCGCGCCAACGGCATGATGCAGACGATCTGGGCGCTGTCGGGCATTGTGTCGCCCGCTATCGCCGCGGCGATGATCTCCGTGCCGGCCCTCCTGCGGCAGAGCGGCGTGACAGGCGGCGTTGCCCAGCTCCGCGACGGGACGCCGCTGGTCATGGGCATCGACGCGCTCACCTTCTTCGCGGCCTCGGCAGTCTTGGCCTTCTTGTACGTGCCATCGCCGAAACGAGGCGACTTGCAGGCAGGCGATGGCACAGCCAGGAAGAGCCTGTGGGCCGACATCCGAGAGGGTGCGCTGTACATCTGGCATCGCCGCCCGCTGCTGTGGCTATTGGGCACCTTCACCGTCGCCAACTTCGTCGCCGGGCCGCTGGGCGTGTTCCAACCGCTCATCCTCAAGTTCAATCTTGCCGCCGACTGGTCGTCGCGCGGGTTCACCTTCGAGACGGCGCTGGCGCTGCTGGCGTCGGTCGGCAGCGTCGGCGGTGTGGCGGGCGGCGTATTCATCAGCGCGTGGGGCGGGTTGAAGCGCAAGCGCGTGTACGGCGTCGTCGTCTCGCTGATCGCCGCCGGCCTCGCGCTGATCGTCTATGGCCTATCGGGCGCGCTGTATCTCACAGCGGCGATGGCGTTCCTCGACACGGCCATGATCCCGATCATGAACGCACACTCTCAGGCGATCTGGCAGACGCAGACGCCGCACGAGCTGCAGGGGCGCGTGTTCGCGGTACGGCGGCTGATCGCGCAGTTCACCTGGCCGCTCAGCACGGCGCTGGCCGGGTGGGCGGGCGGCGCGTTCAATCCCGGCGCGGTGATCGCCGTGCTCGGCGGGGTCCTGACGCTGTTCTGCGTGGGACAGTTGCTCAATCCGTACCTGATGCGCGTTGAGGACAAGGCGTGGCTGGACGAAATGGCGGCGCGCAGGGTCGCAGCGGGTGGGCAGCAAGCGAACGGATAAGGCTCGCACCGCGGGGCCTGAATGAGCCGTCACCTATCCATGCCATGAAACTTGGAGCTCGCGCCGACATGACCAAGACAATCGACGTCGAATTCGAAATGAGCGCAGCGCGCACGATGCTTGCCGAGCTGGAGGAGTACCTCGGGTCCGACGTGCTCTACTGGCAGACGGCCTCGAACGCGCTGGGCGACCGCATGCCGAAGCTGACGATCGGCGGCCTGCTCGAAGCGCTGCTGCGCGCCGAGGCGGCCGGCGCACCGGACGCGCCCGCGCTGCGCTCGTCCCTGCAGCGCATCAAGTCCGGACACTTGTACCGGTATCTCGACCGCGCCGAGCGCGAAACGCGCAGCCGGCTCGACGCGTGGGCCTGGTATTTGGACGACTACGCCCGCAGCGCAGCCGACGCGGCAGGCTACTACTCCCGCGAAGTCCGGGCGCGGCTCAAGGCCGAGCTGCTCTTGAGCGAAGTGGAGCCGCATCAGCGCGGCCGCGCCGAGCGGGCGCGTGCGGATGCGCTCGACGAGCGCGTGCGCGCGGCGTTCGCGCCGGGGGAATTCGTCCTGGACGAGCGATTGAAGGCATACCTGCCGGCCGATCGATTCTGGTGGCTGTACGGGCGGCTGCATAATCGTTAACCACCAAGCCTGCCCTGAGCGGAGCCGAAGGGACACAAAGACACCAAGAACTTCAAGGTTTTCCCCGCTCCCGCTCCGCTTCGCGTGATCCATCCGGCGGTCAGAGGGCGGCGTGAACCGTAGGTGTCTCAGATGGGTGCGGGGCGCCTGACTGCGCCCTTGGCCTTACCCATTAGACGCTGCAAGCAGACACGACACCTTGCCCTGTCTCGATTTCGGGAGAGGGCATTTCGTTTCTGCGTTCAACTTGAGGTGAGTCGGGTGAGGACTTTCCTGGGCCGGCCAGGTCGAAGTGTCGATCGACGGCATCACGCGCAGCGTCGTCAGCCTGTACAACCCTACCACCATCACCCGCACGT
>DASSFZ010000591.1:0-11634 GCA_035693785.1 Anaerolineae bacterium | reverse complement strand
AACGGCGGCGCGACCTTGTTCTTGGTGACGCGCACGCGCACGCGGCTGCCGGCGGCCTCCCCCTCGGCCTTGATGGTCTGGATGCGGCGCACGTCCAGCCGCACGCTGGCGTAGAACTTGAGCGCCATGCCGCCGGACGTGGTTTCGGGGTTGCCGAACATCACGCCGATCTTCATGCGCAACTGGTTGGTGAAGAGCATCGCCGTGTTGCTGGCTTTGATCGCGCCGCTCAGCTTGCGCAGCGCCTGCGACATCAGGCGCGCCTGCAGGCCCATGTGGCTGTCGCCCATCTCGCCTTCGATCTCGGCGCGCGGGACCAGGGCGGCCACCGAGTCGATCACGACTACGTCGATCGCATTGGAATGGATCAGCGCGTCGGCGATCTGCAGAGCCTGCTCGCCGGTGTCCGGCTGAGAGACGTACAGGTTGTCGACGTCCACGCCGCAGCGCGCCGCGTAGCTCGGATCGAGCGCGTGCTCCATGTCGATGTACGCGCACGTCCCGCCCATCCTCTGCGCCTCGGCCACGACGTGCTGGCAAATCGTCGTCTTGCCGGAGGCCTCGGGGCCGTAGATCTCGGTGATGCGCCCGCGCGGGACGCCGCCCACGCCCAGCGCCAGGTCGAGCGCGATCGATCCGGTCGGGATCGCGGCGATTTCCAGGTGGGACGCTTCGCCCAGCCGCATGATCGCGCCGTCGCCGAATTTCTTGCTGATCGTCGCCAGCGCCGTGTCAAGCGCCTTAGCCTTGCCGTCGGATGGCATCCCGTATCTCCTGAATTCAGACTGTTCCAATATGCTTCTGAACTTTGGCAACGACCATATCTGGCGATTGGAGTGCAGGCTTCAGCCTGCGGCATCGACAGATATAGCAGCCTAAAGGCTGCACGCCGGCAATTTGCCGAAGTCCGGACTGATTGTAAGTTTACATTACTCGCAGGCAAGATGCAAGTCGGTTTGGCATTGCGCAAACGATGGCGGGGTGTTATAGTCGCGCCATGCAGCGACTCTTCGCGCGCCGCCCACCGGCCCCCGCCCCACTCGACGTGCGCCCGGCCACAAAGGCCGATCGCGGCGCGCTGGCTCGGCTGACCGAGCAGTCCCGGCGCACGCATTTCCACCTCGACTGGTGGTCGATCGACGACTGGCTCGCCGAACCGTCGAGCAACGCGTGGGTGGCCGTCGCCGGTAACCCTATTGCCGGCGCGGTCATCGCGCCGGCGAACGAGCTGCCGGTTGCCTGGGTTCGGCTCATCGCTATCGCCGACGGATACGACGCGCGGGCCGTGCTCGAGGCGCTGTTTGCCGCCGCGCTCCCGCCGCTGCGCGCGGCCGGGACAGGCTCACTCGCCTGCCTGGCCTACCCGGACTGGCTGACCGATTACTTGCCCGATCTGGGTTTCACGCCCTTCACCGATGTGACGCACTTCCGCAAGGACGACAACTCGATTCCGGAGCAAGGCTCGCCCGCCCCGACGCTGCGCCAGGCGTCGCCTGGCGACCTCCCCGCCGTCCTCGCCAACGACCGCGTCGCCTTCGACCCGATCTGGTGGCACACGCTCGACTCGCTCGCGCGCATCCAGGGGGACGCGGCGCATTTCATCGTCGCCGAGCTGGATGGCCGCATCGTCGGTCATGCCTTCAGCGACGTGTACGTCGGGCGCGGGCATCTCATTCGCCTGGCCGTGCACCCCGGTTATCAGAGGCGCGGCATCGGCACGCGCCTGTTGGCCGAGGAGCTGACGTATCTGCTCGCGGCCGGTGCGTACCCGGTCACGCTCAACACGCAGGCGAACAACTTCACCTCGCAGACGCTGTATCGCCGTTTCGGTTTTGCGCCGACGGGGGAATCGACGACGGTGATGCTGCGGCAGATTGACTGAAGTTGCGCGGAGACGAGAGGAGTGGTGGAGAGTCGCGCGTGAAGCGTGAAACGTGAAGCGTAAAGCGTGAGACGTGAGGCGTATTGCGTGATACGTGATGGGCGGCGCCTACTATTCACCACTTACCAATAACCGATTACTGACACTGATCACTGACAACTGATCACTGACGACTGATCACTCTCTCCCCTTACGGTGTCGGCGTCGGTTCGACCGTATCGGCCGGCGGGAGCGTCGGCTCCGACATGGGCGTCTCGGTGCTGGGAGGCAGCGTCGGCACGACGACCGGCGTCTCGGTCGGCGCGGGCGTCGGCGTCGCCGTCGGGCCGGGCGTATCCGTCGGCGTGGGGATCGCGCCGCGATTGATGAACACACGGACGCGCGCTTCGGTCGATCCACCGCTCAACGCGTGCACGACCAGCCGCAGGATGTATTCGCCATCTTCCAGCCCGTTCGTATCCCACTGCGTCAGCTCGCCGTCGACGACCTGCGCCAGGTGCGGGCCGCTGATCCACCGCCACGTGTCGGGCGACACAGCCGAGGCGAATTGCAGATCGTAGCTTTCGAAGTCGGGTATCGTGGCCGTGCCGATGACGGGCACGACGCCGTCGACGAACCCGCCGTCGGGCGGGCTGCCGATCGCGACGATCGACGCGGTCGGGCCGGCGGCGCACGTTTCGATCGGCGCGACTTCGAGTCCGTGCTGCTGCGCCCACTCGAATCCTTCGGGCGGCACGACGGCCATCACCTTCTCGACGACGCCGCTCGTGCAGCCCTCAACCCACCGCAGGCCCGAAGCCGCGTCGAGCCGGACGAGCTGATACCAGTCGTGCTCCGGGCCGAGCGGCGGCCGGTCGGCGGCGAAGATCTCGGTGCGCCTGGCGGGGCAGTATGGCGAAGGCTGCGTGCCGGAATCGGCGCACACTTCCATCTCGATGATACCGGGCGGGTGCGGGAATTCGAGGACAGGTTGGCCTTCTAGCGCGCGCTGCATGAAGTTGTGCCAGATCGGGCCTGCGCCGGTCACGCCGCTGATGTTCTTCATCTCGGACCGATCCGGATTGCCGATCCAAACACCCGTAACCAGCTCCGGCGTGTAGCCGATCGTCCAGTTATCGCGAAAGTCGTTGGTCGTTCCGGTCTTGACCGCCGCCGGTCGCCCGATCTCCAAAATGTTCGGGCAGCCGAAAGCGGGGCAGCGCGCCAGATTGTCCGACAGGATGTGCGTGATCAAGTACGCATGCTGCGGGCTGATGACCTGCTCGCCCGCGCCGGGCGCCGATTCGCAAGGAGGCGCGCCTCCGGCATCCTGCCCAGGCAACGCGAACTGGCATTGCACATCGCCTCGCACGTTGGTGATGCGCTCGATCACGACCGGCGGGCGGCGCACGCCGCCGTTCGCGAAGATCTGAAACGCGCCGGCCATTTCGATCAACGGCGCTTCGCCGCCGCCCAGCGTGAGCGACAGGCCGTAGTCGGGGCGCGTGAACGTCGTGATGCCGAAGCGCTGCGCCACTTTGAGGAACTCTGGCACGGTCACAAACTCGAGGGTCTTCACCGCCGGAACGTTGTACGAATTCGCGAGCGCCGAACGAACCGGCTGCGGACCGTGGAACCTGCCGTCGTAGTTGACGGGCCTGTATACGTTGCCAGCCGTGTCGGTGTACACGACCGGCGTGTCCCAGATTGCCGTCGACGGCGTCCATCCCTTTTCGAAGGCGGCCAGGTAATTGAGCGGCTTGATCGCCGACCCGGTTTGCCTCGGCGCAACGGCCATATTGATCTGCCCGGCGTGCTGCTCGTCGCGGTAGTCCGGGCTGCCGACCATCGCCAGCACGCGCCCGGTGTTCGGCTCCATCGCCACCAGCGCACCACCATAGACGTTACGATCGGCCAGGCCCGCGATCTGTTCCTGAACGACGTCTTCGGCGATTGATTGCAGCTCTGGATCGAGCGTGGTGTAGATCTTCAGGCCGCCCCGATACAACGCTTCTGGCCCGAAGTGAGTCTCGACGATCTGGCGCACGTGCTGCACGAAGTGCGGGGATGGGATTTCGACGGCGACGCGCGGAGGCTTGAACTCGTAGGCTGCCATCTCCTCGGCAGCAGCTCCAGCCTGCTCGCGCGTGATGCTGCCTGCTTCGACCATCAGGCGCAGCACGGTGCGATGGCGGGCGAGCGCGGCCTCGCGCCCGTCGGGCGTGTAGGGATCGTACACGGAGGGCGCCTGCACCAGGCCGGCAATGAACGAGCCTTCGGCCAGCGTCAGGTCCTCCGCGTCCTTCTGGAAGTAGGTCTGCGCCGCCGCTTCGACGCCGTAGGCCAGGTTGCCGAAGTACACCGAGTTGAGATACAGCTCGAGAATCTTGTCGCGCGGATAACGGCGGGTAACTTCAGCGGCGAGCACGGCCTCTTTGATCTTGCGGTTGGCCGTGCGCTCGGCGCGCTCTTCCGGCGGGAGCATCAGGTTGCGCACGAGCTGCTGGGCGATCGTGCTCGCGCCCGATACGGTCTCGCCTTCGCGCAGGTTCTGGATCACCGCGCGCACGATGCCGATGGGATCGAAGCCAGGATGCCGGTAGAAGCGCGGGTCTTCGGTGTCGATCGTCGCTTGGCGCACCCATTTCGACATGTGGTCCAGCTCGACGACCGTGCGCCGCCCGCCCTGCGGATCGAGCAGCTCGAACAGCAGGTTGCCGTCCCGGTCGTAAATCTGGCTGCTGGTGAACAGCTCGGTCGCGCGCTGCGAGAGGTCTTCGGGCGACGGCAACTGCGAGGCGATGTAGACGTAGCCGCCGGCGCCGACTGCGAGCACGGTCGTGAACGCTACGCCGGCCAGGATCGCCATGATAAACAGGGTCCTCGCGAACGAGGGCCAAAACGCCGGTTGCCGCACCTGCCCGCCTCGAGCCGCAACGCGTGCAGCGGGCGCCGGCGCTGGAGCTTTGCCACCGGCGCGCCGGCCGGAACGCGGGTAAGCCGGTGGAGGAGGCGGCGCGGCGTCCGGCGATGCACGCCAGCCACCCTGAGGGGCCGGCTCGATCCGTTCCCCTCGTCCGCCAGACGCTGGCGGCGGGGGTGGTGGCGATGGAGTGTGCCCCGTTCGCGTCGCGTCCGAGCCGGTGGGGTCGGATGCCCAGCCGCTCATGCGCCGCGTTTCGGCGCGCTTGGAGTGAACGGTTGGGTTGCCCTTCGGATCGATTTGCCGCGTCTCGTCGGAATCGATGCGCCTCGTCTCGCCCTCGTCGGCGTCGAGGCGTCGCGTTTCGTCGTCGTGGGAAGAATCGGCCAAGTCAAGCTCTCCCGATCTGGTGATTGTACACATCTCGCTCCTCGCGCCGTCCTCGGCGCGGCCTGGGCCGCCGGGGACTGCGGCCCGAGCACTTGTGGGTAATCACCAGCTCCCGATCGAAGACGCCCGGTCGCGTTCGGCGTCCCCCGGGCGTCACGCCTGATTATAATGAGGAGAGCCGGAGTGTCAACTGCGCGCAGCCTACGGGTGCGCGCCGGGCGCCCGACGCTGGCCACTCCGCGTGCATCTCAGTCTGGTGGCGAACATGCGCGACTGAAAGTCGCGGCATTGAACGTTGCGGCCCATTGTGAAGTATAATCGGCGCAGCCAACGAGCCTCGCCTGACAGTGACGTGCGACGCACTTCCAAATTGCGTCGCACGTTGGGCGAATTTCAAAAGCAAACCTTGACTCTATAGACGTGGGACAGACCGTGACGGAGCCGACTGCCGATCGATTGGCGCTGCTGTATCGCATCACGCAGACTTTCAACTCGTCGCTCGACTTGAACGAGGTTTTGAATTGTGTCATCGACGAGGTGATCGCGGCGACGCGCGCCGGGCGCGGCTTCGTCATGCTGCTCGGCGACGACGGGTCTATGGACTTTCGCGCGGCGCGCGGCATCGACCACCGCACCATCGACGATCCTGAATTCCAGATCTCGCGCAGCGTCGTGCGGCGGGTGGCGCAGGAAGGCCGGCCGCTCTTGACGAGCAACGCACAGAACGACGCCTGGCTGAGCGGGCGCGCGAGCGTGCTGGCGCTAGGGCTGCGCTCGATCCTATGCGTCCCCCTCAAGCACAAGGGCGCGACGCGCGGCGTGATCTACGTCGACAACGCGGTTCAGGCGGGCATCTTTACCGAGCACGACCTGGATCTGCTCATGGCGATCGCGTCGAGCGCCGCGGTCGCGATCGAGAACGCGCGGCTGTTTCGCGAGGTGCAGGACAGCGCCCGCAACCTGCGCCTGCTGAACGAGATCAACACGGACCTCACCTCGACGCTCGATCTCGAGAGAGTGATCCGCGCGTCCCTGCAGCGCGCGCAGGACACGTTTAATTCCGCGGCGGCGTCTATTCTCATGGTCGAGGGAGAGGAGCTGGTGTTCCATGTCGCGCTCGGCGGGAGCGCCGAGCAGGTGAAGCCGTTTCGCGTCCCGCTCGGCCAGGGCATCGCCGGCTGGGTGGTGCAGCACGCGCAGGGCGCCGTCGTCAACGATCCGCAGCACGACCCGCGCTATTATAAGGCGGTAGATGCCGGTACCGGATTCCTGACCGAATCGCTGATGGCTGCGCCCCTGATCGTCAACGAGCGCGCCATCGGCGTCATCCAAGTCCTCAACAAGCCGGGCGGCTACTCGCCGGGCGACCTGGCTCTGCTGTCGACGATTGCGGCCAGCGCATCCATCGCGCTCGAGAACGCGCGGCTGTACCGGATCGCCGTCGAGCAGGGGCGCATGGAGCGCGAGCTGCAGGTCGCGCGCGACGTGCAGTCGAGCCTCATCCCGAACGCGACGCCGGCGATCCCCGGCTGGGAATTCGCGGCGCGCTGGCAGCCGGCGCGCCGCGTGGCAGGCGATTTCTACGACTTCGTCCCGATCGGCGATCGACTCGGCCTGGTGATCGCCGATGTGTCGGACAAGGGCATGCCGGCCGCGCTGTTCATGGCGCTCTCGCGCAGCATCATCCGCGCCAGCGTCTCGCACGTGCATTCGCTGGCCGAATCGATCGCGCAGGCCAACCGGTTGATCTGCGCCGACGCGGCCAACGGCATGTTCGTCACGTTGTTCTACGCGCAGATCGAGCCGGGCAGCGGCGAGGTGCGCTACGTGAACGCGGGACACAACCCGCCGCTGGTGTGCCGCGCCGGAAGCGGTGAGTGCGTGAAGCTTGGGAACAGCGGGATGGCGCTCGGGTTCTTCGCCGGGGCCGAATTCGCGCAGCGCACGGCTTACCTGGAGCCCGGCGATTTCGTCGTGCTGTACACGGACGGCGTCACCGAAGCGATGGATACGGCCGAGCAGGAGTTCGGCGAGGAGAGGCTGAGACGTCTGCTCCTCGATCATCGCGACGCATCGGCGGAGGACATCGCCTCGGCGCTGGAGCGGGCCGTCGCTGCTTTCACGGGCGAGGCTGCCCCGTCGGACGACGTGACCTTCGTCATTGCGAAGCGTCTCTAGCACACTTATCACCCACATTCCAAGAGGAGGACAGAGATGGACATCGCCGTATCGCAGGAACAGGCGCGAGTGCCGGTCACCGTGCTGCGCGTCAAGGGTGACATCAGCGCTGCCACGTACGAGCAGCTCATCGCGCAAGCCCGAAAGGCCCACGAGGATGGCGCGCGCGACATCCTCGTCGATCTGGCCGACGTGCCTTACATGAGCAGCAGCGGGATCCGCGCCCTCAACGACATTTTCAACATGCTGCGCACCGATGCGCCAGCCGAGAGCGACGAGGCCATGCGAAAAGGCATCGCCGCCGGCACGTTCAAGTCGCCCCACCTCAAGCTGCTCAACCCTTCCAAGCGCGTTTCAGAAGTCCTCAAGATGGCGGGGCTGGACATGTTCCTGGAGATTCATCGCGATTTCAAACAGGCGATTGCGTCGTTTTGAGTTTCCCGTTCACGCATCTTGTGCTCAAGGCGGATGAAAATCCGCGTGCTGAGCCATGTCCTGAGCGAAGCCGAAGGAGACTTACGCCCCGGCACCGAAGGCCGTGCCTGTCTGCCGCGCGAGGCGCAGGCCGCCGCGAAACCCGACCATCCCAACATCGTCTCCCTTCACGATGCGGGTGAAGCCGACCCTCTCCAATTACCAATTACCCGTGGTGAAAAGGAGGCTGCTATGTCGGCGGATTCAAATAGGGAAATGAGGAATCAGGTGACGGGTGTCGAAACCGCAGATTCCCGCTGGAATTGGCTCTACAGAATCGGCGGCGTGTCTGCCCTGGTTGTATTCGTATTGTTCCTCATCGGGATCATCGGCATCATTACCGCAGGTCCGCAACCGACTACCGCAAACGGCTGGTTCACGCTGTTTCAGAACAATTGGCTCGTTGTACTCTTCAAACTGAATGCTGGCTTCAGCGGAATTCAACCGGACTCACTGAACGTACTTAATCTCTTGGACATTGTTATCATGGCTCTTGTGGGCACGATGTTTCTCGCCCTCTATGTTGCGCTCAGGCGCATTAATAAAGTTTGGCCGGCAGTCGCTGCGTCTCTGCCATTCCTGGGGATAGCGGTCTTTCTCTTAACAAGCACGGCCGGTCGTAGCGGGTTATTAGTTGGAGGGTTGGTCATCTCGGCTGTCATGCTGCGAAGCCATATCTTCAGCAGAGTAAGCGCTTATGTGGGGATAGTGGCAAGTGCGCTCCTGTTTTTTGCCGGTGACCTCGGCACCGCCATCTTCTCTTCCTCGAATATCATTGCCATCCTCATAGGCATTGGGTACGTGCTTTGGATGATATGGTTCCTTCTAATTGGCCGCAGGCTTTTCCAACTGGCAGGGCATCTTTAAAGAAGAGGCAAGTAGGAATTGAAGTATGGTGTTCGGCATCCGCCGGCCGGCGCGCGCGGCGCTCGAGTCTTTGGACGGACACGTCTTCTAGTAGTCAGTCAACTTAAATGAGTACGGCCATTCCGGAGCATCGCTGTCAGCAATCCGCCCAGTGTGCGCAGCGCGTGGATCAACACCTCTTCGGGATAACGTGAATAGGTCAGGCGGAAGGCGTTGGGCGTCGGGCCGTAGGGATAGAATGCCGCCGCCGGCGCAATCGCTATGCCGCGCTCCAGCGCCTGCCGGAACAAGGCTTCGAGTGAAATAGAGGGCGGTATCGTCACCCACACGTAGAATCCGCCGGAAGGATGCGTCCAACGTGCTTCCGGCGGGAAATATTCCTCCAGCGCGTGCAGCATCGCGTCCCGGCGCGCGCGGTAGACGGGAACCACGCGCTCGAGGTGCGCCGCATAATTTCCCGACAGGAGAAACTCGGCCAGCGCCCGCTGCCCGATCGGCTCGCCGCTGCCGCTCGTGATCGTCTTGAGCCGGATCAGATACTCGCACAATCGCCCATTGGCCACGATGAAGCCGATGCGCAAGCCGGGCATCAAGACCTTGGAGACTGAGCCGACATAGATGACCTCCGGGTCCAGGGCACGCAGCGGCAGATGGGGAGGCCCTTCGAACGTCAGATCGCGGTAAGTCGCATCTTCGATGACCGGAATGTCCCGCTCGGCCATGAAGTGGAGAAACTCGTGGCGCTGGGACATCGCCCAGCGGATGCCGGTCGGGTTGTGATGATCGGGTATGACCGACACGAAACGCGGATGCGAGGGTGCGGCCTCCAGTTGCCGGGTCAGTGACATCCAGTTCGGGCCGGCCGCGCTCAACTCGAAGCCGAGCAGGTTTATCCCCAGGTGGCCCAGGTTGAACAGCGTCCCGAAGAACGTCGGGACTTCGGTGAGTCCGCAGTCTCCCGGCGCAGCCAGCGCGCGCCCGACGAGCGAGATGCCCTCCTGTGCGCCCCAGGTGATGATGATGTCGTCGGCTTCGGTGAGGATGCCGTGCCGCGCCAGGTCGGCGGCAATCGCCCGGCGCAGCGGGTAATACCCTTGCGGGTCTTCGTAGTTCAGGGCTTTCGCCCCGTCGCGTCGCAGCACGCGCTGGCGGATGCGGTCGAAGTCGTCAAGCGGGATCAGGTCGTCGGCAGGCAGGCCCAGCGCCAGCGAGAGGACGCCTTCGGCGCGATTGAGCCGCCACAATTCCGCGACCAGGTCCTCCGGCTGTGTCAGCGCAGGTGCCGCCGCCGGCCTCGCTATCACCGACCCATCGATCAGGCCATCGACGATGAAACTCCCGCTGCCCTGGCGCGCCTCGATAATCCCGCGCGCCTTCAGTTCTTCGTAAGCGTTGACGATGGTCGAGCGGTGAACCTGCAATTGCTCGGCCAGGGCGCGCGAAGGCGGGAGACGATCGCTGGCGCGTAACTGGCCGTTGCGCGCCAGCGCCGTGATGTGGTCTACGATTTGCAGGTAGATCGGTTTTGTGCAGTTCGGGTCAACCGGGATCATGAGCATGGCTTGCCTCACATGATGCTTCGACTGTTGCTGGCATAGTGAACTCATATTTGGCGAGATAGCGTTCCAGTTTGAAAGGCGAGAGTTGCATGCGTCCTCATGGCTCCGGTCACACGGTCGATCGGACGTTGCTGGCGAAAAGAGCGGCTACAGATACAGATAGCGATGAGTCTCCCTGAGCGTCAAGAAGTAGCGATGGAAGCGGTCGTCGCCTGACAGTTCGGGATGGAACGACGTCGCCAGCAGGTTGCCCTGGCGCGCCACGACGATCGCCCGGTTGCCGTCCCGCTCGACACGCGCCAGCACGTCTACCTCCGGGCCGGCCGATTCGATCAGCGGCGCGCGGATGAAGATAGCGTGAAACGGGCGCGTGCCCTCGATGCCTTTCACGTCGAGGTCGGTCTCGAACGAATCGACCTGTCGCCCGAACGCATTGCGCCGGACCTTCACGTCCATCAGGCCGAGCAGCGGCTGGTCGCGCCCAACATCATTCGACATGAAGATCAGCCCGGCGCAGGTGCCCCACATCGGCTTGCCGGCGCGGGCCATCTCGCGCAGCGGCTCGACCAGCCCGTATTGGACGGCCAGCTTGCCGATCGTCGTCGATTCGCCGCCCGGGATGATCAGCCCGTCGAGACCGTCAAGGTCTTTGGGCAGGCGCACCTGCCGTGTCTCGACGCCGAGCCGCTTCAATGCCTGTTCATGTTCAATGAAATCGCCTTGCAGGGCAAGCACGCCGGTTATCATATCAGTTCTGACCCATTCCAGCGAATCAGTCAGTCAGCGACGTTTCGCGCCATAGAAGTGTCTCTGGGGCCATCGTTCGCGATGGCTTCAGTCCGCAATACCAATCGGCGGATGGCCACCTCGGTCTCGTTTGCGAGCCGTGTGATGAGCGTTGTGGCCGACTGGCGACGTGCCAAGCGGACGCCCTGGCCTGCCCAGAGTGACAGGAACTCTGCCCGACCCTGCCTCGCGGCTGCGTTTCGGAGTGGGCGTGTCAGAGCGTTCTGTAGCGGGAACGGGAGAATGGCCTCAGGCGCGTCGGCACGGTCAACGGCTGTCATGAAGCGGTTGACGATCCCCCGCGCCGGGCGGCCGGAGAAGGCGCGCGTCAGGCGCGTCTCGTGCTCGCGCGCGTTGAGGATCGCCTCTTTGTATGCCTCCGGGATGCCGGCCTCGTCGCACGTCAGGAAGGCCGTGCCCATCTGCACCGCGCTCGCCCCAAGCGCGAGTGCGGCCGCAATGCCGCGGCCGTCCATAATGCCGCCTGACGCGATCACCGGCACCGTCACCGCATCGATCACCTGCGGCACAAGCGCCATCGTTCCCACCATCCCTGTTTCGAAAGCTCCCACGAATGTACCCCGGTGACCGCCCGC
>DASSFZ010000590.1:0-6204 GCA_035693785.1 Anaerolineae bacterium | reverse complement strand
CTGCGCGGCGAGCGTCACGATGACGGCGTCGCTCAACACGCCGACGGTCTTCTTCGCGCGTTCCGGTCCGGTCCAGCGCGCCAGTCCGCGCTCGGCGGCATTTTGCAGCGGACGCGTGTACAGCACCAGCCCCAACGTCGCCGCGAAGCTGAGCTGGAAGCCGACGTCCCCCAGCGTGAACGGATCGAGAAGCGTCATCAGGATCGCGGCGATGAAGAGCGAATTGAGCGCGGTCGCCTGGCGGCCGAGGTAAGTTGCCCATAGCACCAGCCCGCCCATGATCGCCGCGCGCACGACGGACGCGCTGGCGCCGACGAAAGCGGTGTACGCGACGATCAGCAGCAGCAGGATGGGAAACGCGCGCCGGCGTCCGAACAACCGCACCGCCGGTACGGACGCCAGCGCGAGCAATACAGCGAAATTATAACCGCTGATGGCGATGATGTGACTCGTGCCCGTCGCGCGGAAGTCGTCCTTCACGTCTTGCGGAATGCCCGACTCATCGCCGAGCAGGATGCCGGTCAGCAGCGCCGCCTGTGGCTCCGGCAGTATCGTGGCAATCGTCTCTCGCGCGCGATCTTTCAGGTCATAAAGCGCTGCGAGGATTGGGCTGCCTTGGTCGCGCACGAGGCGCCCGACGCGCGGCTGGTCGACGATCGAGTGAATGCCTTTGCCCGCCAGATAATCCCGGTAGTTGAACGTGGCGAACTCAGGAGGCGTTTGAAGGTGGCCGGTCACTTCGAGGCGATCGCCGTAACGGTAGTCGCCGAGCGGATCGGCACGCACGAGAACCAGACCCTCTACGGCAAACGGATCGGCGTCAGGCCATGCCAGCGTTTCCGCGCGCAGGCGCAGGTTGACGTACGTGTCACGCCGGTCGGGATAGTCGTCGACGACGCCGGCGAGCGTGACGAGGCTGCCGTCGTTGTATGTGGCGACATCATGCTCGTCGAGGGAAGGCCGGGCCGATGCGGCGCGCAGCCCGCCGAGCAGCATGGCGAGCAGCGATATCCATACGAGTCGAGCACGTGGATCGCCGCGCCACAGGATCAGACCGGCAAAGGGGATGACAAGCGCGACGAGAAAGAGCTGCCACGGGAGTGCGAAGCTGAATGCTGCCCAGATGCCAATCAACCAGCCGATGCCGATCGAAACGAGAGGCATATGAATTTTGTGTAATCCGTGGTTAGTCGTTTGGTTGCGGCGGGTTCCATCTGGGCCGGATGCCCGAGCCACGCTGCCGGGCGTACACTTGCGTGAACTCCACGCCAAAGAAGAATACCTGCGCGAAATAGTAGGCCCAGATCAAAACGGCGACGATCGGCCCGGCCGCGCCGAACGTCGACGATATCCAGTCGCCGAGCGCGAGATAGATGCCGATCGCCAGCGTGCCGATCGTCACGAGCAGCGACGTCACGGCCGCGCCGACGGCAATGTCGCGCCAGGCGATCTTCGCGTCGGGCAACACGCGATAGATCACGACGACGAGCAGCAGTATCAGCGCGAAAGACGCAGCGAAGTTCAGCACTTGCCAGGCGAGCACTCCGCCGGGCAGCCGATCGCCGAAAAAGCTGCTCAGAAAGGCGGTCAGCGTATTCAATGCCAGCGCCAGCATGAGCAGAAATCCCATGCATAGCACCATCAGGATGGCCAGGATGTGCGTCTGAATGAAGTGACGCACGCCGTGGCCGGGTTTCGGCCTCACGCCCCACACCAGGTTGAGCGCGTCCTTGAGATTGGCGAACAGGCCCGACGCGAAGTAGAGCAGTAAGCCCAGGCTGATCAGCGTTCCGATCAGTGTGGGTTTGGCGTCGTGCATGCTGTCGATCATGCTCTCAATCGTCTGTGCGGTCTCCGGCCCGAATAGGTTCTCGACCGTCTCGACGATCTGATCCAAAGCCGCCGCCTGCCCGAATACCGACCCGGCGATGACGATGGCGACGACGAGCATGGGCGTCATCGAAAACAGGGCATAGTAGGCGAACGCCGCGCCCAGCCGCTCGGCCCGATCGTTTGTCCACGCCTCGAACGTTTCTCGTATGAGGTCGAAGACCGCTCTGACGCGCATGCTCTATTATCAGCCATCCGCCATCGGCTAATACGCCCCATCCCCCGACAGCACCTTCGGCACGGTGCGCAGCATGATCTTCACGTCCAGCAGCGGCGACCAATTCTCGATGTAGTAGATGTCCAGCAGCACCATCTCGTCGAAGCTCAGGCTGCTGCGGCCGGATACCTGCCACAAGCCGGTCATCCCCGGCCGCGCCAGGAGCCGCTGCTTGTGCCACGGCTTGTACTGATCGACCTCGGAGGGCAGCGGTGGGCGCGGCCCGACCAGGCTCATCTCGCCGCGCAGCACGTTGATGAGTTGCGGCAGCTCGTCGAAGCTGGTACGGCGCAGGAAGCGCCCGACGCGCGTGCGGCGCGGATCGTCTCTGATCTTAAACAGCGGGCCGCTCGCTTCGTTGCGCTCGAGCAATTGCGGGACCTCCGCTTCCGCGCCGGAATACATCGAGCGGAACTTGTAGACCTGGAACGGCCGGCCGTTCATGCCGAGGCGCGCCTGCCTGAATAGCGCCGGCCCGGGCGAATCGAGCTTGATGGCGACGGCGATGAGGGTCATCAGCGGCAATGACAGCAGCGTCAGGGGGACGCCCAGCGCGAGATCGACGATACGCTTGAGCAACAAGCTTACCCCGCTGAGCGACGGCGCACGTGTGCCGATCAGCGGAATACCATCCAGATCGTTCACGTCGACGCTCGTCAGGCTGAGCTGGAACAGGTCGGGCACGATGCGGGGGCGAACGCCCCGCGCCTCGCACACCTGCACCAGGTTCAGGATGCGCTGGTGATCGGACCAGGGCAGTGTGATGATCACCTCTTCGATCGGCTCCTGATCCAGGATGGCCGGTACGTTCGTGATAGGCCCCAGCGCGCGGATCGCGCCCATGTCGGTCTGACTGCGCTCCGGGTGATCGTCCACAAAACCCATCACCCGAAACCCAAGCTCCGGGCGTGCGATGATCGTGCGCAGCACGGTGCGGCCAACCTCGCCGGCGCCGACGATCAGCGCGCGCGCCACGCCCGCGCCCCTCCGCCGCAGGCGCGCCAGCGCCAGCCCCCACAAGGCTCGACTGATGCCCAGGACGATCACGACAAGCACGGCATTGTACACGATCAGGAGGCGCGAGAACAACAGGAGCGCGTCGAGAAAGGTGGCGACGATCACGAGCAGCACCGCGACGGCCGCGCCCTGCACGATCGGCTCCATCATGCCGAGCCAGGTTGTGTTGCGGCGCAGGTTGTACGCGCCGCCCAGCCAGAACAGCGCCAGTTGCACGACGGTCAGGCCCGCTGCCAGCGGGACATAATCGATCAGCGGCGTCTGGTACGTTTCGCCGACAGGACGAAACACCTGTAGCTCGATGCGGAGGATGTAGGCGGACAGGAACGCCAGGTTCACCAGCGCCGCATCGCCCAGAACCATCGCCATCGTGATCCAGCGTGGATACCGGCGCGGCATCACTTCCATCCTTCAGCGGTTGGAGTGCAGGCTTTAGCCTGCTTGACCGCCACATATGGCAGCCTGAAGAGCCTGCCCTGCGAAGTCCCCGCCCCCGAGCAAAGCGAGGGGGAGTGGGGAGCCTGCCGAAGGGCTGCACTCCAGCGAACTGCCAAACTCCAGTCCATAATCAAGTTTCTTCCCTAAGTTCCTTCAGTTCCCTCGTAAGGAACTCGAGGAACTCAAGGAACGGGAGGAACTCGGGTTCCCCGACGCTCGCCGGTACGACTCGAGGGTGGCGCGCGCCGTCGCTTCCCACGTGAACCGCCGCGCTCGCTCGTTCCCGTGCCGCGACAGATCGCCGCGCAGGGTTTCGTCGCGCCACACGCGGCGCATCGACTGGGCCAGCCCCTGCACATCATCCGGTGCGACGAGGATGCCGGCGTCGCCGACCACTTCCGGCAGAGACGCTGCGCTCGATGCGATGACCGGCGTGCCGCATGCCATCGCCTCCAGCGGCGGTATGCCGAAGCCCTCGTACAGCGACGGATACACGAACGCCGTCGCCGCGTTGTACCACAAGGGCAGGTCTTCCGCAGGCGCGTAACCGGCGAACGTCACCCGCTGCTCCAGACCGTGCGATTTCACCCTGGCAAACAGATCGTCGACCCTCCAACCCTTACCGCCGACCAGCACTAATCTCCAATCTCCAATCTCCAATCCCCGACAGGCGTCAATCAACCGGTCCAAATTCTTGCGCGGCTCTAGCGTGCCGAGGTACAGGAAGAACCTTTCAGGAAGAACATGTTTGCGCCGAAACGCCTCGACCTCTTCGCGCGGCATAGGCCGGAATCGGGCGTCCACGCCCGGATAGGCGACGTCGATGTGATCGAGCGGCACGCCGTACAGGCGATGCACGTCGCGCCGTGTATGCTCGGAGATGGCGATGACGCGCCGCGCACGCCTCACCGAGAGGCGCGTGAAGATGCTCAGATAGGTCTGGTTCGGACCGCGAAAGTGCTCCGGAAATAGAGCAAAACTCAAGTCATACACCGTGACGACGGCTGGACAACTCGACGCGAGCGGCGCGACGAACGCCGCCGCGTGCAGCACATCGGGCCGGTCGCGGCGCAGCGCCAACGGTTGGGCGAGCTGCTCCCACAGGATACGCATCAGCGGCTTCGCCGTCGGCAGCCACGCCGGGCGAATCCGCGCGTCGACGGGCGGCTGCGCGTTCGTGTAAATCGTGTAACGCACGCCCGGATCGAGGTGCGGCAGATGTGCGAGCAAGTTGGCGATGTACGTGTGGATGCCGGCGCTGCGATATCCCGCCGCCCCGCGCGAAGCGAGCAAATGCGCGCTGATCGCGACGTGGAGCCGCGTATCGTGCATGGCTGGATTATACCAAAACGTGAAACGTGGTGCGTGATCACGTGATCACGTGATCGCGTGATCAGGTCGTGCTGGCCAGGACGGAGCGGTATACGGCAGCAGTCGCCAGGGCGACTTGTTTTTGCGTATAGTGCTGCAGCACGCGCTCGCGGCCGCGCGCGGCCAGATCGCGCCTCAGGTCGGGATCGCACATGAGCCGCTCGAGATGCGCGCGCAGCGCGCCGGCGTCGCCTTCGGGGAAGATCAGCCCCGCGTCGCCGACGACGTTCGGTATCTCGCCACAGGTCGATCCGATCACGGGCACGCCGCACGCCATCGCCTCGATCAGCGTCCGGCCGAACTGCTCCTTCCAGCTCGGCTTCGAGCGCGAGGGCAGGACGAGCGCGTCGAGCGTCGAGTAGACGGCCGGCAACTGCGCCGAGGGCAGCCAGGGCTGAAACGTCACCCGTTCGCGCAGGCGCCCGGCGTGTCGATCGATCAACGCGGCGAGCGCATCGCGCATTGGCCCGCTCCCAACAATCTCCAATCTCCAATCTCCGTTCAATCCCGACGCTGCATCGATTAGCAGGTCAACCCCTTTTTCCTCGACCAGTCGCCCGACGTAGCCGATGGTGAACACGGGTGACGCGCGCAGGTCTCTGACCGTGCCCACTCGTTCACGCGGCGCGAAAATGTCCGGATCGACGCCGAACTGCGGGATGACCTCGATCGGCCTTCGGAAGCCCTTGGCCCGCCACACTTCCGCGCCGTCGCGATTCCCGGCGATGCATGCGTCGGCCTGGCGCAGCACGGCGCGCTCCAGCCAGTTGAAAGGGAAGGGATAGGTCCGGTTGAGATTCTGCCAGGCGAAGAAGACGCTCTTGGCGTTCAGCCGCCGCGCGATGCGCAGGATGTGATACGTGGCGAAGTTGTACGGCTCTTCGTCGACGTGAATCAGATCGGGGCGCAGCGATTTGAGCCGGCGGGCGATGTATGGGAAGAAGTAGAGGTGATAATTGCCGTCGAAGGCGATCGGCTCGACGAGCAACGGGTAGCCGTCGACGTGATCGCGCTCGAGCTTCATCGTCCCACGCTCGTCGCGCCACGAAGGGGGCACGACGACGGCGAGGTCGACGTCCGGCAACGCGGCCAGCTCTTCGAGCTTGCGTTGATAGGCGCCGACCAGGCAGGCTTTGGAGACGAGCGCGATGCGCATGAGATTCCTTCGTGCGATACGGGGCTATTGTAACAGATGCGCGCAAGGACAGACTTCGGAAGTCTTCCGGAGCAGCCTCGCTGGCGAGGCGAGCCTGTCGGGCAGACGCTCTCGC
>DASSFZ010000589.1:0-2267 GCA_035693785.1 Anaerolineae bacterium | reverse complement strand
CGTTTCTGCATCGGCGGCCTGCGCCTGGTTCCGGTCGGCTGTCTCCCAGTCGAGGCCAACGGCCGTGACGGCGTCGATTTTGAAGCCGGCGCGGTGCAGCAGCACAGGCCATTCGGCGTCGGCCCAGTGTCCGGGCGAGGTATGATCGACGAGAAACTGCGCGGCACGACGGCTGAAGCCCTTCGTGCCGCTGCACAGGTCGACGGGCATCCCAAGCAGATGCGAGAACACGGTGTTGACGATCGTTTCGGTCAATTGCAGCGATTGCGGGTGCGTTCGGAAGTCTGTTTCGCTCCGGCCGATGATCAGGCAGTCCGTCGTCTGCACGGCGGCGACGACTATCTCCCACGCGTCCGGCCTGGTCTCCACCCAGCGCAGCAGCCGGTCCATGTCGGCGTAGTGGACGTGTGTGGCTTGTGTCTGCAGGGCCGTCCGGATCGCCGCGTGGCGGGTCTGCGTGCGATCGGGCGGCACGACGACGAGCACGCCGTCTTGTCGTTCCAGCGCCCGCACGGCGTCGAGATCGGCGGGATCGACTTCGCCCGGCACGGCGATGACCAACCGCTCGTATGCCTCACGAAGCTGCGAGAAAAGGCGTTGAAAGCGCGGCATCTCGCCGTGCGGACGCCAGGTGCAGGCCAGAGTTACACTCATGTACAGTGCTATTTAATGATGATCGGCAGGAAGGTCCGGAAGGCACACGGCGCCCAGGTGCTTAGCGCAGAGTTGATCTGTTCTCGCAGGAGCTCCGCCTTCGTGTCGTTGAAGGTGTTATCTGCCGCCGGCCCGCTGGTCGCTCCGTCGATGAAGATGCCGAAGACGTACTGACGCGGGGCCACGGCGCCGGCCGTACAGAATGGAACCTCCGCCCAGCCGGCGATCGATCGGTACTCCAGGCAAGATGGGTCGCATAAGGTGTAGCCGCCAGCCTTGTACGACAGCTTCATGCGGCCTGCAAAACTCTGCTTCTGGCTCGCGGTCATGCCGGCCGGCGCTTCCTGATCGATGATGCCCGAGCCCATCGTAATCTCCTGCCATACGCCGGTGAAATCATACCCCTTGCCTGCCATCAGATAGAAAAAGGTGTCACGCGTCACAGGATTCAGCAGGGTTCCATTGGCCACGCCCTCGTAGAGCAGCCCGGCTTCATCCAGCGCGAGTCGATTGGGGTTAGCCAGCGCCTCAGCCGCGCAGCCCATGGTGTGATTGATGCGCGTGTCTGCCATTCCGATCGATTGGGCCATGTTATTGATATTCTGAATGCCGAAGGTGACGCTGATCGCCTTCGTTCGCTCGTTGTCCGAGTTCCACATCATCAATCGCAGCGCGTTGCTCAACGTCTCGCTGCCTGTGATCGACGTGCCCGGACAACTGCCTGAAATATCGGCATAGATCGGGACCGATTGCGCCAGGCTGGCGCTGCCGTTTTCTACTTGCTGCATGGCATACAAATGCTGCACGACTTTAATCGTGCTCGCCGGCTCGAAAACTCGATCGGCTTGAAGCCAGGCGAGAACCGGCCCGCCGACCGGCTTGAGGTAAAGGCCGGTCGCACCGTCGGTGCCGCTGCGCAGCAGATTGCCCACCCGCGAGGTGATGGCGTTCGAGTTGTTGATCATGATCGCGTTGAAGCAAAGACCGCCGCAGCCCGGGTAGGGTTCGATATCGATCAGGCGCGCGCCGTTCTGCGCCAGGAGATCGCTCAACGTGCTCTCGGTGACGCCGATGTACCACCACCAGTAGGGGCAAGGACACGCCTCCATGACGACGTTGTATGTGCTGGGGGTCGTATCGCTGGGATCGTACCGCTCGATGTCGATTAATCGGGCGCTGTTGTTCTGAAGCAGCGTGCCGATCTGCGCAGGGGTTTGATTGACGTACCACCACCAAGCTTTCGCGTCGGCGCCCGTATTGCGGATCATCGCCACGTTATAGCGGAGCAGGCCGCCGTCGTAATACGAGTCGAGGTCGATGAGACGCGCATTATTCGTCGTAAGCAAGTTGGATATGTCTGTGATGGTTGCGGCGTTGTAATACCACCACCAGGCCTTGTTTTCAGCCCCGGTATTGGAGACCATGATCGCGGTGAAGCGCAGCTCGCCGTTGCTGATTTCGTACACCTCGAAGTCGATGAGGCGAGCGCTGTTGCTCGTCAGGTTCGCGGATAGTTCGCTGGCAGTGAGGTTATAATACCACCACCAGGCCTTGGCGTAGGCGCCCTCGTTTCGGACCATAGCCACATTCAACAAATACGATGGCGAGAACTG
>DASSFZ010000588.1:0-23288 GCA_035693785.1 Anaerolineae bacterium | reverse complement strand
TGCCGGACACGCTGGCCGAGTTGCGCCGGCGCGGCGTCGGCTTCACCTTCCTCAACAACGATAACCAGAATACGGTCGCCTTCTGGGTCGAGCGTCTGAATGCGATGGGCATCCCGGCGCAGGCCGGCGAGATCCTGACCTCTGCGCTGATTGCCGCGAGCGTGACGCGCGAGCTGCACGCGGACCGAAAGATCCTGGTCGTGGGCGCGCCGGGCTTGAAGGAGGCGATGCAGGCGCAAGGTTTGAACCTGATCGACCTCGACCACGCGACGGAGGCCGAGGTGGTGGTGATGGGCAAAGACCCGGAGTTCAACCAGAAAGCGTTGAATCAGGTGTGCCAGGCGATCTGGAAGGGCGCGGAGTTCATCGCGACGAACGAGGACGCCCGCGTGCCATCAGCGGACGGCTTCATCCCGGCGACCGGGCCGATGATCAAGGCGGTCGCCTACGCCACCGGCAAAGAGCCGCTGGTCACGGGAAAGCCGTCGAAGTGGGCCGGCGCAATGGGTATGAAGATGCTCGGCGTCCCGCCGGAGCGGGGCGCCGTGGCCGGCGACCAGCTCAAGCAAGACATCGCCATGGGCAAGCAGGCCGGGCTGTTCACGATCCTGGTGTTGACTGGCTCGACGACGGCGGAAGAGGCAGCGGCTGCGCCGGTGGGGCTGCGTCCCGATCTCGTCCTGCCGGACGTGAATCGTTTGCCCGACTGGCTCGACGGCCGATGGCCGATGGCTCGTGGCTGATGGCTAATGGCTGATGGCCGATGGCTGGTAGCTGATGGCTGATGACAGCGTGGGCGACTATCTGCAATCCGCTATCTGCTATCTGCCATCTGCTATCTGCTATTCGCCCAAGGAGGTGCGACTGTTCTGAGATCAGACTGACGAGCGCCTGTGACCCGTTGTGCGCCTCTGCGCCGCCGCGCCCGGACATGCGACGCGGAGACCGGATCAGCCCCGGGCCTTGTGCGAGGCATCTCCAGATGCCGAAGAGAGGAAGGAGGAAGCACACATGTCCAGCACTGACGGGAAATTTCCCGGTCCATTCGAGGTTCCCACGCCTCCGGGGTGTGAGGGGTGGGAGAAACTCTACCCGTACTACTATCTGTTCAGCTCGGAACGGCGCGAATTTGAAGAAGGCAAGTTCTGGTTTCAGGACGGCATGCACCACCCGGAGCCGCTTTATCCGTTCGACACGATCACTTGCGAGAGCTGGTGGGTGGCGCTCGGCCAATACAACTCGCGCGTGTTCATCGTGCCGCCGGCGCTGGGTATCGATCAGCGCGTGCTGAACGGCTACCTTTACATCAGCGCCAACGCGCTCACCGACGAAAAGGTGATCGGCGAGCGGGTGGGTCATTTCATGGAGCGCGCCGGCTATTACTACCAGCACTGGGACGAGCTGTACGAGCAATGGAAGGGCAAGGCCGAAGCGGTCATCCGCGACTTGCAGGGTCTCAAGGTGCCCGATCTGCCGGAGATGGAAGACATTTCGGTGGTCAAGGAGGGCAAGGGCGTCACCAGCGCCTACCATCTGCTCGAAGCCTACAACCGGGCTATCGAAAACATGCACAAAATCTGGCACCTCCACTTCGAATTCCTCAACCTGGGCTACGCGGCCTACCTGACGTACTACGGCTTCTGCAAGAAAGCCTTCCCCGACATTTCTGACCAGTCAATTGCCAAGCTGGTTTCCGGCATCGACGTGATCCTCTTCCGGCCTGACGAAGAGCTGAAGCGGCTGGCCCAGGCAGCCGTCGACCTTGGGGTGGCCGGCGTATTCAAGAAAACCGTCCAGCCGGACGAAGTCATCGCCGAAATGCAGAAGTCGGATGCCGGGAAGAAGTGGCTGGACGAGCTAGAGAAGTCGAAAGATCCGTGGTTCTATTTCTCCACCGGCACGGGCTTTTACCATTTGCATCGCAGTTGGATCGACGATATGACCGTGCCCTGCCTGTCCATCCGTGGCTACGTCGAGAAGATCGAGGCCGGCCAGGACATCGCGCGCCCGCTGGGCGAGATCCAGAAAGAGCGCGACCGGCTGGCAGCCGAGTACACGGCGCTGCTCCAGACCGAGGAGGACAAGAAGGCGTTTCAGGAGCAGCTCGGCCTGGCGCGCACCGTCTTCCCCTACGTCGAGAACCACAACTTCTACGTGGAGCACTGGCATCACACCATCTTCTGGAACAAGATGCGGGAATTCGGCCGGCTGTTCGTCAAGCACGGCTTCTTCAAGGAGACAGACGATCTCTTCTACCTGCATCGCTACGAGGTCCAGGCGGCGCTGTACGACCTGATCGCATCGTGGGCGGTCGGCACCGAAGCGCGCGGCCCCAAATACTGGCCGTCCATCGTCGAGGAGCGCAAGGTTCTGTTCGAGAAGCTCAAGGCGTGGGCGCCGCCGCCTGCACTGGGCGAGCCGCCGGAGGTCGTCACCGAGCCGTTCACGATCATGCTGTGGGGCATCACCACCGACAGCATTCAGCGCTGGCTGCAGCCGAAGGCCAAGCCGGAAGATGCGAAAGAACTGACTGGATTCGCCGGATCGCCCGGCGTCGTCGAGGGACCGGCCCGCGTCATCACCAGTGTCGAGGAGCTTTCAGACGTGCAGCCGGGCGAAATCTTGGTCTGCCCCATCACCACGCCGAGCTGGGCGCCGGTGTTCACCCGCATCAAGGCGACCGTCACGGACATCGGCGGCATGATGTCGCACGCCGCCATCGTCTGCCGCGAGTACGGCCTGCCGGCGGTCATCGGCACCGGCTACGGCACCAAGACCTTCAAGAACGGCCAGATGCTGCGCGTCGATGGCTCGTCCGGCGTCGTCACCGTCTTGAACTGATTGCATGGTTGATGGGAGGCACGTGACGAAAACGTGATGCGTGATACGTGACACGTGACACGTGATCACATGATCACGCATCACACCAACTTCCCATGGCCGACGAACCTTATATCATCTGGCTGCAGAACTGCGATAGGACATGCCTGCCAACCGTAGGCGGCAAAAATGCCAGCCTGGGCGAGATGCTGCGCGCCAACATCCGCGTCCCGCCCGGCTTTGCCGTCACCACGGCCGCTTATCGGGATTTCCTAAATCACGCCGGGATGGCGCAAGAGATCCAGCGGATACTGGCCGGTGTGGACGCAGAGAACATCGCGGCGACCGAGCAGGCAAGCATCACCATCCGGCAGTTGATGGGCGAGACGCCTATCCCGGCGCGCGTCGAAGACGCTGTCCGCAGCGCCTACGAAATGCTGGCCGAGCAATGCGGCGTGCCCGATCTGCCGGTCGCCGTGCGCTCCAGCGCCACCGCTGAAGACCTGCCTGGTGCCTCGTTCGCAGGCCAGCAGGAAACGACGCTGTGGGTGCGTCGGGCAGGGGTCGTTTTGGTGCGCACGGCGATCTGCTGGTCGAGCCTCTTCACCCCGCGCGCCATCAGCTACCGGATCAAAATGGGCTTTCCCCACGAGAAGGTGCAGATCAGCGTCGGCATTCAGAAGATGGTCCACGCGCACACGGCCGGCGTGATGTTCACACTCAATCCGACCAACGGCGATCGTTCCAAAGTCGTCATCGACGCGAGTTGGGGACTGGGCGAGACGGTCGTGTCGGGCATGGTGACGCCGGATAATTACGTGGTGGACAAGGTGTCACGCGATATCCTGCGCCGAACGATCTCGCCGAAGTTGATCGAGTACGTGCCAAACCCGGACGGCCGCCAGGCGGAGATGTGCGACGTGCCGCCGGAGCGGCAGAACAGCCTGTGCCTGAGCGACGACGAAGTGCTCGCGCTAGTCGACCTGGCGAAGCGTATCGAGGCTCACTATGGCGCGCCCCAGGACATCGAATGGGCGATCGATCGTGATTTGCCGTTCCCCTCGAACGTCATGATCTTGCAATGCCGGCCGGAAACGGTGTGGAGCCGCAAGCAGGCTGCACCTGTCGCCAAGGGCATGTCGAGCGCACTGGACTACGTGGTGGACAACTTGCTGGCGGGCGTGAGGCCGCGCAAGAGCCTGCCCTGAGCGAAGGCGAAGGGACTGAGCGATGGCCGTCCAGTTCTGCGCGCGATGCGGCACACGCCTGATCTTCGGCCCGGTTGAGGGCCGTGACCGGGAACACTGCCCGGCGTGCGGCTACGTTGTGTACCACAACCCGGCGCCGGTCGGCATGGCCGTCGTCGAGGACAGGGGTCGATTGCTGCTCATCCGGCGCACGATTCCCCCACTCAAGGGCTACTGGGCGCCGCCCGCCGGTCACGTCGAGATCGGCGAGTCGGTGCCCGAAGCGGCGACCCGCGAGACCAAGGAAGAAGCCGGGGTGGACGTGGTCCTGGATGGCTTGCTGGGGGTGTATTCACAGGCCGATGTGAAAGTGGTGATCATCGCTTATCGAGGCCGGGTGTGCGGAGGTGAGCCGAAAGCGGGGGCAGATGCGGACGAGGTCGGACTCTTCGCGCCGGGAGAGCTGCCGGTCCAGCCGCCCCCCGATCCATTGAGCGCGACCGTGATGGATCGCTGGTTCTATGGTGTACTACAGGAAGTCACTGCACCCTGGCGGGAAGCGCGCTCCCCCCGCCTGCGGGGGGAGCCGGAGGGGGGCCGCCGATGACGAAGAGACTGATCGTCGGTCTCTCCGGGGCGAGCGGCGTGATTTATGGCATACGCCTGCTCGAAGTCTTGCGCGGCGTGGACGCTCCGCGCGTCGAGACGCACCTGGTGATGAGCACCGCGGCCCGGCAGACCATCCTTCTCGAAACCGACTACAAAGTGGAGGAAGTGGAGGCGCTCGCCAGCGCGCACTATCGCTTCAACGATATCGCCGCCGCTATCTCCTCCGGCTCGTTCAAGACGATGGGCATGGTCGTCATTCCTTGCTCGATGAAGACCCTCTCCGGCATCGCGCTCTCTTTCAGCGACAATCTGCTGCTGCGCGCCGCCGACGTCGTGCTCAAAGACCGTCGCCGCCTGGTGCTCGTCCCGCGCGAAACGCCGCTGCACCTCGGACATTTGCGATTGATGACGCAGGTGGTCGAGATGGGTGCGATCATCGTTCCGCCCATGCCTGCCTTCTATCATCGCCCGCAAACGGTCGACGACATTATCAATCAAACCGTCAATCGGGTTCTCGACGTGTTGGAGATCGATCTGCCTGCGGATTTGTTCGAACGCTGGGCAGGGCCACGTTATGCCCCAAGCCGCCGGGAGGGACCTGAGCCATAATGCCCCGTGAGGTCCACATCGTAGGGGCGTTCCCTTGCGGGCGCCCAACGCCGGGAGGGTTGTAAGCCATGATGCCCCGTGACGATTGGGAACAGGAAAACGCCGAGCGTCTTCTCGAAGACGTCCGCCGGCGGCGCCGCGCGCTGGAAGACTTCGTCGCAAGCTTGCCGTCACTGCTCGCGGCTGCGCCGTCAGACGAAGCGCGCGCCAACATTCAGCCGCTGGCCGATCGCCTGATCCAGTTGGTGGGCAATTTTCACATGAATAATCTGGACGAAATGGAGCTTCTCCGAGCCGAAATGGAGAAACTGGGCAAAGCATGACTGTCACCCGCCTGAGCCTGCTGCGCGAGCAGTTGAAACCGATCAGCTCCGAGATGAGCGCCATCACGCCGTTTCGGGGAGAAGGCTACCGGGCCGGGTTGGTGGCTTTCCGTCCCCTCCCAGCGCCAGATGACGAATTCATCAGGCACGCGGCTTCGGACGTCATTGCCCATGTGCTGGATGGCCGGGGCCGGCTGCGCCTCAGCCATTCCGAAATCGATCTGGAACCGGGCATGCTCTGCCACATCCCGGCCGGCACGGCGCACGACTTCGTCGCGGAGGGGCACTCGCCGCTGCTCTTGTTCTATGCTGTAATCGATCTCGAAGCGCCGAAATTGCTCTGAGGGGATTGCCCAATCCCCGATCTGGGCCTGGATTTGGCAATCCAGGGGGAATGTGACTAAGACAACGTCCGAGCTGCCAGAAAAGCTGCTGACCTGGCTGCGCTCCGGTGGGCCGGCGCTGCTGCTGACAATGGGCGCAGATGGGTTTCCCAACGTGGCTTACACGTGGGCCGCCGCCCCCGACGCTCGCCGTGTGCGTTTTGGGGCGGATCACGGCAGTGCGACACTGGCTAACCTGCAGCGAGACGGCCGGGTCGCACTACAAATCGTTGGCCCGGAAAATCTAGTATTCCTGGTCAAGGGCACGACGCGGATGCTCAAGGAACGCATCGCCGCCGCGCCATTTCGTATCGCTTTGATGGAGATGGTCGTGACCGAGACGAAAGATCAATCCTGGCCGGGCGTGATCGTCGCGCCGCTCGCCTACGAGTGGCCGGCGGATCAAAGGGAGGCTATGCGCGCGATGGAGCAGGCTGTTTACATCGAGCTGCGTGAAGCGGAGGCCAGAGCGTGACGCCGCTCGTCTACCTGGTGCGCCACGGCGAGGTGGAGCATCATCGCACGGACGTCAATCTCACGCCGCGCGGCAGGGCGCAGGCGGAAACGACCGGAGCAGCGCTCGCCGACCCCCTGGCCGAAGGCGACACGGTGCTCCTGTATCATTCGCCGGTGAAGCGCGTGAAGGAGACCGCCGACCTGATGCACGCCAGCATCGATGCCGCATTGAAGACATCGGGCCGGGATGGCCGCGTTCACCTGCATGCGCCACGGCAGGATCAGGCGTTGTGCAACGTCCGTTTTTTCGCAGCGCCGGGTGAAGAGCCGGAGGAGCCGTCGCTGCTCTACGCCAGGATCAATACGCCTGCCTTTCAACAGGACTTACCCCCTGCGCGGGCAGACTTCTATCGCGGCTTCTGGGTGAGCGCCGACCCGATGGGCTACTGGCTGACGCACGACAGCGCCGGCGGCGCGGAAACGGTAGAAGTCGTTCTGGCGCGTTTACAGGGAAGATTACGCAGCCTTTTCGATCCTGAGAGGTTGGGGGAAACGCCCTCGCCGCGTGGACGCGTACACTGGATAGGCATCACCCATTCCGGAGCAATGCGTGCTCTGCTGCGCGCCGCTTTCGGCGACGATCCTGGCGAGCCAGACTTCTGCGAAAGCATTCTCATCGAGCCATCTGACCGGACCGGCTGGGTGACACTATCCTATCGCGGCCGGAGTGCGTCTCTGAACATTGCATATCGCTGATAGCCTATCGCCAGTCGCCGATCGCCCGGTGCCTGGATCCGAAGACAGCGATTAGCGATATGCGATACGCGATACGCCTCGCGCCATCAACATCAGCGATATGCGATAAGCGATAAGCCACATGCGATACTTTGATCAGGCCACCGAAATTATGCCCCGCGAGCGTCTCGCCGTGTTGCAGCTCGAAAAGCTGCAAGCGATGCTGGCCGAGTTGTGGGGTCGCAACGGTTTCTACACCGATAAATTGAAAAAGGCGGGCGTCGGGCCGGACGAGGTGCGCACGCTGGCCAATCTCTCTCGCCTGCCGCTGACGACCAAGCACGAGCTGACGGCGGATCAGGCTGCCCATCCGCCCTTCGGCACGAATCTGACATATCCTCCGGAAGCGTACATCCGATACCATCAGACTTCCGGCACGACGGGTGCCCCTCTCCGCGTATTGGATACGGAGGAAAGCTGGGACTGGTGGGGCCGCTGCTGGGGCTATGTGCTCTCCGGCGCGGGCCTCACCGCCGCCGATCGGCTCTTCAGCGCCTTTGCCTTCGGCCCGTTCATCGGCTTCTGGTCGGCGGTCGAGGGCGCGCGCAAAATCGGGGCGATGATGATCCCCGGCGGCGGGCGTGACTCACCCCAGCGATTGGAGTTGATGCGCGAGAGCGGCGCGACGGCGTTGTGCTGCACGCCGACCTACGCGCTGCGGTTGGCCGAAGTCGCACGTGAGAAAGACTTCGACCTGCACGCGCTGCCGGTGCGGGCGACGATTCATGCCGGCGAGCCGGGGGCCAACGTCCCGGCGACCAAGCGGCGCATCGAGGAGAGCTGGGGCGCGAAGTGCTACGATCACGCGGGCGCTTCCGAGGTCGGCGCGCACTCCTTCGAGTGTGAGGCGCAGCCCGGTGGCATCCACATCATCGAAAGCGAGTTCATCGCCGAGGTGCTCGACCCGGCGACCGGACAGGCGGTGGAGCCAGGTGCGCGAGGCGAGCTGGTGATCACGAACCTGGGCCGGCTCGGCTTTCCCATTCTTCGTTATCGCACCGGCGACGTCGTGCAGCTCAACACCGAGCCGTGCATCTGCGGCCGGACATTCGCCCGTTTCCAGGGCGGCATTCTGGGGCGCGCCGACGACATGATCACAGTGCGCGGCGTCAACGTCTTCCCCAGCGCCGTCGAGAATATCATCCGGCGCTTCAACGAGGTCGATGAGTTCCGCGTCACCGTCTATATGGTGCGCCACATGGACGAGATGGATGTCGAGGTCGAGCTGGTGGAAGATGCCGATCCGAACACCGTTGCAGCCATCGGCCAGGCGATTGACACGATGCTCGCCTTCCGGCCGAACGTTCGGCCTGTCGCCCGCGGCACTTTGCCTCGCTTCGAATTGAAGGCCAAGCGATTCCACGTGCAGCGAGGCTAGCGGCCGAACGGGTCCCAGACCGTCACATGCTTCGGCAGGATTTTGTAGATACAGCGTACTTCGCCGGGAAAGCGCATGCTGTCCGGGTATTTGTCACGGTTGAGGTAGCGCTGAGCTAATCTGTCGAGGTGCTCGTCGGCGCCCTGCTCGGTAATCTCGACAATCGGCCCGCGCACGGCCAGGAAGCGGTTGGGGTTGTCCGGATCGGGGACTTCGATCGCGACGTGCCGCCGCTTCTCCATGTTGATGTCCTTCTGGCGTCCCCGCGCCGAGTTGATCAAGATGTGCTGGCCGTCGTAGTCCACGTACACCGACGTGACGTGCGGCGTGCCGTCGGCCATCAGCGTGGCGAGATGCGCGAAGGTCTTCTTCTGAAACAGGTCTAGAAACTCAGCCGGGATCGGCCCGGCAGATGGCTGCTGCGCGCGCCATGCGTCATATCGCGCGATGAACTCGGGATCACCCCGTTTGATCCGGTTGTAGCTGATGCGCCGGCTGCGGGTCATCAGCCTGTAGGTGAACGGGACAGGCTCCAGGTGCAGGTGCTCCTGAACGTCTTCGAGCCAGGTCAGGCTGTTGAGGGCGGCGTCCTGGAACTTCTCGACGACCGGCATGCGCACGCGCTCGAACTCCGCCAGCGCGGCCTCGACCCTTCGCCGGCTTCCCACTCCACTCGCCCCCAGCAGGGGACTCGGTCGAGGACTTAGCAGAGCCTGCCCTGACCCTTTTGAAGTTTGAGATTTGGAGTTTGAACTTTCCTCGCGGTGTCCGGCGAAACAGCCGGCCAGTGCGATCGCGTCTTCGAGCGCCAGCTTGGTGCCTGAGCCGATCGAGAAGTGCGCCGTGTGCAGTGCATCGCCCAGCAGCACGATGTTCTTGTGGAACCAGCGCTTGTTCTTGACGAGTGGGAAGTTGAGCCACCGCACGAAGTTGTTCGAGAGGAGGGGATGGCCGCCCAGATCCGACTTGAAGACTTCGGCGAGATATGCGCACGTCTCGTCTTCGGGCATGTGCTCGAACCGGGCCTTCAGCCACGTCTCCGGCGGGCACTCCACGATGAAGGTGCTCGTCGTTTTGTCGAACTTGTACGCGTGCGCGATGAACAACCCGGCGTCCGCTTCGCGGAAGATCATCGTCAGACCGTGGAACAGTTGGCGCGTGCCGAGCCAGATATATTTGTTGCGGCGCACGTCCACGGACGGGCAGAAGAATCCGCTGTAGTTCTGGCGCACCAGGCTGTTCGCACCATCGCCGCCGACGAGCAGATCGCAATCGGCCAGCTCGGCGATCCGACCGGGGGTGGTGACGTTCGTGTGGAAGCGGAGATCGACGCCCAGGTTCCGGCAGTACTTGTGGAGAATGTTCAGGAAAGTGATGCGGGCGATGCCCAGGAATTCGTTGCCGCGCACGCTGATCCTCTGATCGCGATGGACGACGTCCACATTGTCCCAGCTCTCGGCGGCGGCCGTAATGTCGAGGTAGGATGTTTCGTCGCTGTCTTTGAGGAAGGCGAACGTCTTGTCGGAGAAGACGATGCCCCAGCCGAATGTATCGTTCGGCCCGTCCCGCTCGACGATCGTGACGTCGTGGGCCGGATCGATTTTCTTCATCAGGATCGCAAAATACAACCCGGCCGGCCCGGCGCCGATGATATTGATTTTCATAGTGCGTCGATCTCCCGAATGTCGCGTGAACAGGCCCCGCCCATGTGACAGCGGCCTGCTTAGAAAGGCTCCTCGCTTGCGGGCGACATTATATCATCGACACTCACCACGGAGTAAGCTCAGCGCGCTCACACCCCAAGCCGGCCAGCGAGTCAGGTGGGCAGGGTGAGGCCGGGTTGCCTCGTTTGACTCCTCCGACGATTGATCAGGTCGATGTCATTACAACCTCGGCAAGGGGGCGCGGGAGATCAACGGCCCCCTCTGTGCCTCGCGTCCCGTCGATGTTATAATCACAGCCATTGCAGGCAGCCTATGAGCAGCAAGCCCGCCTTCACCGACGTCACGATCCTGGCCGTCGACGACGACGCCGAAATTCTGGAGATGCTCGGCTACATCTTCAAGCGGCATGGCTATCGCATGCGGCAGGCGTTCAACGGCCGTGACGCGCTGGACATGCTCGCCGCCGATCCCTCGATCGATGTCATCCTGCTCGACCTGCTGATGCCCGGCGACCTGAACGGGATGGACACGCTGCGCGTCATCCGCGCCGATCCGGCGCTGCAGCAGGTTCCGGTGCTCATCGTCACGGCGCTCGACTCTACCGAGCAGCAGGTGGCCGGCCTGGACGCCGGCGCCATCGACTACATCGCCAAGCCGATTCAGCCGCGCGAGTTGATCGCGCGGGTCAATGCCGCGCTGCGCGTCTCGCGTGGCCAGCGCGCGCTGCGCGGGGCCGAGGAACGATACCGCCTGCTGGTCGAGGCCGCTCGCGACCTGGTGTTCGCGGTCGACGGGGCAGGGCGCACTACCTACGTCAGCCCCTCGTCCCTGGCCATCCTCGGCTATTTCCCGGAAGTGTTCACCACGGGGCAGGTGAGCCTGCTGGACCTGACGCATTCCGACGATCGGCAGCGCGTCGGTGAAATGTTCGCGCTGGCCTTGCAGGGTGTGTCGGGGGACGACGTGCAGTTCCGCGTGCGGCGCCGCGACGGGGAAGAGCGCTGGCTGTCGGTGTCGTGGGCGGCCATGCACGACGCCGCCGGGCGGCCGGTGGGCGCGCAAGCGATGGCTCGCGACGTGACGCTGCGCAAGCGATCCGAGGCGGCGATCTACCAGCGCTCGCAGGAGCTTGCCGCGCTCAATCTGATCGCCTCGCGCGTGACCCAGTCGCTCGATCTCAACACCACGCTTTCGGACGCGCTGGACGCGCTGATGGAAGTGCTCAGCATCGACTACGGTGCACTTTACGTCGTCGAGGGCGGGCGCGCCACGGCGCGCGCCTGGCGCGGGCTGGGCGACGACGCGCTCGACCGGGTGCGTTCTCTGGCGCTCTCCGACGCGCCGTGGCTGGATCGCTTCGGCGTCTGCGACACCTGGCCCGAGGCGTCGATCGCGCCCTTCGACACGCTCGCGCGCCTGCTCCGCGCGCCGGCCTGGCTGACCGCCCCCCTGCGCGAGCGCGAGACGCTGCAGGGCGCGATCGTGCTGGGAAGCCGCTCCGCCGGGCGCTTCGGCGAGAACGAGGTCATTCTCGTTCGCACGGTGGCCGATCAGATCGGCGTGGCGATCACGAACTCGCGCCTGTACGAGGAGACGCGCCGCCGCGTCGACGAGCTGGCGCTGTTGAACGAAGTCGGGCGCGCATTGACGTCGACGCTCGACCTTAACGAAGTCCTGAGCGTGATCATGGAAGAAGCCGTCGGCGTGCTTCAGGGCGAGGCCGGCTCCGTCCTCCTGCTCGACGAGATGCGCGACGAGCTGGTGTTCGCATCCTCGGTCGGTCCGGCCGCCGACCAGTTGCCGGGGCTGCGCCTGCCGAGCGGCGCGGGCATTGCCGGAGAAGCCCTGCGCAGCGGCTATCCTCTATTAGTGGCCGACACGCAGAACGATCCGCGTTTCTACCGGAACGTCGACGCGTTGACAGGCATGGTGACGCGCTCGCTCATGGCAGCGCCGCTGCGCGCGCGCGGGCGCATGATCGGGGTGATGGAGGTGCTCAACAAGCGAGGCGGGCACTTCACGCCGAACGACGTGCGCCTGCTCGATTCGCTGGCCCAGACCGCCGCGACGGCCATCGTCAACGCGCAGCTGTTCGAGCGCGAGCAGCACCGCGCCCATCAACTGGCCGCGCTCAACGAGATCGGGCAGCGCATCGCGTCCTCCCTCGAAGCCGACGCGCTCCTGCCTGAGGTGGCCCGCCTCATCGCCGTCCGCCTGGGCTACGCCTTTGCCGCCGTGGGGCTGGTGGACGAGAATGGCCTCGATCTGGTCTTGCATGGCGTGGCGCGCGGCTCCGGCGAGGCGGGGACGGCGGAGACCTCGCTCGGAATCGGCATGCGGCTGCCTCTGAATCAGGGCGCCATCGGCCGCGTCGTCACCCAAGGCCGCAGCCTGATCGTCAACGAAGCCCAGGTCCAGCCGGATGATTTGCTCGGGCGTGGCCGGGGCGCCGGCGGGAGCCTCCTGGTCACGCCCATCACCCTGGAAGGCATCGTCATCGGCGTGATCCTGGTCGAATCCCAGCCGCGTCAGGTTGTCAGCGTCATCGACGTCACAACACTTGACGCCGTCGCCAATCAGCTCGCCGCGTCAATCGCCAATTCGCGCCTGTATGCGCAGGTGCGCCGGCGCAATCGCGAGCTGACCGCGATGCACGCCATCTCGGCGGCGGTCAGCCAATCGCTCGAGCTGCAGAACGTGCTGGATGCGGCACTCACCCTGGCGCAGCCCCTGTTCGAGGCGGATGGCTGCCGCATCTGCCTGATCGAAGGCACGGACCTGGTGTACCGCGCCGGGTATGGGCCGTTGAACGAGGAACTGCCTGAGCCTCGCCGCAAGCCCATCCACGGCTCCTTCGAGGGCTTGGCCGCGCGCCAGGGATCGGTCGAAATCCTGCCCGACGTGCCTGCCCTGCGAAGTCGCCGACCGAAGGGAGTGGGGACCCCGACCCTCAACGACAGTGAAGGGGAAGGGTCAGGCGCGGATCCGGACTGGCGCGAGACGTGGCGCGTCCCGACAGCGAGGCCGCTGGGCGCGATCGTCGCCCTGCCCTTGTGGGGGCACGACCGCGTGCAGGGTGTCATGACCCTCATGTGGCGCGAGCCGCGCCCGTTTGCAGAAGGCAACCGGCAGTTGCTGGCCGCTATCGGCCAGCAGATCGGCGTGGCCATCGATCGCGCTCGCCTGTACGAGGACACACGCCGCCGCGAGCGCGAGCTTGGCGCCCTCAACGACATTCTGCGCTCGGTCACCTCGACGCTCGATCTGGAGCAGGTGTTGAGCGCCGCCATGCAAGGCGTGCGTGACGTCATGGGCGTCGAGATCGGATCCCTGCTACTCGTCGACGACGCAGACGGCTCCCTGCTCTTTCGCAAGGCCCTCGGTCCGGCCGGCGATGCGGCAGCGCTCGTCGATCAACATCTGGCGCCCGAGGAGGGCATCGCCGGCTGGGTCGTCGCCCACCGCCAATCGCTGCGCGTCAACGACGCGCCGTCCGGGGCGCCTTACGCGCGCCGCTTCGAGCAGGCGACGGGCATGCAGGTGCGCAGTATCATGGCCGCGCCCCTCGTCGTCAAGGAGCGCACGATCGGCGCGATCGAAGTCGTCAACAAGCCGGACGGCATGAGCGAAGCGGATGAGAGACTGCTTAACGCCCTGGCGGCCTCGATCGCCGTGGCCGTCGACAACGCGCGGTTGTATCAGGAGCTGGCGCGCTCCGCGCGCGAGCTGGAGCGCTCGCACGCGCAGTTGGTGCAGTCCGAAAAGTTGGCGGCCACCGGCCGGCTGTCGCTCAGCCTCGCGCACGAAATCAACAACCCGCTGCAAGCCATCGCCAACTGCCTGCACCTCTCGCTCGAACCCGGCCTGAGCGAGGAGCGCCGCCACGAGTTCCTGTCGATGGCGCGCGAGGAGGTCGACCGGCTGAGCGTCCTCGTCCAGCGCATGCTCGAGTTCTATCGCCCCTCCCCTGGCGACCAGACGACGAGCAGCGTCAACAGCGCCATCGCGCGGGTGTTGGCCCTGGCAGAGCCCAAGCTGCGCCGCAACGCCGTCGAGGTCCTCACCGATCTCGCTCCTGATCTTCCCGAGGTGCGCATCGCCGGCGATCAGTTGACGCAGGTGTTTCTCAACCTGGTCGTGAACGCCGCCGAGGCGATGGAGACGACGCGCGGCGCGCGCCTGGCCGTCCGCAGCCGGCTCGACGAGTCGGGCGACTGGGTCGAGGTCACTTTCGCCGACAATGGCCCGGGCATTCCGCTCGACGTGCTGCCCCATGTCTTCGAGCCATTCTTCACGACGAAGGCTGCCGGCAGTGGGCTGGGGCTTGCCGTCAGCTACGGCATCATGGAGCGCCACGGCGGTGTGCTCGCCGTCCAGAGCTTCCCGGGCCATGGGACGACCTTCACTGCCCGCTTGCCGGCGGGTTCCGGCGCCGCGTCGCCGGATTTGTCGCTGGCGCATGTGGGCATAAACGCGCCGACAGATGTCACTCTAGGCGGAGCCAAGGATCTCTCCCCATCGGGTCGAGATGCTTCGCTTCGCTGATGCTTCGCTTCGCTGATGCTTCGCTTCGCTCAGCATGACACACCGGCATAATGACCTGTGTGCAATCACCCGCGA
Source organism: Anaerolineae bacterium (assembly GCA_035693785.1). Lineage (GTDB taxonomy): Bacteria > Chloroflexota > Anaerolineae > Fen-1058 > Fen-1058 > DASSFZ01. The sequence goes on along the minus strand of DASSFZ010000588.1, from coordinate 8,444 downwards.
ATGGATGGGAGGAGTCCAGACGATGAATACGCCAGTCGGTAGCACGCTGCTGAGCGGCGCGCATCTGATGGTCGTGGACGACGAGCGCACGACGCGCCTGTCGCTCTCGGAGATCTTCACCCTGCGCGGCGCGCACGTCGTCACGGCGGCCGATGGGCAGGAAGCGCTCAACAAGCTGCGCGAATCGACCGTCGACCTCATGGTGCTCGACTTGAAGATGCCCGGCATGAGCGGCCTGCAGGTGGCGGAAGAAGCGCAGCGCCTGTCGCCGGGCACCGTCATCATCCTGCTCACGGCGCATGCCTCGGTTGACTCGGCCATCGGCGCGTTGCGACAGGGCGTATTCGATTACATCCTCAAGCCGGCGCAGCCACGCGCGATCGTCGAGGTTGTGGAGCGCGCCCTGGTCAAGCGCCAGGAGTACCTCCGGCGCCAGAACCTCGTCGGCCTGATGGAGCAGACGGTCAACGCGCTCAGGGGCGGCGAGCCGCCGGCGGCCGATCGCGTGCAGAAAATGCCTCCGGCCGGCGCCGCGCAGGTCGGCCCGATCCGCGTCGACTTGCAGCGGCGAGAGGCGTTCGTGTTGGATCAGCCTCTGGTGCTCACGCCGACCGAGTTCGATACGCTGGCCTATCTGGTGCAGCACCCGGATCGCGTCGTATCATGCCGCGAGCTGGTGCGCGCCGTGCACGGCTACGACACGACCGAGCACGAGGCCCGCCCGATCATGCGCGTTCACATCCATCGCCTGCGTCAAAAGATTGAAACCGATCCAGAACATCCCGAGCGATTGCTGACCGTTCGTGCCGCCGGGTACATGCTGTCAGCCGAGCCGCGCCCTCGGCCCGGCGCGTGATCGGGGCGGGCGCAAGACCCGCCCCTGCGCATCGACAATCGCCGGACCCCTCTCCGGCGTCTGCGCCCCCCACATCCTCATACCGTGCAATCCGTGACCGAAATCCGTGTCGTGCCGCGGCGCGCTTCAGATTACGTATTCGCAAGCGTCCCGCAACGCTCTCGAAAGTCACAATACAGTTTGCGCATGGTATTCTGAACCTGGCCGGATCGGCCGGACTCATCGCGCGTCTCGTCGGACGGAGCGAGGTCATGGACGGCAAGTGCATCCTGTATATCGAAGACAACGACACGAATCGCATGCTCGTGCGCCGCGTGCTGACCGCCGAAGGTTACACCCTGCTCGAAGCGGCCGACGGCCCGGCTGGCGTGCGCGCCGCCGAAGAACACGTGCCCGACCTCATCTTGATGGACATCAACCTGCCCGAATTGGACGGCTACCAGGTGACGTCCCACCTCAAAAGCAACCCGCAGCTCAGCCACATCCCGGTCATCGCCATCACAGCCAACGTCATGCAGGGCGATCGCGAGAAGAGCCTGGATGCCGGCTGCGACGGATACATTCAGAAACCGATCGACGTCGATCGGCTCCCCGAGCAAGTCGCAAATTTCATTACGAGGTCTCGTCATGCCCACTGAAGCCGTTGCCACACGCGCCGCCATCAAGCCATCCGACGCTCACGTCCTCATCGTCGAAGACAACATCCAGAACTTTGTGCTGCTCGCGCGCCTGATGGCCTTTCTCGGCGTCAGGCAGTGCCAGTGGAAAGCGTCGGGCTGGCAGGTTCTAGAGTTCGCCGACAGCATGCCACAGGTCGACTTGATCCTGATGGACATTCATTTGCCCTACGAAGACGGCTTCGAAGCCATGCTGCGCCTGCGCGGCGAGCCGCGTTTCAGGGACACCTTGATCGTCGCAGTCACTGCCGACGCGAACGAGTCCACCATGAGCCGCGCCCGCGAGGCGGGCTTCGACGGCTTCATCGGCAAGCCGCTTGATCCGGATCGCTTCCCCGACCAGATCAAGAAGATCCTCGGCGGCGAAGCGGTCTGGTCGATCGCCTAGTTCCGGCGCGCTCCTTTTGAAGGGAGACACTTGCTGCCGCCAGCGCCATGCCCATGTGTGCGGCCGCGTAACCGGCGTGTTTCCGCATCTGCCAGCGGCGCCCCGGGCGCGGTTCGGCCGCGGAGCGGATGACCGATGAGCCAGGAAGTCTTGAAGAACCGATTAGAAGAGTTATTCACCTCCCCAGGTGGGCCGCCGCCCACCGGGCCGCTCACCCTGGATGGGAAGCCTGCCCCTGCTGGCCCCAAGCCTGCCCTGAGCGAAGCCGAAGGGGCGGTCGTCAGCGCGCGGCAGACACACGAGGGCGTGTACCGCGCGCTGAACCGCGTAAGCCAGACCCTCAACCGGCTGGCCGCCCCGTCCGAAATCTTGGAGCTGATTTACACCGCCGCCGGCGAGGTGCTGGACAATCGCAATTTCTCGATCGCCCTGCTTGACGAGGCGAATCGATCCCTCTCCTTCCCAATCTGCACCATCGACGGCGCCCGTCGCGAGGTCGGCAGCCACCCCATGGGTAACGGGCTGGCCGAGTACGTCATCCGCACACGCGCGCCCCTCTTCCTGGCGCGTGACGTGCAGCCAGAGCTCCAGAAGCGCGGCATCGACGAGATCGAGCCGCCGGCCCACAGCCTGCTGAGCATGCCCTTGATGGCCGGCGATAAGCTTGTCGGCGTCGTCACGCTTCAGGACTATGAGAACGTCGACGTCTATACGACGGAGCATCTGGAGCTGCTCACGATCTTGGCGTCACAGGCGGCCGGCGCGCTCGAGCACGCCCGCCTGTTCGAGCGCATGAGCGCGGCTCTCGCGGAGACGCAGCGGGTCGGACAGGACCTCGTCAAGTTCAAGCTTGGCATCGAGCGCTCGACGGAGGCGATGTTCATGACGGATATCGAGGGCCGTATCGTCTATGCCAATCCGGCCTTCGAGAAAGTCTACGGATTCGGCGTCGAGGAAGCCCTCGAAAAGACGCCTCGCATTATCAAGTCCGGCTTGATCCCCCAGGAGCGCTACAAGGAATTCTGGGATGCTCTTCTCAGCAAGCAGGTCGTGGCAGGAGAAATCGTCAACAAGACGAAAGACGGGCGGTTCATCCTTGTCGACGGCTCCAACAACCCGATCCTGGACGACGCCGGCAACCTCTTGGGCTTCCTGGCCATTCACCGTGATATCACCGAGCGCAAGCGAGCCGAGGAAGCGTTGTCCCGGCGCGCCGTGCAGCTTCAGACCGCCGCCGAAGTCTCGCGCGCCGCGTCTTCTATCCTGAACCCCGACGAGCTGCTGCCGCGCGTCGTCGACCTCATCCGCGACGCGTTCGACCTCTACTACGTCGGCATCTTCCTCGTCGATCTCGATGGCCAGCATGCCGCGCTGCGCGCCGGCAGCGGGGAAGCCGGCCGGCTGATGCTCGAGCGGGGGCACCGACTGGCGATCGGCGACTCGTCCATGATCGGCTGGTGCATCGCGCACTGCGAGCCGCGGGTGGCCCAGGATGTCGGCGGCGAGACGGTGCGCTTCGACAATCCCCTGCTGCCCGAGACCCGATCCGAGCTGGCGCTGCCGCTCGTGGCGCGCGGCGACGTGCTCGGCGCGATGACCGTGCAGAGCCGTCTGGCGTCGGCTTTCTCCGAGCAGGATATCTCGGTGCTGCAGACGATGACCGACCAGGTCGCCCATGCCATCGCCAACGCGCAGCTCTTCGAGCAGGAAAGCCGCCGCTCTACGGAACTATCCGTGCTGAACGAAATGGGGCGCACGCTGGCCTCTGTTCTCGAAGTCGACGCCGTCTACGAGTTGATTTACGAGTATACGGCGCGCCTGATGGACGCCTCCAACTTCTTCATTGCGCTTTACCACGAAGAAGAAGGGCAGATTTCGTTTCCTATTGCTTACAACGACAACCAGCGCATCAGCGTGCCTTCGCGCTCGCTGCGCTCCGGGCTGACCGACTACATTCTCCGCCATCGCCAGCCGCTCCTCCTCAGCGAGGACGTCCCGGCTCACATGGAGAGGCTAGGCATCGAATTCCTCGCCTTGGGCAACGCCACGCCTGCCCTATCTTGGCTGGGTGTGCCCGTGAACTATGGCGATCGAATCCTGGGCGCGATCGTCGTGCAGAGCGTCACGGCACCCGCTCTCTATCGAGAGAATGACCGCGACGTCCTCACGGCAATTGCCAGCCAGACCGCTGTCGCGCTCGAGAATGCGCGTCTGTTCGAGCAGGCCCGGCGACAACTCGACCATCTGGCGACGATCCAGCAGACGCTATCTGCGCTCACCGCGACCTATACGCGCGAGGAGATGATCGACGCTCTGCTTCCCCGTGTCGCTGGCGCCGTGCGCGCCGATACGGTCAGCATGTTTCTGATCGAAGGGGAACATCTGATTCGTGTCGGCCGGTATCCGTTGGATGACGAGGGCAACGCCGCGCCGCGCGTCGGGCAGGCCATCGCGCTGGCCGACTATCCGCTCACACAGCGGGTGATCGAGACGCGCCGGCCGCTGGCCTTCCTGGCAGACGATCCCCGATTGCAGGAGCATGCCCGGCAGGCCTTCAGAGCGGCCGGCATCACTGCCAGCGCCACCATTCCACTCGTCGGTCGCGAGGGAGTTCTGGGGACACTGGCGGTCAACCTGAGCCAGCCGGGACGTGCGTTCAGTCAGGATGACCTCGGCTTGTTGCAGACGCTGGCCGATCAGGCCACGGTCGCCTTGGAGAAGGTTCGGCTCTTGGAAGAGACGCGCCACCTGGCTCAGCACCGGCAGTTGATCAACCAGGTCACCGGCAAGATGCGTTCGGCGATGACCGTAGATGAGGTGCTGCGCATCGCCGTGGATGAATTGCGCCAGGCCACCCAGGCCACGCGCGCGGTGGCTCGCCTCAGCCCACCCGCGCCGGCGCACGACAATGGCCAAACCGGCCGAACAGACGTGCAAGCGCTCGGCGACGCGCCTGGGCAGGAGACGGCTCCATGACGCTCCGCCTCAAGACCTTACTGCTGGTCAGCGCGGCGCTCGTCGGCCTGATCGTCGCCGCATATTTGACCGTGTCGCTGGTGCTGCAGGCCGGCTTTGCAGATGTGGAAGCGGAGAACACGCGCCAGAACGTCCGGCGTGCTCTGGAGGGGCTGTCTCAAAAGATTGCCGGACTGGACAAGTCCGCCCGCGACTACGCCGGCTGGGACGACACCTACGCCTTCATTGAAGATCGCAACCAGGATTACGTCGACACCAACCTCAGCGACGAGACTTTCGCCAACAACGAGCTGAGCCTGATGATGTTTGTGAACCTCGGCGGTGAAGTCGTCTTCGCCAAGGCCTACGACCTGCACGGCGAAGTCGAGGTCCCAATCCCCCCGGGACTGCTCGACCAGTTGCCGGCCTTGGGCCGGCTCACGCGGCATGAATCCGTCGACAGCGGATTGGCCGGAGTGCTGCTGCTATCCGACGGCCCATTGCTCGTCGCCTCGCGCCCGATTCTCACGAGCGAGTATGAGGGGCCGATTCATGGCGCGCTGATCATGGGTCGCAACCTGGACACGGCGCTAGTGCACGAACTGGCAGCCATCACGCGCATGGACTTGACCCTTGCGCGACTCGATGATCCGCAGCTGCCGCAAGACATTCAACGGGCCGTGTCCGTGTTGTCGGGAACTGAACAAATCCACGTCGAGGCGCTGAGCGAAGAGTCCATTGCAGGCTACACACTGCTGTCCGATATCTCTGGGCAGCCGCGCTTGGTTCTGCGAGTGGCCACCCCCAGGCCGGTATACCAGCAGGGTCAGCGCAGTCTTCAAGCCATTCTGCTCTCCATCACGGGCCTCGGTTTGGTCTTCGTCGTGCTGGTTTTGCTTCTCCTGGAGAGATCGGTTCTGCATAGGCTTGCCCGCCTCCGGGACGTTGTTCAGCGGCTCGGTCAGGGGGGGGTCTCGCCCACCCATCAGGCGCTGGAAGGTAGCCACGAGTTGGCGCAGCTGTCCCGCCGCGAACCGGCAGACGAGATCGGCACGCTCACGCGCGTGCTCAACCACATGTCCGGCCAGTTGCTCGATCTCATCGCGTCGCTGGAGACACGCATCCAGGCGCGCACGGCGCAGTTGCTTGCCAGCGCCGACGTCGGTCACGCGGCCGCATCCATCCTCGACACCGATCGCCTGCTGCGTGAGGTGGTCACCTCGATCAGCAGCCGCTTTGGCTTCTACTTCACGGCTGTGTTCACCCTCGACCAGGCCGGGAAGTATGCTGTGCTCCGCGAGGCGACCGGCGAGGCTGGCCGCACATTGAAGGAGCGCGGTCACAAACTCGAGGTTGGCGGCGAGTCGATGGTGGGCTACGTGACGGCACAGGGCAATCCGCGCGTGGCGCTGGATGCAGCCAAAGAGCCGCTGCATTTCGCCAATCCCTTGCTCCCCGACACACGCTCCGAGATCGCCCTGCCGCTGGTGGTCGGCGATCGCGTCCTGGGCGCGCTCGACGTGCAGTCGACGCAGGAAGCCGCCTTCGATGAGGCCAGCGTCGCCGTGTTGCAGTCCATGGCCGACCAGGTGGCCGTCGCCATCGCCAACGCCCAGTCGTTCGAGACCATCCAGCGCGCCCTCGACACGACCACGCGCCTGTACGAAGCCGGCCGCGCCTTGTTTGCGGCGATGATGGACGGGGACGCTTACGAGGCGGCCCGCCGCGCCTGGACCTCCGCCTCTATGCCCGATCTGGATCGGCTGGGCATCTTCATGATCTCGCAGCGTGATGAGACCGACAGTCCCGTCGAATATTGGGCAGCCGCCGAGTGGGACCCGCGCTCCGGCTCCCCTCTCCTGCCGTCTGCGACGGGAGAGGGGCCGGGGGTGAGGGCCGGCGCTCGCTATCGGCCGGACGAGATGCCGCTGACTCGGCTCGTAACCGGCGATGCCGTTTTGGTCGTGCGCGACGCCGACGATCCGCGACTGCCGGCGCCCGCGCGCCTGGCTATGCAGCAGGCCGGAGTGAAGGCGGCGCTTGTGATTCCCCTCCTGATCCGAGGCCGCTTGGAGGGCCTCGTCATTGGAACGGCGAGGCAGCCCATCGATTTACGCGAGGACGATGTGCGCTTCATGCAGGCCGTCGCCGAGCAACTCTCCGTCGTCCTTGGAGCGCTCCGCGCCAAGGAAGAGACCCAGGCGGCGCTGGCGCGCGTCGAGCACTTGAACCGCCATCTCGTCGGCGAAGCCTGGCGCAGCTATCTGGCTTTGCGGCCCGGCGGGCTGGCCGTCGAGTCCGGCGACTCCCCTCGCCCGTCGTCTGCGACGGGAGAGGGGCCGGGGGTGAGGGGGGTCTCTGAGGAGGCCAGCCGCCTTGCCATCCCCATCGTCGTGCGCGGCCGAACCTTGGGCGCCCTCGCCCTCGAAGACGACGACCCTGCCCGGCAGTGGAGCGACGAGGAGTGGGACTTGCTGACGACTGTGGCCGGGGAAGTCGCCCAGATGCTGGAGAACGCCCGCTTGCTCGAGCAGACCCAGTTGCGTGCAGCGCGCGAGAGCCAGCTCAACGAGATCGCCCGGAAAATACGCCGGACGGACGATATCGACCTCATTCTCAAAATCGCTGCCGAGGAGCTTGGGCAAGCCCTGGATGCGTCGCACGCGCGCGCCATGTTGGGCGCGCCGGCCGATCTCCTCGGCTCGCCCGATGGTCATGACCCGCCTTCCGTGTAATCCGAGGAAATCCGTGTGACACCGTGCAACTGATCGCCTGGCTGCTCGCTCTCGCCGCCCTCACCCTGGGCCTGTACATCTTCTTCCTCAACGTAAGGCACACGGCCAATCGCCACGCCGGCGCTTTGCTGCTGTTGTTTGCGGCACATCTCCTTGCCGTGGGGGCCTTGACAGGCGCGGCGGATGCTGGCCAGGCGGCGTGGCCGAGCGTCGTGCTGGCCGCCACCACCGTCGTGCAACCGGCGCTGCTCATCGTCACGCTCGTCTTGATCAAGCCCGAGTGGCTCCACGAGCGACGCTGGCTGCGCTGGCTTCTGTATGGGCCTGCCGCGCTTCCGGCGGCGCTCACCGCAATCGACCTGGTGTTGGGCGCTCAATTGTGGTACACCGGTCTGGATGCCGCGACGTACAGTGGCGGATTTGTGCCACTCTCTGCGTACGTGAATGGCCGCCTGGCGTTGATGTTCAGGGTAACTCTCAACTATCTGGTGGCAGTCGCCACCATCCTCTTTCTGGCGGTCGTCGTCCTAAGCCGATCCGTGAAATCCCCCACTTCGCGCTTAAACTTGGCGCGTATTCTGTTGGGCGTGCAGATCACCGCTATCGTGATCCCCATCGTACTCGGTCAGCTCAGTTCCGGCCCGGTGCTCACATCCCTGCTCGGCGCACTCTTCGTCGTCGGTTACGCGTACGCCGCATCATGGCAGATGATATCGGAGCGTCGGCTGCAGACGGGCCGCCTGCAGCCGCGCCTGACCGCGCTCATTCTGTCGACCACCATCCCCCTTGTCGGTGCCGTATCCCTGATCGTGGGTGTCGTCGTCCAGCAGGCC
>DASSFZ010000587.1:0-3236 GCA_035693785.1 Anaerolineae bacterium | reverse complement strand
ATCACCGAGCGCAAGCGCGTGGAGGCGGCGCTGCGCGAGAGCGAGGAGCGGCTGCGGCTGGCCGTGTCGGCCGCCCAAATGGATACCTGGGAGTGGGACATCCTCGCCGACCGGACAAGCTCCGGCGGATACCGCCAGATGGCTCCTCCGGCCGGAACCTATGAGTCTTTTATGGCAAGGGTTTATCCAGCAGACCGCGAAGTCATCGAGCAGGCCGTGCAGCGCACCGTCGAGAATGGAGCACCCTACGATGTAGAATTCCGCACCGTTCGACCCGACGGCAGCCTTCGCTGGCAGGCGTCACAGGGCCAGACACTGCGCGACGAATCGGGCCGCGCCGTTCGCCTGATCGGCGTCACGCAAGACATCACCGAGCGCAAGCAGGCGGAAGAGGCGCTGCGCCAGGCGCAAAAGATGGAGAGCCTGGGCGTGCTCGCCGGCGGCATCGCCCACGACTTCAACAACCTCCTGGTGGCGATGCTGGGGCAGGCCTCACTCGCGCTGGCGCAACTCCCGCCGGAGAGCGCGGCCCGCGCGCACGTGGAGAAAGTCGTCAAAGCCGCCGAGCGCGCCGCCGACCTGACCCGACAAATGCTCGCCTATTCCGGCCGGGGCCAGTTCGAGAAGCGCACCGTCAATCTGAACAAGCTGATTCACGAGAACCTGCATCTGTTCGAGGTCGCCGTGCCCAAGAACGTGCAGTTGCGCTCGCTGCCAGCCGAGCCGCTGCCGGCGATCGAAGGCGACGTCGGCCAGTTGCAGCAGGTCATCATGAATCTGATTATCAACGCGGCCGAAGCCATCGGCGAGCGACCCGGCACGGTCAGGGTGACGACCGGCGTGCAGGCGGTGAGCGCCGCAGACGATCAACTCTGGCGGCACACGGGAGAGCCTCTTGCCCCCGGCGAGTACGTCGTGCTGGAGGTGAGCGACGACGGCAGCGGCATGAGCGTCGAGACGTTGTCGAAGATTTTCGACCCGTTTTTCACGACGAAGTTCACGGGGCGCGGCCTGGGGCTGGCCGCCGTGCTGGGTATCGTGCGCGGGCACCGGGGTGGACTGTCGGTCGACAGCGAGGTCGGGCGCGGGACGACTTTCCGGCTCTTCTTTCCGGCCGGGGGAGAAGCGTCGAGTGAACCGATCGCGCCGCGTGCGGCTGCGCCGGCCGGCGCACCTCGCGGGCGTGTGCTCGTCATCGACGACGAAGCGCCGGTGCGCGAGGCCGTCGCCGACATTCTCGAGATCGAAGGCGTGCAGGTCGTCAGCGCGGCTACGGGCGCGGCAGGCATCGATTTGTATCGGGATCGGGCGGCCGAGATCGACCTGGTGCTACTGGATCTTTCGATGCCGGGCATGACCGGCGACGAGACGCTCCGCCGGCTGCGTGAGATCAACCCCGACATTCAGGTGATTCTGTCCTCCGGATACAGCGAAGCGGAGGCGACCCGGCGCTTCACGGGCCTCGGGCTGGTAGGCTTCATTCAGAAGCCGTACGACGCTGCATCCCTCGTCGAGATCGTCCGGGAGCATCTGGCTTGACCGGCCTCCCTGAGACAGGAACGGATCGGTCATACGGGCGCGGCGCGGCGTGCGCGTTTCGCCGTTGAATGGTAAACTGCGGCCTTGCGAGAGCCTTGAGGCCCTCACGAGGTCGCATCGTGAAGAAAAGCCCTTTCACGCCGGTTCGAATCGTCGTCACGATTGCCTGCATGCTGGCCCTCGCCAGCCTGGTGATCGCCGCGCCTGCGTTGCCCGCGCAGGTTATGTCACTGGGATCAGCGCGCGCGCGATGGATGCAAATCGAGAGTCCGATTTCGACCCCCCTGGCTAGTCCGCTGTTTCCAACTGTCGTGAGTCCGCTGCCGACGCCTACCTCCGAGCCACTCGAATGCAGCTCGGCTCTGCCGTGCACTGACAATGCGCCCACGCCGCAGAGTACTTTCCAGGCGTTCTTGCCGGGTCTCTCTGAGCCGGATAGCGTGCCCGCCCGCCCGCCGGGGCCGCCGCCCGATCTGGGCACGATCCTCAACTATGTCGCCGCCGCCGTCGTGGTGATCGGCGTGACGCTGAAGGTCTACTGGTTCATTTCCGATCGGCGCAAGGGTGCATCGAAGTAACGCTACTGTTCTCCTGGCGGCTCCCCCACCTCTGCTGCCATCATGTCGATGATGTCCGCGCGGCTGACGATGCCGACCAGTTTTCCGTTCTCGACCACCGGCACGGGGTTGACGCGGCGCTTCACCATCAGCTCGGCCAGGTCTTCCACGCTGTCGTCCGGGCCGACCGTCACGACCTCTTCCGACATCAGATCCTCGGCGCGCGTGCCCAGCATGTGCCGCATGCGGTGCTCGTAATCGCTGCGCCGCTCGAGTGGGATGCGGCCCAGGTCGAGTATCTGAATGAAGCGCGGCATGTCCAGCCGCGTGTTGCGCGCGATCATATCCAGCTCGGTGACGATACCGACGACCGCCCCGTCGTCGTCGAGCACCGGCACGCCGCTGATGTCGCGAGCGCCCATCAGCTTGGCCAGCTCGTTCACCGACGTGCCGCGCTTCGCGCTGACGACGTCGGTGGTCATGATGTCTCGTACCTTCATCTTATTCCTCCTCTCTCGGTCATAGCCACGGAGTTGTCCATACGCCCTTGGCGCGTCTCGACGGATGAAGACACAAGCGCTCCCGCCGCGTGTGTCACCCGGCGGCCGCGCTTAATCACCTTCTCAACCAGGTTGACCCCGTAGCGATAGCCGACGTGCCGGTAGTCCGGGGCGTCCAGGATGATGACGTCGGCCTGCCGGCCGGGTTGCAGCGAGCCGATCCGGTCTCCCAACCCGATCGCGTGCGCCGCGTTCAGCGTCGACGCGACGATCGCCTGCGCGGGTGTGAGCCTCAAATAGCGGCAGGCGACGGCGATCACCATCTGCATCGACTCGCACCAGGTCGTGCCCGGGTTGCAATCGGTGGCCAATGCCAGAATGCCGCCCGCGCCGAGGATTGCCTGCGCGGGAGTGAAAGCCGTCTGCCCCAATCCGAACGGCGTGCCTGGCAGCGACACGGCAACCGTGTTTGACCGGCCCAGGGCCTCGATTTCGCGCAGCGGCGTGACGACGAGATGATCCGCGCTCGCCGCGCCCAGCTCGACGGCGAGCTGCGTCCCGCCCAGCGGCGCGAATTCGTCCGCATGGATCTTCAGGCCGAAGCCGAGCGCCCGCGCCGCCTCCAGGATTTTGCGCGATT
>DASSFZ010000586.1:0-12010 GCA_035693785.1 Anaerolineae bacterium | reverse complement strand
CGGTGAAGCGCACGCGCGTCCGGGCCAAATCCAGGCCGCCTGTCCCGGCGAACACCTGCACAATGCCCAGGCGCTTATCCACTTCCAGCACCTGCCCAAGCCGCACTTCACCATCCGGCCCGGTGATCTCCACAATCTCGTTGTAGGCCACGTCGCGAATGCGCTCGACGAAAATCAGCGGTCCGGCGATGCGCGTCAGCGTGCAATATTCTTTGGTGATGAGGGTGGGTAACGCTCGGATGGTCATGTCAGGCTTAGAAACTCCTCTTCGATGCGCTGGATCAAGGCTTGCAGCTTCCCTTCCGCCTCCGCTACCGGCCACTCTTTCATGCGTGCGATCTCGGCGACGACGGCCAGCGCGGTGATGCGCTCGAGTGAGACGCCGGCGTCGATCGCGGCGACCGCGCGGCGATAAAACGCGATGATCGCACGGAGCATCCAGTAGGCTTTGGACAACGGGCAGAAACGGTCGATCTCGTGATAGGCCGACTGCTGCAGGAAGTCCTCACGCAGCATGCGGGCGACGGCCAACACGGTGCGCTGCGATTCGGCCAGCGCGTCGGGGCCGACGAGTTGCACGATCTCCAGCAGCTCCACTTCGCGCTGCAGCAGCGCCATCGCCTCGCGGGCCAGGTCGCTCCAGTCTGGCGCGACCTCTTTCGCGTACCACGGGCGCAGGTTGTACAACGTGTAACTGCGCGTCCAGTTGATCGACGGGAAATGGCGGCGGCGCGAGAGATCGTAATCGAGCGCCCAGAACGTGCCGGCCACGCGGAGCGAGTTCTGCGTCATTGGCTCGGAGAAGTCGCCGCCCGGCGGCGAGACGGCGCCGACCACCGTGACCGATCCTGACCGCCCGGGGCCGTTGCTGCCCAGGCACATCACGCGTCCCGATCGTTCGTAGAACTCTGATAGGCGCGTCGCCAGGTACGCCGGGTAGCCTTCCTCGCCGGGCATCTCCTCCAGCCGGCCGGAAATCTCGCGCAGCGCCTCGCCCCATCGCGACGTGCTGTCGGCCAGCAGCACCACGTCGTACCCCATATCGCGATAGTATTCGGCGATCGTGATGCCCGTGTAGATGCTGGCCTCGCGCGCGGCGACGGGCATGTTCGACGTGTTGGCGATGAGGATCGTGCGCGCCATCAGCGGCGCGCCGTGACGCGGGTCTTCGAGCGTTGGGAACTCTTCGAGCACCTCGGTCATCTCATTGCCGCGCTCGCCGCAGCCCACGTACACCACCACGTCGGCCTCGGCCCAGCGCGCCAGCGAGTGTTCGGCGACCGTCTTGCCTGTGCCGAACCCCCCCGGAATGATCGCCGCGCCGCCCTTGGCGACGGCGAAGAAGGTGTCGATAATGCGCGTCCCGCTGATCAACGGCTGATCGGGATCGAGTTTCGCTTGATACGGGCGCGGCCGGCGGACTGGCCACTTTTGCATCAGCGTGAGCTCGCGCTGGCCGGCCTGCCCGTTCCCTTCGACATCCAGAACGATGACAGGCTCCTCCACGGTAAAATCCCCGGCGCGAACGGCGATGACCCGCCCGCTCACGCCCGGCGGCACGAGCAGGCGATGCTCGATGGTCTGGCTCTCGGGCACGACGCCCAGGACATCACCCGGACCGACCCGCTGCCTCAGTGTCACGCACGGCATGAAGGGCCATCGCTTCTCCAGCGCCAGCGGCGAAGCCGCCACCCCCCGCTCGAGAAAGGACCCGGTCGCAGCGGCCAGGTCTTCGAGCGGCCGCTGCAGCCCGTCGTACACGCTCCCCAACAAGCCCGGGCCGAGATCGGCGACGAGCGGCGCGCCGGTGTTGAGCACCGGCTCGCCGATCTTCAGCCCGCTTGTGTCCTCGTAGACCTGAATCGTGGCCACACCGCCGCTGAGCCGGATCACTTCGCCGATCAGGCCCATCTCTCCCACGCGCACCACATCATACAGGCGGACATCCTCCAGTCCGACTGCCGCGACAACCGGCCCTGCGACGCGGGTTATGCTGCCCGTTCGATGACCCGATTCATTCATGTTACGCCTGCTCTCCCTGAAACGTAATATGAAACCCGATGGCCTTCCGAATCAGCTCGGCGATCCGGCGCTTGTGCGACACACCCGGCCCCAGCGGTTCGCCGCCAGGGATGGCCAGATAAGGCAGACGGTCGGCCGCTTCCAGCCTGCGCCGGAAGGCGAGGTCGAAGCTGGCGACCAGCCCATCGTCGATGGCGAGCAAACCGGATTCGCCTGCCTCGAGCCATTCGACGATCATCGCCTGGGCCTCTTCGGCGTCCTCGGCCGGAAACGCTTCAACTCCGGCGAGGCGAAATCCGGAGGCCAGCGAAGGGCGTGTGACAACGAGCAGGCGGCTCATATTTCAGTCTCACTCCCAGTATTGCTAGCGGAGGCGGCTCCCACGCCGCCGGGTAGCCGGGCATGGGAGCCCGGCCCGCTATTTCAAGTCAGTCTCCAAGAACATTAGCTCGGCCCGTATGCGGACTGGTTTTTCGGCGAGCGTCAAGCCATGCGCGATCGCGCGGATGTTGGCGACTTCATTCGTCTTGAGCGCCACATAACCCAGCAATACGCCGATGCCGAGTGGATCGCGCACGATCAGGCCGGCTGCATACCGGAGCTGTTGCCGCGCCAGCGCGTGCTCAAACACGCTGAGACGTGGCGAGGCCGCGTAGGCATCCATCACGCCGGCACACGTTGCGCCGAAGGGCGTCTCGGCGAGCATGTTGACGGCGGTGGATATCGACTCCTGGCGGGCCATTTCGGCCAGCAGCGCCAGCGGCACGCGGCCGGGGCCGACGAACAAGGGTGTGGCATTATCGGATCCGAATCGTTCACGTAGAATCGTCGCCGCATCTGAAACGCCGATGAGGCGCAGCGCCGTCACGATGTTCGCGGCATCGGCCTCCAGCGCCAGTGCCTCGCCCAATACGGTGTCTGTCTTGCCCGCGGCTGCCATCGCCGTGCGGTAATGCCAGCGATCGAGCGCGACTTCCATTTCGAGCAACTCGACGCCGCCATTCCGGCCTCGTTCGGCGGCGCGAAGCTCGAGCAACGGCTGTGCCAGCGGCAGGCGCCACGTGGCCATCAAATCGATCGCCGGGCGGACGCTCGCCGCACGCGCCAGTTCGCCCAGGTCCGCCGGCCGCAGTTCACCGACCGGCAGCGTGTTGGCCAGGATTTCATTGACCGGCACGTGTCGAGCCAACCCGCGCAGCACGGTCTTGACGTTGTGCAGGTCGTAGCGGCGCAGCACCAGCGTCACCAGATCACCCGCCGGCCCGGAATAGAACGTGCGCGCCTGGCCTACCGTGGCGACCAGATCGTTCCGCAGCGCCTCGGCCAGACACTCCATACCGGTCAGGCGGACCAGCGCCGCTTGTATCGTCTGGCGATAGGCCGTGTTGGTGAGCGCCGTGATCAGACCCTGCACGCTCCCCACTTCGGCCAGCCCATCGAGCGTTCTGCGCGAAAGCAGGCGAGATTTCATCGCTCGCAAACGAGCGTTGCCGTAATCAAAGTCGGACATGAGTCAAAACAGGGAACTCTAAGGAAGTGAAGGAACTGGGGTGAGTTCCCTCTTTTCCTTCTGTTCCTTCTGCTCCTTCTCAAAGAAGGCCGCCAGGTCTCGACGCAGGAACGGCGTGGCCCGCTCGAGGCGCGCCTCGAGTGTATTCGTCACCACGATGCGTCCATCGCCGCTGCGAGCCACGACGCCTCCGCAACACTTGAGAGAGGGCACGATCGGCAGATCGAGACCCAGCTCGTCCAGGATGCGACGCAGCAGCACGTCATCATGGGGGTCGATCTCCAACAATGGACAACCGCCGTCTGTCTTCTCGTCGCCAAGCGCGTGAATCGCTTCCTCGACCAGCCGGCGCAAGATGAGCGGATAGCCAGGCTCAGCGCGCAGACCGGCCAGGCGCTGGCGCGTTTCAGCCAGCGCTTCCTCCACGAGCCGCGCCCGAACCTCGCCTACCATGCGCAGCGCTTCCAATTTGGCCTGGTGCAACCGCCGCGCTCGCTCGCCGGCAGCCGGTCGCAGGGCTGCTCGCCGGGCTTGTTCTCGTATCGTCGCGGCCTTGCGCTCGGCCTCGTCCAGTATTCTCTGCGCCCGTGCTTCGGCGTCGGCTCGCAGGTGAGCCATTTCAGTCTCGCCCGAAGCTTCGATGGCGTCGAGGATCGCTTCTGCGCTCATCCGCCCAGTCCTCCACCGAGGAGCAGGACCATTGCGGCGACGGCGAACCCGAGGATCACCATCGTCTCAGGAATGGCGATGAGCAAGATCACCGGCCCCAGCATTTCTCGTTTCTCGGTAACCGCGCCGACGCCGGCCGATCCGATCCGGCCCTGGGCCAATCCCGTGCCGATCGCGGCCAGGCCAACTGCCAATCCCGCGCCGATAGCGACCAATCCTGTAGCATCCATGTGCGCCTCCAGATATTCCGTCATGCGTGCAACGTCTTACGTTTTACGTTTCACGTTTTACGTTTCACGCATCACGTTTTACGCATCACGTTGTCACGCCTCACGTTGTACGTCCGAACGGCTCAAACGGTCGCCCTCCACCCTCGTAGAACTTGCGGAAGAATTCCACATAGTGCAGACGCAAACTGTGGATGGTAGGGCTGAATGCGCCGAGTGCCAGGTTGAGCGCGTGAATGAGCACGGCGATGATGACCCCGACCACAACGTTGCCGACGCTCCCCGCCAGGTCGTTGGCGACGCGCGCCAGATAGACCGAGGCCAGCCCGATGGCAGCAATACGCAGATAAGAGAGAATATTCCCCACCAACCCGATGAACTCGATTGGCCCCATGAGCAACCCCAGCCAGCCGAGCGACGAGCCAAGCAGGGCGATGCCGACGATGAGCACCACGGCCCCGGGCGTCATGAATCCGGCCGGCAGCCACTTCACCGCAACCGACACGATCAGGAAAAGCCCGATCAACCCCACGAGCATCCCGCCGCGTTCGAGCAACAGATGCCTGCTTCGCTCCCGGAATGCCTCCCACACGCCGAGGACGAGACCGAGTGTGACGTGGACGGCCCCCACGGCGACGGTAAACAACAGCAGCCCGGCCACCTGATCGGCACTCGTGCGATCAATCCAGATCGGGTGCAGGCCCAGTTTCTCGCCGAGCGTGCCGAATGCCTCGCCGTACAAAAACCCGAAGACCACGCCCCACGCCGATCCCATCATCACTACCTGAACGAGATCGCGCAGAGCACCCGGCTGGCGGAATCGCCGCAGCATGGCGAGACACAGCAGGAAGAGGAGCGCACCATAGCCTACGTCGCCGAGAATCATACCGAAGAACAACGGCAGGCAGAGCGTCATCAGCAGTGTGGGATCAATGCCCTCGTAACGCGGAAGAGCAATCATACGCACCAGGCTCTGAAACGGCCGGGCCGGGCCGGGGTTAGCCAGCGCGACCGGCGTGCGCGCTCTGCGATCTTCAGGTGCGAGGGATAGGGTCTGCATCACGACCGCAGGACCCACCTCGTCTCTCAGCGCCCGGCGTGCTCGGGGCACATCGCGCTCGGGCGTCCATCCGACGAGCACGAAGGTCAGGTCGGTCTCGCCAAGGCGTGACAGGATGGCGAACTCTTCCAGGCACTCACGCAGAGACGCGCGCCACCGTGCCAGGCGTGGTCCCCACTCCTCAGCCAATGAGGCGAGCTCGGTCTTGATCTGCGACAGTTCGAGCGGTATGGCCGCGATCCGCCGGCTCAGCGCCGCCACAGCCGCGTCCGGCGGCTGATCGGCAAATCCGGCGGGGAGGCGCAGGCGCGAGATGTCCTCGCGGCCGAGGAGCGCTTCGACCTCGCCGGCGAATTCGCGCGGGATCACCATGAGCATGGCCCGCATCGTCGCGTCCACGTCTTGTGCCGCGATCTCGGCGCGGCCGCCGGTGAGATTCAGCACGCGCTCGGCGATGGCGTCCAACACGCCGAGGTGCCCACGACTCACCAGCACGCCGATCGAAATGTTCGCGGCATCGCGCGCAGACGGCGGCGCGATCGGCAGCAGTTTGCGTAGCACGGCTTCGTAGCGCGGCAGCGATGCCTGCTCTGCCTCCAAAGCCTCTCGTCGCGAAACGAGTGATTGCACGGAAGGACCCAGTGTGTCCAGTCCGGCGCGCGCCTCGGCTACGCAGTCGGAGATGGGCCGTTCGCCTGCGGCCTGATCGGCGATGGGTGCGCCGGATTCAATCTGGCCGGCGTCGAGTGTGGACAACAGGCCCTCGATCCTTGCCACCAGGTAGCCAAGCTCTTCCTGTGTCCGCACCGTTTCGGGATCGAGATGCAGGGGGCGCGCGGAAACATCACCCGCCTCGGCGATGTCGTCGATCTGCACGCAGCCCAACTGGTGCAGCACATGCACCACCGGCATGAGATGCGTCTTAAGGCCGATGATCTGCACACACGTCATTCTAAGTCTCATGCGGACCTCCGATCACGATCTCAAAGGCCCGCGCAACGGCGGCGACCATCTGGCGTTCTCCCGCGCGCTGAAGCATTTCCGCCTCGGCCTGTGCCTGAGCGACGATGGCCTGGGCATTGCGCTCCGCCTCGGCCAGGACTGCCTGCCGTCCCGCCTCGCCGGCGCGCTGTCCCTCGACCTCGGCGGCGGCCAGCAGGTCGCGAGCACGCCGTTCCGCTTCAGCCAGGGCAGCCTCGACCGCTTCGCGTTCGGCGGCGAGCCGGCGCTTGGCCTCGGCCTCTTTGCGGCGAATGACTTCGAGCAGCGGGCTGGAATCCTCGGCCACTCTCGACATGGCGAACTCTTCCCGCTAAAGAGGGGGCGCGGTACCGTGAAGGTCTTGCATGAGTTGCGCGCGTGTTTCCACCTCGGCAAGCTTGGCCGACGCATACGATGACGCTTCGATCAAGAGATGCCTGGCTTCTGCCGCTGGCAAGCTCTGTAAGCTTTGTAGCGTATGGCCTCTGCCGCGCAGGTATTCTTCGATATACATTATTTCCAGAGCAGCCTCCGGCTCTTCCATGGCGAATTCGCCTTTGGCTTGAGTCGCGCGTGATTCGCTCATTACTTCACCACCCTTTCTCACTGTGTCTTCGAAACAGCCCGGCGCGCATCGCCACGGCAAACCGCGCCAGAGCGGATTCCACTTCGGTTTACGCCGGAGTCGAGGCTTTAGCCGGAAACCACTATGATCGGCTCTCCCAGGCCTGAAGCAAGCGGTAGGCTGCTCCCGGCGCTTCGATCCCTGAGGCCGGGCTGCGCAGAGCCTCCAGGACGGGCTGCAGGCGAGCCTGGATCCGGCGCGACGGCATCTGATGCAGCGCGTGGTAGACAGCCTGACGCACGTCTTCTGAGAGCGTGTGACGTGATAGCCATTCCAGTATGCTGGGTACGGCCGGTTCGCCGATGGCCACCAGCGCATCAGCCGCTGCCCAGCGTACGCCGGAGTCATTATCGGTCAGCGCTTCGAGCAGGCCAGCCGCCGATCGGGCATCGCCGATATTGCCCAAGGCGCGGGCCGCGTGCCAGCGCACGTGCGGCTGGGGATACTTAAGCGCATCGATCAAGGCGGGTACGGCTTTGTCCCCCAGTTCGCCCAACGCCCGCCCGGCTTCGTGGTGCACCTGCTCATCGTCCAGCGCCAGCGCTTCGATCAGCGGCCAGCCTGCACGTTCGTCGTTCAATTTGCCGAGCGCGGCAACCGCCCGCAACTTGCAGTCCGGCTCGCCGCTGCGCACGACTTCGACCAGCACCTCGATCGCCCGCACATCGCCCCGCAGGCCGAGCAAGGTCGCGGCGGCGTTTCGGACGCGGCATTCCGGCTCGGTCAGCGCTTCGTGCAGCACGGCCAGCTTCACGGGCGCGACTTCCGGCACATCGTCCTGAACAAACAGGCTGACGGTCGCCGCGTCGATCCGTTTGGATGCCTCGCTGTCCGCCCGATGCCCGCGGTGAGCGTGTTCTCCCCAGCGATGAAGCGCCAGGTAGGTCAGAAGCCGCTGCCACAACCGCACGTCGGCGCAGTTGCCCATCGCCTCCAGCATCATGTGCTGGAGCCACTTGTTATCTGAACCCAACTGATCCAGGCAGGCACCGGCAGCGTCGCGGTCGCCGGCGATCGCACGTGTCAGCAAATCCGCTTCCGCCGTGTGCCGCTGTGGAATGGCCGGTGCAGCGCACATGGTTATCCTCCACGGTGTGCACGCAAAGGTTGTCATCCACCGTAGGGCGCGTTTCCATACGCGCCGCAAATTGGCGGCTATGGAAAGCCGCCCTACGTCTGGCCTGACATGTTTTGTGTGCATACCCTCCACGCGGTGTACTGTGAACAGTGTAGAGTAACCTGCTGGTCTGCGCATCGGCTGAGGAATTGAGATACGGCCAGGTGAAGAACCTATTTTGGGGTAAAATCGATCCGGGTGAGGTGACGAATATCAGCCTGGACAGGGAATCCTGGCACTATTCGCCCCCGGGCGCCTATAACATAATGCTCGTAATGGCTCCTCTCCGTGGCTGGACGACTCGTGTACGGCGACGCCTCTCTCGTCTGCCGATCTTCAAGCGGCTGATGCTGGGGAATTCGATTATCATTATCGGAGGTGCCATTGCCGGCACGCTGCTCACGCACTACCTGTCTATCCTGCCGGGCGAGGTTTTCGCCAGGTGGATTCTCCTGTTCGCATCGATCGGCATTGTCACCAGCCTGTTGGTCAACTACTGGATCGTCAAGACAACGCTGCGCCCGCTGCACGAATTGGGCGAGGCCGTCGAACGTGCACAGGCCGGGCGGGCCGATATTCCTGATCGCGTGACGGCAGAGGCCGACCCCGACATCAGCCGGTTAGCCGGCGCGCTCGGTTCGATGCTCGATCGGCTGGAGGGGCGCGCACTCCAACTGCGCGCACTCTCCGAGCGGGCCATCAATGCGCAAGAGGAGGAGCGTAAGCGCATAGCACGGCAACTGCACGACGAAACAATTCAGTCTCTGTCCACTCTCATCATCAACCTGGAGCGACTGGAGAGCGCGGTCGCGGCCGGGACGTCGAATGGCAACCTGCAGAGTCGGCTGGCCGCCGCGCGCCAACTGGCCACCCGCAGCGTGGAAGACCTGCGCAAGGTCATTTATGACCTGCGCCCGACGATGCTGGACGATCTCGGGTTGGTGCCGGCGATCCGCTGGTACGCCCGATCGAACCTGGAGGAGATCGGGGTTCAGGTCACGCTCGATGCGCCGGACGAGGCCATGCGTCTGCCGTCACAGTTGGAGACGACTCTGTTCCGCATTGCGCAAGAGGCTATCAACAACATCGTGCGTCACGCCGAGGCGAAGTCAGTCGCTATCAGCCTCAGGCGGGATGGCGGCAGCGTCTGCTTGGGGATAGACGACGATGGTCGCGGCTTCGATGTAGCCAAGATCACCGGGCAGGCGCTGCGACTGCGACGCATGGGACTGTTGGGCATTCAGGAGCGGGCAGAATTGGTCGGGGGCGAAGTGACGCTCGACTCGGTGCTCGGTCGCGGCACCCGGCTGCGGGTGTGCCTACCCCTGCTGGCGATGGAGGAGGCTCGCAATGAATAAAATCCGGATATTGCTGGCGGACGATCACACCATCCTCCGCGAGGGCATTCGCGCCCTGCTGGAAGACCAGCCGGACATTGTGGTGGTCGGCGAAGCGGAAGATGGTCGTTGGACCGTTCACCTGGCGCATGAGCTGCGGCCGGACGTGGTCGTGATGGATATTGCCATGCCCCTGCTGAACGGCCTGGAGGCCACGCGCCAGATTAAGCGTGATTGTCCCGACACCCGCATCCTGGTGCTCACCATGCATGACAACGAGGAGTACATCCGGCAGGTGCTGAAGGCCGGCGCATCGGGCTACGTGCTCAAGCATGCCGCTGCGAACGAACTGGTGGAGGCTATCCGCACGGTGCATCGCGGCGATGCGGCGCTCTCGCCAACCATCGCCCGGAAAGTCATCGAAGACTATTTGCGCACGGACGCCGTCCGGTCGATGCCGGCGCCGGACGAGTTGACGCCGCGCGAGCGTGAAGTATTGCAACTGATCGCCGAAGGCCATACCAGCAAAGAAATCGCCGAGCTGCTCGGCCTGTCGATCAAGACCGTGCAGGCCCATCGCGCGAGCCTGATGCAAAAACTGAACCTGCACGATCGAAGTGACCTGGTCAAGTACGCGATTCAGAAGAAGATCATCGAAGTCTGATCCGCATTATGAGCCGAAACTTTCACCGTGGGTGCTCAGCTAGAACCAGAGGCAAATAGACGCCCCACCACGTTGGGGCGGCGACAGCGACTTGCTCAGTCTCCATCACGACGTCGGCGGTGTCCCAGCCCTTAGTTTCCATCAGCGAGGCAAACGCCCGGCGGAAGCGCAGCTCGGCCGTGACGGTGATCGATCCGCCTGATGCCGGCGCAAGAAATGTGTAGGTCGATGCGGCGCTGCCCATTGCCGGGATGCGACTGTCGCTGATGATGCGCGTCTGCTTCCAGTAGTTGATGACCGGCGCCTGGCCGCTGGCAACATCTTGCAGCACCTTTGCAAAGGCTTGGCCAGGCAGCCCGCTTTGTGCGCCACCCCAATCCGGCACGATCGGGCCTGACAACTGGGTTAAGGGCTGTCCTGCTTCATCCATCGCCTGAATCGTCAAGATCATGTGCCGGCCAGGATGATCGGTCGGGACGTGATGACCGGCCCCCACGTTCGTCAACGTCACGCTGACTTGCACGGTATTGACGATCGACTGAGCCGTTAGCGTCATGGCAACCGTATTCTGCATGAAAGCCGTGTCCTTGCTACCCAGGTCGAGGTGGCTGGGAATCTTCTCGGTCGGATGCCAAAGGCCACCGCGCTCGGGCGGGACGAAGTAGTGGTCACCGTTGGGAGGCATGTGGCAAGCCTGGCACTCTACTCCTTTGGCTGCATAAGGACTGGCTAGCCACTCATTGTAGCTCTGGTAAATCGGGGTGCCCCAGAAAGTGAAACTATGGCATGGAGCGCAATAGGCGCTTTGCGTCATCTCTGGCAGGAAGGTATCCGGGTCTTTGATATCATCGTACGGGCCGAAGAAGATTTGATCGCCAGCGGGCGGACGCAGCAAGCGCAGTGAGAGCACGCCGGGGGCATTGGCATATGGGACGCGTGTGGTCGGGTTCAAGTAGATGCCGCCGACTTTATGGCAGAAGTCACAGTGCATGGTAGCGGTCACATTGCCGCGCACGGTATTCACGTCGGTGTTGAATGGCGCGTTGGCTGCCGCCCCCGGCGCATGGCAAGTGGCGCAGTTACCGGCCACACCGGGAAAGTCAAGTTTGAAGCCGGGCGAGAGGGTGATTGTGCCGGTCAGGTCTGTGCCGTTGTAGAGCGAAAAGAACCGTGGATTAGAGGTCGCCGTGCCATGCGCGTTCGTCTGCCATTGTGGCAGAATAGGTGTGTGGCAGTTGCCGCATTGAAGCGTCACGCTGGGATTGGCCGTTGGCTCCAGCCACACATAATCCGGGTTGTCCTGAGTATGATAGGGGCGCAGTGTCAGCGTGATGCCGGACACCGGCGGCGTGATCACCTGACCGGCAATGTAGTATCCCCCGGAGTCCCATGCGGCTATTTCAACACCCAACCCAGGCGTCAGGCCCGTCAGCATGAAGCGCCCATCAGCAGAGGTGTACGTCAGGTTGTCGGTGGCCCGCACGCGGACATGCGCGTCGACCAACGGTTGACCGGCCTGATTCACGACGACGCCACTCACCACACTCGAAGAGTCGGCAGATATGTCGTCGATGGTCAGTCCCGCGCCCATCAGCAGCAGCGCGACGAGCATGGTGAGCGTCACGCGTTGCCATCCCTGGTTACCCACCACCATGCACCTCCTGTGTCGCGACGAGCGAGTCGGCCGGCGCGATTATTTCAACATCAGCGGCAGATACACCTGCCGGAGTGCGCTGCCGACGAAGACTTCTTCACTGATCAAGGTGACGGTGTTCGCGCGCACATCGCCACCCACTGC
>DASSFZ010000585.1:0-3524 GCA_035693785.1 Anaerolineae bacterium | reverse complement strand
TCAGCGCGGCCCGAAAGAAGACGGCGATTCGCGCCTTGCTTCAGACGACGCGCCGCATCTCGCAAATGCTCGGCGCGCCGGAGAAATTGAAGTAGCCACCGAGGCACGGAGGCACAGAGAATCTTAGTGCCTTGGTGTCTTCGGGCTCTACCGGATCGGGCGGGAAATGGGACGCGGATGAACGCGGATGGACGCAGATCGAAATGCTTTATCTGCGTAAATCCGCGAAAATCAGCGTCCAATGAATTGCGTCCGCAAGGTTTTCCCATCAAAGTCGGGAGAACCTGTCTTCGTAGCTAGCGCCAATTGTGCAGGGAGAAGAGCCCGTGAAGCAACTGATCACGCTGACGGTCAACGGGGAAACCCACGAGGTCTACACCTCGATCCACAAGACGCTGCTCGAAGTGCTGCGCGAGGACCTGGGACTGACCGGCACCAAGCACGGCTGCGAGCTGGGCGAGTGCGGCGCGTGCGCGGTGCTGATCGACGGCACGCCTGCCCTGTCGTGCCTCGTCCTGCCGATCGAGGTGCAGGGCCGCGCCATTACGACCGTAGAAGGCCTGGCGCATAACGGCCGGCCGCACCCGCTGCAGGCGGCGTTCGCCGAGCTGGGCGCCGCGCAGTGCGGTTATTGCACGCCCGGCATCCTGGTCACGGCCAAGGCGCTGCTCGATCGCGAACCCCATCCCGACGCGCAAACGATCCGCGAGGCGCTGGCCGGCAACCTGTGCCGCTGCACCGGCTACTCCAAGATCATCGAAGCCGTGGCGCTGGCCGCCACACGCGCGGCTGACACGCAACACGCAACACGCAACACGCCAGAGGTGTCTCATGTCTAACAACGGCGAACTTAACGTCGTCGGCAAGCCCCACATGAAAGTCGACGCGATGGCGAAGGTCACCGGCCAGACGCAGTATGCCGACGACCTGATCCTGCCGCGCATGCTGACCTGCAAGATCCTGCGCAGCATTCATCCTCACGCGCTGATCAAGCACATCGACGTAACGCCCGCGCTCCAGCGGCCCGGCGTCATCGCCGTGATCACGGGCCGGGACCTGCCGATCAAATTCGGCATCCTGCCGGTAAGCCAGGACGAAGAGGCGCTGTGCGTCGATAAAGTGCGCTACGTCGGCGATCCGGTCGCGGCGGTTGCGGCGATCGACGAAGAGACGGCGGAAGCGGCGCTCGAAGACATCGTCGTCGAATACGAACTGCTGCCGCCGATCATGTCGATCGACGAGGCGCTGGCCGAAGAGTCGATCCAGATTCACGAGTACGCCGACAAAGGCAACGTTCACAAGTTCGTCGCGCTCGAGTTCGGCGACGTGGCGCAGGGCTTCGCCGAAGCGGATCACGTTCGCGAGGACATTTTCTATTACGAAGGCAACACCCACCTGCCCATCGAGCAGCACGCGGCCGTCGCGCGATACGGGCCGGATGGCCGCCTCACGTTGTGGTCGTCGACGCAGACGCCGCACTACGTCCATCGTGCGCTGGCGAAAACACTCGAGCTGCCGCTCAGCCGGATACGCGTGATCGCCACACCGGTCGGCGGCGGCTTCGGCGGCAAGAGCGATCCCTTCAACCACGAGGTCGTCGTCAGCCGGCTGTCGATGCTCACCGGCCGCCCGGTGAAGATCACGCTTACCCGCGAGGAAGTGTTTTACGCGCATCGCGGGCGGCATCCGGTGCTGATGTGGATCAAGACCGGCGTGAAGAAAGACGGCAGCATCACCGCCATGCACTTCAAGTCGTTTCTCGACGGCGGGGCGTACGGCAGCTACGGTGTCGCCAGCACCTACTACACCGGCGCGCTGCAGACGGTGACGTATCCCATCGCGAATTACAAGTTCGAAGGGCTGCGCGTCTTCACGAACAAGCCGGCCTGTGGTCCCAAGCGCGGCCACGCCACGCCGCAGCCGCGCTTTGCCGTCGAGGTGCATCTCGACAAGATCGCCGAAGACCTGGGCCTCGATCCGGTGAACCTTCGGCTCGATCACCTGGTGCCGCCGGACAGCCTGACGGTGAACCACCTGACGATCACGACGATGGGCCTGCGCGAGTGCATCGAGAAAGTCGTCGAGGCGTCAGGCTTCCACACGCGGCGCGGAAAGCTGCCACGAGGCAAAGGACTCGGCCTGGCGTGCAGCTCGTACCTCACCGGCGCGGGCCTGCCCATCTACTGGAATAAGATGCCTCATTCCGGCGCGCAGATCAAAATCGATCGCGGCGGCAGCGTGACCGTCTTCTGCGGCAGCAGCGACATCGGGCAGGGATCGGACTCGGTGCTGGCGTACATCGTCGCCGAAGTGCTCGGTCTCAACTTGAGCGACGTCGTCGTCGTCACCTCGGATACCGACCTGACGCCGGTCGACCTGGGCAGCTACTCCAGCCGCGTGACGCTCATGACCGGCAACGCGGCGATCAATGCCGCGAAGCCGCTGCGCGAGAAGATACTGGCTGCTGCCGCCGAGAAGCTGGAGCTGCCGGCCGAGGCGCTCGACATCAAGAACAGCCGCGTCTACTGCATCGACGACGAGCGCCGCGCGATGACGTTCGCCGAGGCGGCGCAGTTGGCCGAGGAGAAATACGGCACGCTCGGCTCGGTCGGCAGCTACACACCGCCCAGGCGCGGAGGCCGCTACAAAGGATCGGGTGTCGGCCCGACGCCGGCCTACAGTTACTCCGCGTGCGTCGCCGAAGTGACGGTCGACGCGGAGACGGGCCTGTACACCGTCGACAAGCTCTGGCTGGGGCACGACGGCGGCACGGCGATCAACCCGCTATGGGTCATCGGGCAGGTGGAAGGCAGCGCGTACATGGGTCTGGGCGAAGCGATGATGGAAGAGCAGGTCTTCCGGCGCGGCCTGCACAAGATTCCGTCGATGCTCGACTACAAAAGCCCAACGGCGCTGGATACGCCGGAGTTCGAGACGATTCTGGTTGAGACCAACGATCCGGAAGGGCCGTTCGGCGCGAAGGAAGCCGGGCAGGGGCCACTGTTGCCCGTCATACCCGCCGTCGCCAACGCGATCTACGACGCGGTCGGCGTGCGCATCGACGAGGTGCCGATCCATCCCGAAAAGATATTGAAGGGGCTGCAAGACAAAGCGCGCGGCGGCAGCGGGCGCGTCGGGCCGGCGCGCATACCCGATGTCGCGTTTCCCGATCCGATCCGCGTCGCACCGCCGACCAGTGATCAGTAATCAGTGAGCAGTAATCAGTGTCCAGTTCCCTTCAGGTCAAAGAGGTGAGATAGATGCTCCGACTACCTCCATTTGAATATCTCGCGCCGCAGTCGCTGGCCGAGGCCGTGTCGATGATGGCCGATCGGGGCCCTGACGCGATGTACGTCGCGGGCGGCACCGATCTCTATCCCAATATGAAGCGCCGCCAGTTCGAGCCGAAGTTCCTCATCGGCCTGCGCGGCATCGATGAGCTGCACGGCGTTCGGAATGGCAGCGGCCTGACCATCGGCGCAGGCATGACGCTGGAGCAAGTGGTGTCCCACCCGGAGATCACG
>DASSFZ010000584.1:0-3979 GCA_035693785.1 Anaerolineae bacterium | reverse complement strand
GATTTGTTCGCCGGTCTCCAAGTTGATCAACGTGATCGCCGTGTAGACCTGGTGGGAACGGCCGCGCAGCCGTGTGAGCATCGATCGCGCTTCGACGGCAGTGGTGGGCTTGGCGAGGATTTCGCCGTCGAGCGAGACGGTCGTGTCGGCGGCCAAGAGAATGGGTCGGGTAGTCGGGTAGTCCGATGGTCGCGTGGTCGCTCGGGCAGATTCGGCTTTGGTGAGGCTGAGGCGAACGACCATGGCGGCCGGTTCCTCGCCCGAATGCGGCGTCTCGTCGACGTCCGCGGGCGTCGTCCCGAAAGGCAGACCCAACAGTGCGATCAACTCGCGGCGGCGCGGGGAGCCGGAAGCCAGCAGGATCGTCGGCGCAGACTTACCACTCGCGACGGATAGGGCGATACTTGCCGCATGGCGCTGCTCGGGAGGCCGATCGGAATCGGTCACGATCGAGCGCAGGTGTCCGGCGATGGCCTCACGCTCGCCCGCGCTGAGCGTTGCCCACGCCTCGCCGATCCGCGCCGCATCTTCCGAAAAAATATTCGACCAGAACCGCTCGAGGTCATCCATTGCCACAGACGATGCGTGACGCACGATAAGCGATATGCGATAAGCGATTCGCCATCAGCTATCAGCCATCAGCCCACGGGATGCGCCATCCAGTACTGCGTCAGCAGCTCCCCCATCTCGCCGACGAGTTCGTACGACTCGAAGTGGGCTTGCCCACCCGCCACGAACAGCGTCGCGCCGATGACCCAATCATCTTTTTGCAGTTCCTCGTCATACCATTGAAGTTGATCCATATACGCCCAGAAGGCGTCGGGGTCGAGCGGAATCTTATTCCAATACCAGATGAAATCCTGCCAACCTGCCCCGATCCGATCGGCACTCACCAAGCCATCGATGCCGGCCTCGGTGATGAGAATCGGGACATGCAGGTCCGCCGGGATCACCTGACGGTAAACCCGGCGATAGCGCAAGGTCAGCGAACCGTCGTCTGAAGATGGATCGTAACCGTAGTCAAGCGTCGGCGCGGAATACTCGTGCAGCGCCAGCGCGCCGCCGTACTCTCGAATTGCTCGCAGCGCCGGAAAGAACTCATCCCATTGCTCGAACGGCGGGTTGCCGGCAGAGAAGTTGCCGACGGCGCACTTGAAGCCGTAGGCCGTCATCTGCCGGACGCGCTCGGCTTCAAACTGGCCGTACAGCGCCATCTTCGCTTCGTTCTCGAAGACCGGCTCGTTGTGGCCTTCCCAGTAATCGACGCCCGTGTTGACCTGGTACTGGCTCAAATGTCGGGCGACGAAGTCGGCGGCGTAGGCGGCCATATCAGTCGCGCCGGAGGTAATGGCGTTCTGGAAATCATAGGCCTGGTGGATGTGCCCGACGACGATCGTGTTCGGCGAGCGCCGCTTGATCTCCGCCGCCGCCCCCAGATCCTCGAAGATTTTGACGACGCGCGGATGTCCGTCGGCGATGATGCGATCCATGATCTGCGGATAGCGGAAGCGCTGCACGGCGATGCCTAGCTTGCTCGGTCGGGCGAAGGCGGGAAATGTCCGCCTCGGCACGGGCGTCGGCTCGGGCGAGGACGGCTTCGCCGTCGGCTTGGGAGCAGGGGTAGGAGTGGTCTCTGCGATGACGTTCGGCAGATAGGCGCGATATCCGGTGGACCCAGAAGGCGTCGCAGTCGCTTGTTCCGGCGCCGGCGCGCTGCACGCGTCCAGGAACGCGGCGATGGCCGAAGCGCCCGCAAGATTCAAGAGTTGTCTGCGGGTGAGTGTTCGTTTCATGAGCGCCACTCAGGCGCGACGATTATACCAGCCGACTTCCCACCCGTCACAGTAAGGGTCGGGGGTTTGCGCGAAGCAAAACTGGAGCGTTTTGTGTTATCATCAGGTTATCCGACTGTCGAGGTCAAGGCATGAGCTGGAGGCGCGCAGCGCTCTTTGTCGCGATGAATGTGATTATCTCGGCCACGGTGACACTGTTGATTCTGTCTGCATGGGACGCGCGGCGTCCGGCTGCCCCGAGCCCGGTCTCAGTCGCGCAGGCTACGCCCGTGCTGGCGGCGCCCGCCTCGACCCCTCTCGAAAAGCCGACTGTTGCTCTCACGCCTACGGCGCGTGGGCCATTCACTTACGCGATCCAGTCGGGTGACACGCTCGGGGATCTGTCGCTTCGCTTCGACGTATCGCTGGAAGGCTTGCTCGCGGCGAACGATCTGTCCGAAGATGCGATCTTGTCGGTCGGGCAGGAAATCATTATTCCGGCCGGTGGCTCAACTGAGATCGCGCCTCCTGCAACGACAGCCGCAAAAACGCCGGCGACTTCCGGTCCGGCTCTCGTCGTCATTCGTGAGATCGAAGAGCCAGGCTCGCTCAACGGAGAGACGGTCATTCTCACGAACCTGGGCGAGGTCATCAACCTCACGGGATGGACGCTGTCCGACGGAAGAACCAATCGCTATACCTTCCCGGATGTGACACTGTTCCCCGACGCGGAGATCAATGTGCATACCAGGACCGGAACCGACACGCCGTCCGACCTGTACTGGGGCGCGAGCGACGCAATATGGGGAGCTACGGGGACCGTCGCTTATCTACGGGACGCGAGCGGCAAGCTCGTGGCAACTTATCGTGTGCCGTGACTTTTCCTGCCCAAACCAGTAGAGCCACAGAACAGAAGGCCCCCAGCGGTCGAGTCGATCGCCGGGGGCCTGCGCTTCTATCGCAAAGGTCGACTACTTCTGCTGCTCTTCGGATTTGCCGGACTCCGTCTGATCGTCTGAAAGGCCCTTGCGAAACTCGCGAATGCCGGTGCCCAATTCCTTACCGACGCGGGAGATGCGCCCCACGCCGAAGATCAGCAGGACGATGACCAATATGATGAGCAGTTCCGGGCCGCCGAGATGCATTGTGCGCCTCCAGATCGGAGATACCTGTCCTCGTGGATTATATCACATGCGGCGCGCGCGGCAAATCGGCTGACGTATCGAGGGTAGGCCACGCATGGGGTAATCTGTGGTGCACCGCAGATGGCATAGCGAGCCGCGAGTGCTACTTATCTTGAGCGCTCCTGCCGGGTGTGTCACCCGGCGCCCAGGAGGTCGCAAACCCCCGACGAGCGATAGCGCCACAGGCGCTCGGCCGGGCCGGCATTTCCGCCGACGAGATCGGCGTACGCGCGCACGCGCTGCTCCATCTCGTGCGCGCTCTTGAAGAACGTGCTTATTTGCGAACGATAAGCCAGCATCGAGGCGGCTTTCACCTCGATTGCTTCATCCGTCAGCGGAACAAGTTCCGGCGCCCACGAGCCGGAGCGCAAGACTGCTTCGAGCTTCTCGGGAGTCTCCGCGTACGGATAGTCTTCGTAGTAGATCAAGCTGCGCCCCACGGACTCGGCTGCCGTGCGCACGATCTGATGATCGACATGATGCCCGGCCATTAACGGGACGATCAGTCGCGCCGAAGGGTCGAGCCGTTTCAACCTGTCTCGCAGCGACTCGATCGCCGGCGCGTCGGCCTCGGCTACCTCGCCGAAGATAGACTCTTCGGAATCGTACAGCGCGGCGCCGGTCGCCGGATGGCGGCGATACACGGCATCGGCATACGGCCAGTGGGTCGCTTGCGCGCCCAGCAGGCTCAGCGCCTCGCCGTCCTCAGCGCGGCGGTCGGCGGAGGCAGCCTGCCATCGCTCGTGGAGGCTCTGCGCGAATGGCGTCAGTGGGCCGGGCGGCGGATCGCCGGCGAAGATCGTGATCACCTGAACTGCCTCGCCGGCCTGCGCCAGTTGGTAGATCAATCCGCCGCAGGACAGCACGGCGTCGTCGAGGTGCGGCGAGAGAAAAATGTGTTGCGTCGCGCTCATTTGATTGACAGTCTCCATTCGGCGTGTTACAATCCCGCGCAATGGGCCGTTAGCTCAATGGTAGAGCAGGGGCCTTCAGTGGGAGCCTCGTCGGAGAACAGGAATCCGT
>DASSFZ010000583.1:0-2098 GCA_035693785.1 Anaerolineae bacterium | reverse complement strand
GAAGTCCTGGGCAGCCTGGGGACTGCTCACTATAGTTTAGGGGATGTACGAAGGGCGATCGAGATATTTGGGCAGGCTCTTGACATCGCTCAAGAAATCGGGAATGTGTTGGGCGCAGCAGGAACCTGTGGTATTCTCGCCGAGATCTTGGTTGAACACGGCCTGTGGGCTGATGCGCTAAGCTATGCCGAGTACGCGGCGCAAATATACGCAAAGGCCGGGTATAAACAGGATGCGCAAAAGGCTCAACTGTTGATCGCGCAGATCCGAAAGCGGGGGGAAAAGTAGCGAGCGGCGCACTCTCCGCAGGCTGAAGCCTGCATTCCAATTACCGGGGCCGTTACTTTTCGCCGCTTTCCGCGACTGACTATAGGCAGTGCGGTGAATAATTCAGGCCTGGAACGAAACCTGGTGGCAACCTCCCCTTTCACCCAACCGAACACACAAACACTGGTCGCACGCCTCAAGGTGTCCACGCAGTGGAAGGTCGCCGCCGGCGCTATTGCCCTGTTCGCGCTCTTCGCCGCGCTCTTCACCATCGTCCAGTTTGCCACGCCCGCGCTGGCCGGCAACGACGGCTACTACCACATGAAGATGGGGCTGCTTGTGCGCGAGCAGGGGCTTAAGCCGCCGTTCGTGTGGCTGCCTTTGACTATCCTCAATCGCGAGGCGTTTTACGATCACCATCTCCTGTATCACGCCTACCTGTCGCTTTTTGCGTTCGGCGATTCGGGCGAGGCACTGACGCTCGGTGGCAAGATCGCCAGCGTGATTATGCCAGCCCTGGCCTTCGTCGCGATCTGGCATCTCCTGCGAGGCCAGGGGGTGCGCTGGGCATCTCTCTGGGCGCTCGGATTATTCGCCGTGTCCGAAGCGTTCCTGTACCGCATGAGCATGCCGAGGGCGCAGTCGGCCTCGCTGCTTCTCCTCGTGCTCGGCCTGCATTGGATGCTCGGCAGGCGCTACCGATGGCTCATCCCGCTCGGTTTTGTATACGTCTGGCTGTTCGACGGCTTCCCCCTGCTGCTCTTGCTGGGCGGGGTCTACGTCGTCGCGACGGTCGCGACGGAGCGGCGCGTCGAGTGGCGGGCGATCGCGTACCCGGCGCTCGGCATCGGGCTGGGGTTGATCGTCAATCCATACTTTCCGCAAAACGTCGCCTTCATCCTGAGCCATCTCGCGCCGAAGATCGGCGAGTCGGCCACGCCGGTCGGCAACGAGTGGTATCCGTATGAAACCTGGACGCTCGTCGAGAACTCCGGCTTCGCGCTGGCGGCGTTCGTGCTGGGCGCGCTGGCGCTCGGCTGGCGCGGGAAGCGCATCGACCGGTCGGCGCTGACGGCGTTCCTGTTGAGCGTCGCGTTCGGCCTGATGCTGTTCAAGTCGCGCCGCTTCGTCGAATACTTCCCGGCCTTCACGCTGATTTTCGCCGCGCTGTCTATCGCGCCGATCCTCGAAGGCTGGTCGACCGGCTTGCGACGGCGGTGGGCGCCGATCGCGCTCGCAGCCGTGCTAATCGTGCCGCTGACCATCACGCTCTCCCAGGCGCGCGAGGCGATGACGCGCTCAAGGCCGCCGGACCAATACGCCGCCGCGTCGGCCTGGCTGAAGGAGAACACGCCGCCGGGCAGCATGGTTTTCCAGACCGATTGGGACGACTTCACCCGGCTGTTTTTCTACAACACCTCCAACCTGTACACGATCGGCCTCGATCCAACGTATATGCAACTTTACGACGCCGGCCTGTACGACGAGTGGGTCAGGATCACCAAAGGCAAGGCCGATCATCCCAGCGACGCAATTCGTTCTCGATTTGGCGGCGAGGTCGTGATGTCGGACCTCAATCACGGCGATTTCCTTGAACGAGCCGCAGACGATCCCGGTCTGAAGGAAGTGTACCGCGACGAGTACGCCGTGATCTTCGAGGTTGTTGACTGATCGCGGATGGCTTATCGCTTATCGCGTATCGCGTATCGTTTTTTGCGGGCCGCGTTGAGCAGTTTCTAACCGCATGTGCGGCCACAGGAATCGAGCCTGTGCGAAGCCCCCTTTAGGGTTAGGCGGTTTCCGGCTAAAGCCTTGACTCCAACTCGCAAGG
>DASSFZ010000582.1:0-3046 GCA_035693785.1 Anaerolineae bacterium | reverse complement strand
GCCGGCTGGCGCGCGATCTCGACGAGCTGCTCGGCCGGCTGTGTCGCGAGGCGAGCGCCGGGGCCTGCGTGCCAGGTACCCGTCTCCAGATGCGACTCGACACGCGCCTTAACAGCCTGGCGCTGGCCCTAAACCCGGACGGTCCAGCCGCTCGCATGATTTTCTCAGGCCAGACAACGCGGCCGGCGCCCACGCTCATCGGGCTGCCGGTCGACGAGGCGGGGTACCGGGCGCTGCTTCGCTACTACGGCCGGGCGCTGGTGCGGGAAGTCGTGTTGGCGGGTTTCGATCGGACATCTGACTTGTGGGTCGCAGGACTTATCCAGACTGAGATCGAGTGGCAGATGAACCGGCTTGGCCTGCTCGCCTGGCCGGATGCGCCGGCGATCAACAAGCCGATCCCGTCGACGCTTCCTACGCCAGATCAGGACGTAGCGCTGTACTGTATCGAAGACGCCCAACTCGGCGGTGCGCTGCTGCGCTATTCGCCCGGGACGCAGCAGTGGACGAGGGAACTGGCTCTTTCACCCATGATCACCCTGCTCGCGCTGCCGGGCGGCGACGGCCTCCTGATGCAGGAGCTTCCCCCGATCGGCGGTACGCGCCCCTCGCGCATCGTGCTGTGGCGGGATAACCGGCTCGCTACGGCTTACGCTGGCGCATCGGAAACCATCGTGCTGCCCTGGCGGCTCACGTTCGATCCGGGCGGGCGGCGCGCGATCCTCTTCGCCGATGACTTCTCTGGTATCACGCTACTCCACCTCGATCGATGCAGCGCAGGGGGCTGCGAGACAACGCCACTGGCCGGCTATCCGGCCTGGTCACCGGACGGCACACAGATCGTCTTGTACAGTTTAGGGGATGACAACCCTAGCCTATTGCGCGGCGATGGAGATGCGCAGTCCCTGTTCGAGATCCCGGTGGAGGACGACATTTCTGGTTTCCCACCGTTCTGGATCGACGCAGAGACCTATGGATACAGTCATTACACTTCCAGACAGTCGAGTCTAATAGGCCCGCCCGACTGGATAATCGAAGTCGTCACCGCTTCGACGCGCGACGATGAGCCACACACTCTGACGACGGAGGAGGAGCTGCTGGCTGCGGTGCCTGAAGACGAGCGTCCCAACACGCTCACAATTGGGTTTCCGGTACTCGCCGCGCCGGGCGAGCCGGGTATCGTGTTGATCTTCGCTTCGGCGTACGAGACCAGGACCACCACATCAGAGCCGGCGTATGGAGTGATCTTCGTGTACGACTCGCGCTCGCAAGAGGTGCGGAGCTTTATTCGCCTGGAGCGCAACATAGCCGGCCTCCCTGCCGTTTCGCCCGACGGGCGCTGGCTGGCGCAAAACACGTGGGATGGCGCCAGCACACACACGTCGCTCATCCTGTTCGACCTGGTTGAAGGCAAGTTTCAGACGTTGAACTTCAAGCCGCGCAGCCGGGATCTCCTTGCAGGCTCGGAGTACGATTGGTCTTCCGACGGGCGGTGGCTTCAAGTCCTCGACAACGGTGTGCTGCACCTGATTGCGCCCGACTACGAATACGAGCACATCGTCGTTCCCGCGTCGCCCGGCTGTGTCTTCGCGGCGTGGATCAACCGATGATTGTGGTCGGGGAGTTAGAGTTAGAGTTTAGAGTTAGAGGTGGTCGAGTGGTCAAGTGGTCGAGTGGTCAGGTGGTCGAGTAGTCGAGTGGTCGAGTGGTCGGGTGGAAGGGTAGGATATGTCTGCCGCCGGAGACGGCGGCTTGAGCTAAAAATATGTCGCGCACAGAATTCGATTGGCAGATCGGCGAAGAGTCGTGGAAAGATGCTCCGGGATGTATTGAGTCTCATTGATGAGGATCGTCATGAAAGCGCATTTGCTGTCCTGCATACTCGCCGGCGCCGCATTGCTGTTGGCTGCGTGCGGCCCGACCACAGCACAACCGGCGCCTGGCGGGCCGACCGGCCTGCCCAGCGCCACTCGGGCGAGCAATCCTACGATGCCGCCAACGAGTCAGGCTGAACCTGTGCCGACGGCTCAGCTCACCGGCATCCCCGCTTCTGAAGCGCCTCAGGCTGCGCTCAACGCACGACAAGACCTGGCGCAGAAGCTCAACATCCCGGTCGATGAAATCACGATCGTGAGCGTCGAGGGGGTGGAGTGGCCCGACGGTTGCCTGGGCGTCCACACCGTGGGCATCATGTGCCTGCAGGTCATCACGCCCGGCTATAGGGTCGTGCTCGAAGCGAACGGCAAGGTCTACGAGTATCACACCAACGAGAACGGCAGCCAGGTCATTCTGGCTGGTGCTCCAATACGCTGACATCCAATTCAAGTCGGCTCAATGGGAGTTTCCAGGAGGTCGAGGCAACGAATTCGCAACGGATAAACGGATACGGCTTGCGGACTGCGCGCCCTGGATTCGTTTATCCGTTGTCCATCCGATGCATCGCTTGCTCACCTCCTTGAAATCTACGAAGAGCATTCAAGTCAAATCCATGCTGGCGGTCATCATCGCGCCCTCGCCGGCCTCCAAGCGGAAACCGAGCTTGCGCGCCACCGACTGCATCGCGGCGTTGTCCGAGGTGATCGCAGCGGTGATTCGGCGCAGCTTCTCCTGGCGCGCGACGCTCAGCAGATTGCGCAGCAACTCGGAGCCTAGCCCGCGACCCTGGTAAGCGTCGCTGATCAGCATGGAAAAGCGGGCTTCGTCCACGCCGCGGGTCTTGCTCAGGCGACCGACCGCTATGATCTCGCGCTCACCTGTCTCCAGATTCTTGCGCTCGGCGACGAGCGCCAGCTCTCGATTGTAGTCGTTGAAGCAGATGCGCGCCAAGCGCTCGTGCGCCACGCGCTGGCCCAACAGCATTGGATGCAAGAAGCGCAGGTAGACGCTGCGATCGGACAGGCTCTCATGGAACTTGACGATCAGCGGCTCGTCTTCGGGCCGGATCGGGCGAAACGTGATCGGCGTCCCATCTCGCATCGTCCACGAAGTGATGTACTGCGCCGGGTAAGGACGAATCGCCAGCCGGGGGAGTTTATCTTCGGCCACA
>DASSFZ010000581.1:0-6191 GCA_035693785.1 Anaerolineae bacterium | reverse complement strand
AGCAGAATCGGGATCGGGCACCCGGCGGCTGCCAGCGTGAACTCTCGTAAGAACGGATCGTCGATCACTTCGGGCATGAGCAGGTCAGACGCAAACCGCGCGGCATCGTCCGGCCAGATGTTGTGCGCGGCCAGCAGCACGCGCGAATCGAACAGAACCGCGTCCGTCATCTCGGCCAGGTCGGCGAAGAAGCGATGCGGACCAACCGATGCATAGTGTCTGGCGACGAGTGAGCGCACGCCGCCGCTCGCCAGTCTTCCCGCCGCGCGCATGCCGCGCTCCTCGCTGAACACGCGCACCCAGCACTGTGTCTTTTGCTCCAACAGGCTCGTCGACCACGACGGCACGCGCCCGATCAGCGTCAGCCACATCGCCGGTGTCGCCATGACTCGCCGCGCTGCATCGATTCGCTCGCTCGACCAGCCCGATGCCGCGACGGCCGCACGCAGGCGCGGCCCGGCGCTGGGATGCTGCGCGGCGATCAGTGCGTCGAGCGGCGTGTCGATGTCGAGCAGGCTGGCCGGCGAGCGCGGCCACAGTCGGGGGGGAAGTCC
Organism: Anaerolineae bacterium; assembly: GCA_035693785.1. Lineage (GTDB taxonomy): Bacteria > Chloroflexota > Anaerolineae > Fen-1058 > Fen-1058 > DASSFZ01. The sequence goes on along the minus strand of DASSFZ010000581.1, from coordinate 5,637 downwards.
CGCTTCCTTTGACAGCACCCAGCCCAGTGCGCTGTCGGTATGCAGCCGCTCGGGCAGCCCGGTCACCGCCTGCGCCGGGACGATCGCCGCCCAATCGGTCGAGTAGATGTTGTTGGCGATGACGGTGGCGTCGGCTTCACGCGCCGCGCGTGCGATCGCCGCCAGATCGTCGCGGGTCAGGAGCGGCGCACTCGCCGTCCCGGTGTACACGATGCGTTCGAGATCGAAGCGCGCGACGAGATCGGCCAGGCGGCGACCGAAGTGGAACGGCACATGGGGGGGATCGAGATCGACCTCAATCTCCGGATCGTCCAACGGCGCGGCCCATTCGGCGTCGGGCGTGGCGAGAATGATCCGATCGAAGGCGCCGGCCGCGCGCTCGAGCGTATCTCGCGCCGCCGCGAGCAGGATGTCGTCCATCGCGCGCAGCCAGGGCGGGCCGGGTCTTCGCCCGCGCGCGAACATGACAAAACTCAGAGTTTCGGGCATGGTTATCTTTTCCGGGTAGACCTGTCAGGTCTGATGATGCGATGGCAAGTCTAACATCCTAGAATGCATGCACCAAACGGCTCGCCTTTGACAAAGGGGTGATGGTGATGTAGTATTATTACATCACTCACGGGAGGCGGCTATGTCGACTTCGATGCACCGTTTGCAAATCTCACTGCCTCGGTCTCAAGCCCGATTCCTGGCCGAGCGAGCGCGCCGAGATGGGGTGAGCATTGCCGAGGTGATTCGGCAGCTCATACAGCGCGAGGAAGAGGCGGCCGCTGCGCAGCAGTCGAGCGTCGACTCGATCTGGGAGATCGTGGGGATGATCGCGGACGATCAGCCGCTGATTGACGGCATCCCGGTCAGCGAGCAGCCAGACCTTTACCTGGCCGAAGCGGCTCTCCCTCGTCGGACAACCAAGAAGGCGCGGAGATAGCCCATGCGCCGAGCCTTGGTCGACACTGGCGCAATCTTCGCGATGGTTGTCAAGCCAGATGCGCATCACCGTACGGCCAGTGCCTTCGTGAAGAAGTGGCTGGCGGAGAAAAGCGTCTTCGTTCTGCTAGACTTGGTCTTCGTCGAAACGATGACGTTGATGAAGCGCAGGTACGGAGCGCAGGCGGCACTCCGGGTCGGGCGCGAGCTGCGCCAGAATCCGGTTTACCTTTGGACGGCCTTCACCCCCGAACTGGAACGCGAGACATGGGCCGTGTTCCAGAAGTACGACGACAAGGAATGGTCTTACACGGACTGCGCCTTGCTCGTGCTGTCCCAACAGTTGAGGATCCCAGAAGTTTTCGCGTTCGATGAGCATTTCAAGCAGATGCCAGGCATCACGCGGCTGCCGTGAAGCGCCAGCGGCGGCGGTTGGATTATGGCTTTAGGCGAGAATGCATCCTCGAAGAGATGTACACGTTTTGTGCTTGACACGGCTCCGCTTTCGCAGTAAATTCGTGTTAATCCGACACCAACTATCGAGTCCCGATGCCCAGGCACTTTCCCCGTCCCAGTGTCACCGTCGACGTCGTCATCTTCACCCTGCGCGATGACGACTTGCAAGTCTTGCTCGTCAAGCGCAAAGCGGCGCCGTATACCGGCCGCTGGGCGATCCCCGGCGGCTTCATGCGCATCGACGAGCCGCTCGAAGAGGCCGCCCGCCGCGAGCTGAGCGAGGAAACCGGCGTGCGCGACGTATACATGGAGCAGTTGTACACCTTCGGCGATCCAAAGCGCGATCCGCGCGGGCGCGTCATCACCGTGGCCTACTTCGCGCTCGTCCCCGCGCCGCTGGCCGTGCGCGCCGGCGGCGATGCGAGCCACGCCTGCTGGTGGTCGATGTACGGTTTGCCGCCGCTCGCGTTCGACCACGCGGACATCCTGGACTATGCTCTGACGCGCCTCCGGTACAAGCTCGAATATACCGCCGTCGGCTTCCAGTTGCTGCCCGACACGTTCACGCTGTCCGAGCTGCAAAAGGCCTACGAAGTCGTGCTCGGCACGGCGCTGGACAAGCGCAACTTCCGGCGAAAGATCCTGGAAGCACAAGTGATCGAGGAAACGGGGGAATTTCGCACCGGCGAGGGCCGCCCGGCGATGCTGTATCGGTACCGGAGCGACGCCGTGGCCGAAGTCCGCGCGCGCCGGCTGTTCCCGTAGAAAGGCTTCGGAAGTCTTCGACTTCCGAAGTCTGAAGCAATCCGCTCTTGACAAAGCGCCGAATTGCGATATACTTAGTGTCAGAAGTACACTATATGGGCGATATAGAAAGACTTCGGAAGTCTTCAAGGCGCTTCGGCCTGCGGAAGCCCTGCGCAGACTTCCGAAGTCTGAAGCAAGTGTCAGAACTGCATGAATCAGGAGGGGCCATGAACACGCAAGATTTTATCCGGCACAGCACGCCGTTTTTGACCTGGCTGAACGAGTGGCATGCGGCGCTGCCGCAGCCCAATCTCGAATCGGTGGTGAGCGATCCGGCCCGGACGGCCATCCTCTCGATCGACGTGATTAACGCCTTCTGCTACACCGGCCCGCTGGCGAGTCGCCGTGTGCAGCGCATCGTTCACCCCATCGTCCGGCTGATGACCGCCGCCTACGCCGCCGGCGTGCGACACTTCATCTCCATTCAGGAAGATCACGATCCGCAGGCCATAGAGTTCGAGGCGTACCCGCCTCACGGCATTCACGGCACCGAAGACGCCGAGGCCGTGCCCGAATATAAGGCCCTGCCCTTCTGGAACGAGTTCAGCGTGATGCGCAAGAACAGCATCAGCGCCACGCTGGGCACACCGCTCGATGCCTGGCTCGACGCCCATCCCGAGGTGAGCACCTTCATCGTCGTCGGCGACTGCACCGATCTGTGCACGTACCAGTTGGCGATGCACCTCCGCCTGCGCGCCAACGCCATGCAGAAGCGCGGCGTGCGGGTGATCGTGCCGGAAGATTGCACCGATACGTTCGACACCCCGATCGAGGTGGCGAAGCAGATCGGCGCGATGCCCCACGACGCCGAGCTGCTGCACCGCATCTTCCTCTACAGCATGGCCGAGAATCGCGTCGAGGTGGTCAAGCGCATCGCCGTGCCGGAGACCGAGCCGGCGGCGATGGCCGCCGCCTGAGCGCCTGCCTGAAAAGTCATGAGCATCGAACTGGCCATTCTGATCGCGCTGCTGCTGTACATCGCTCACCTGCGCATCAAGCTCTGGCTCGACGGCAAGGTCATCCAGTCTTTCCAGAAGTCGGCGATCATCGTGCCGAAGGCCGAGAAGAAACAAGACCTGGGCGCCATCGCCCTGATCATCGCCGCGCTGGCGCTCTTGCTGTCTATCGCGCAGGGCCGCTAACTGCGTCATTACCCATCGCTCAAAGCGGGTCTGTGACCCGCGCCCCTATGGCAGCGCCACTGGATCTGCGACTCAGCGCGAGCGGGAAACTACGTGACTACCCGACTATCAGACTACCCGACTATCAGACTACCCGACCAACCCGATGAGCCTCTTCAACCAGACCCGCCTGACCAACGCCGTCTTCAAGCTCGACGTCGAGCGCATGCGCCGAGGCTGGTACAGCGACAAGTATTTCGAGAACATCGAAGCCACGCTGCGCCAACTGGCCGCCGAACGCAGCGGTTACGACGGGCGCTATCCTTCCGTGCATGGCGTCGAGCTGGCCGGCGCGGACGTCGGGAACATGGAAGTCGAGATGCAGTGGTTCACGCGCCGCTCGGGCAAGACGATCGTCGTCGGCGTCGACAAGGCGCTGTCGATGCTGCGGCACTGCACCGGCGCTTTCGACGGCGACCGTTTCGTCGAGACGTGGGACCGGCTCGAGGTCGAGGCGGTGCACGACGGTTGCATCGTGACGTACAACGGCGACCCGGAGCAGGTGCAGCCGGTGATGCGCGTGCGCGGCCACTATCGCGACTTCGCGCTGCTCGAGACGCCCACGCTGGGCATCCTCACGCGCGCCAGCCGCGTCGCGACGAACGTCTATAACACGCTCGCCGCCGCGAGCGGCAAGCCGGTGCTGTTCTTCCCCGCCCGCTTCGACCTGCACGAGGTGCAGGCCGCCGACGGCTACGCTTACAACATCGCCGTGCAGCGCTTCAACAGGGACTACCGGGCGCGCGTCGGCGCGTTCGTCAGCACCGACGCGCAGGGCGACTGGTGGGGCGGCGCGGGCGGCGGCACGGTCGCGCACGCCGCCATCGCCTGCTTCTTCGGCGACACGGCCGCCGCGATGATGGCCTTCGCGCGCACGCGGCCCGCCTCGATCCCGCGCATCGCGCTCGTCGACTTCAACAACGATTCGGTGAGCGACTCGCTGCGCACGCTCGACGCGATGTTCGAGAAGTATCAGGAATGTGTCGACGGGGGGGACGACGAGGAAGCGAAGAAGTACGTGCTGTACGGCGTGCGGCTCGACACGAGCGGCTCGGTGCGCGACGTGAACGTGCCGCCGCTCGGCGATCCGGCGCTGGATTTAGGCGTGACGCCGAGGCTCGTGTTCACCGTGCGCCAGGCGCTCGATCGAGCCTGGGAGCGGTGGTCACTGCCAGATCGCTGGATCGATCGGGCCAAAGAGTATTGCGGCAGTGTGAAGATCGTCGTGACGGGCGGGTTCAATCCGCAGAAGATCGAGCGCTTCGAGAGACTCGGCGTGCCGGCCGACATTTACGGCGTAGGCTCGTCGCTCTTCAGCAACAGCGAGCAGGCAGGCACGCAGACCGATTTCACCGCCGATGTGGTGCGGGCGAAAGTGGGCGAAAGGTGGATCGACGTCGCCAAGGTCGGCCGTCGCGCCTGCGACAACCCCGACCTGCAGCCGGTCGACCTGCGCGATTTGTAGGTTTTTGGTCACTCCTCAGCCCAACGTCATTGCGAGCATCTTTGTGCGAAGCAATCCCCCGGCCGGCCAGGCGATGGCTTCGTCGCAAAAGTCGAATTCATTCAACGGCAGACGCGCTAGACAGTTACTTCCGCCCAAACATCTGCTGGAACTTCATCAGGAACAACGCGTCACCCTTCACCTTGACCTTGCCGGTCATGAAGGCCTTCATCGGATCCATGCGGCCCTCGACGATCTCGAAGTAGTCGGATGCTGTGGCCGTCACCGTCGTGCGGGCGCCGGCGACCTCGCCCTCGTGCACATCGCACACGCCGTCGTGAATGTGGACGTAATACTTTCCCCCGTCGTCTCCTGTGAAGTCGAACTGCACCTTGGTATCCACGCCGTTCGCCTTCTCCGGCACGAAGAACTCAGGCAGCTTTTGCATGTATTCTGGCAGCGTCGGCATTTGCTCCCTCCCAGAAAGGTGGCGTAAGTATACCACGGCTGCGCCAGGCTGGTCGATCCGTCTCAGAAGCGGTGACTCAATTCCGACTTTCGCCGATGGCGTACAGGTAGCCCTCGCGCAGTGCGATGTATATTCGACCCGGCGCCAGTGCGCCGCCTGCGACGGTTTTTCCGTTCTCCAGCACCAGTTCCGATATCGGTTCCTCTGCCGTATGTGCGACAGCAGAGCAACGCGGGCCTGCGCCGGGCCCGATTTCCCTCGGCCTTGCTCAGAACAAGCTCGCGGGCCGCCTATACTGCCCCCTCTGCACCGATCACCCACATAGCATTGTCTGCAATTCAAGTATTGGAGTA
>DASSFZ010000580.1:0-12475 GCA_035693785.1 Anaerolineae bacterium | reverse complement strand
GATCGTCGTGGTGTCGCACGGCGGGATTCTGGGCGAGTACCTGGCGCATCTGCTCGGACTCGATCCGGAGCGGCGGCCTCCGTTCCGCTTCGACAACGCATCGGTGAGCGTGGTGGAAGTCGGCGGCCCGCTGCCCGCTCTACGCGTGCACCGTCTGAACGATGTGAGTCACCTGATCGCGCCGTCCGGCGATGGCCGCCGGATCATGGGCGACGCCGACGAGGTGGATGGATGAGATCGGTGACTCGGGCGTACAGCGATATCCGCATCTTCGCCGGCTCGGGGTCACGGCACATGGCGGAGGAGGTCTGCCGGTATCTCAACGTTCCGCTCAGCCCGTGCGAAGTGATCCGCTTCCCCAACGAGAATATTTTTGTCCGCCTGCAGGCCAGCGTGCGCGGCCAGGACGTGTTCGTCATTCAGGGCACCTCGTCGCCGGTAAGCGACAACATCATGGAGCTGTTGATCCTGCTGGACACGGTGAAGCGAGCCAACGCCGGCCGCATCACGGCAGTTATCCCCTATTTCGCGTACGGCCGCAGCGACAAGAAAGACCAGCCTCGCGTCCCCATCACGGCGCGCCTCCTGGCCGACATGATCACCGCCGCAGGCGCCGACCGGTTTCTGGTGTTGGACTTGCACGCCGGCCAGATCCAGGGCTTCTTCAGCATCCCGGGCGACGAGCTGACGACTTTTCACCTGCTCAGCGACTACATGCTCACGAAGGATCTGAGCAACGCAGTCGTCGTGACGGCCGACCTGGGGTTCGCCAAGAAGGGCCGGAACTTCGCGCACAAGCTCAACCTGCCCATGGCTTTCGTCGAGAAACGGCGCACGGGCAACGACGCCCGCGCGCAGGCGCTGTCTGTGATCGGCGACGTGCGCGGTAAGGACGTGATCATCGTCGACGACGAGGTCGATACGGCTGGCTCCGTGTCGGACGCCGTGCGCATTGTGAAGGAGAACGGCGCGGCGGACGTGTATCTCTCCTTCGTCCACGCCGTGCTGTCCGGCCCGGCAGTCGATCGGCTGCGCGCGCTGCCCATCAAGGAGATTATCACGACCAATACAGTGCCCATTCCCGAATCGAAGCAGCTGCCCAATATGAAGATCCTGTCCGTCGCGCCGCTGCTAGGCGAAGTGATGCGGCGCATTCACGAGGCCGTGTCGGTCGGTCAGATGTTCAACGAGTGACCTTTTGCTTTCGTCCCGCGCCGATGTATAATCGTCATATGGCACTCACGCGTGAGCAGGTCGACCACATCGCCGAGCTGGCGAAGCTCGCGCTGACCGACGCGGAGAAAGCGCGCTTCCAGGAGCAGCTCTCCGACATCCTGGACTATGCCCAGCGGCTCCAGGCACTGAACACGGACGCCATCCCGCCCACGGCCAACGTCCTGCCGCTGCGCAGCGTCATGCGCGACGACGTCGCCGCGCCCAGCACCCCGACGCCCGTATTGCTGGCCAACGCGCCCAAAGCGAGCGGCGACGCGTTCGAAGTTCAGGCGGTGCTGGACTGAGCGCCCATACCCCAGGAAGTTCCTTCAGTTCCTTGAGCTCCTTACAAACCTTGAAGGAACTGAGGGAACTCAGGGAACTCACTTGAAATGTCCCTTTACGCCTTGACCATCCACGCCGCTCGCGAACGACTTGCCCGCAAAGAGATTTCCTCGGTCGAGCTGACGCAGGCGATGCTGGATCGCATTGCAGCCGTCGACGGCCGCGTGCATGCCTTTCTGCAAGTGTCCGATCACATGGCGCTGGCCCAGGCGCACGAGGCCGACGCGCGCCGTACCCGAGGCGAAGACACGCCACTGCTGGGCATCCCGCTGGCGATCAAGGATGTGATCTGCGTGGAAGGCATGCGCTGCACCTGCGGCAGCCGCATTCTGGAGAGCTTTGTCCCGTTCTACAACGCGACGGTTGTCGAGCGGCTGCGCGCGCAGGGCGCGGTGATACTGGGCAAGACCAACACCGACGAGTTCGCCATGGGGTCGAGCACCGAGAACTCGGCCTTCGGCCCGACGCGCAACCCATGGAACCTGGAGCGCGTGCCGGGCGGCTCGAGCGGCGGCAGTGCAGCGGCGGTCGCCAGCGAGATGGCGCTCGGCGCGCTGGGGACGGACACCGGAGGCTCGGTGCGGCAGCCGGCCGCGCTGTGCGGCGTGGTCGGCGTCAAGCCGTCTTATGGCCGCGTCAGCCGCTATGGCCTCGTCGCCTTCGCTTCGTCGCTCGATCAGATCGGCGCGCTCGGCAAAGACGTGCGCGACGCGGCGGACCTGCTCGGCGCGATCGCCGGGCACGACCCGCGCGATTCTACGTCGATGCCGGTCGGCGTGTCGGACTACAGCGCGGCGCTGAAACTCGACCTTAAGGGCGTGAAAGTCGGCGTGCCGAAAGAATATTTCATCGAAGGCATGCAGCCCGATACCGAGCAGGCGGTGCGCGCTGCGATCGACGTGATGCGCTCGCTCGGCGCGGAAATCCGCGAAGTGTCGTTGCCTCACACGGACTATGGCCTTCCGGTCTATTATCTCGTCGCGCCGGCGGAAGCCTCGGCCAACCTGGCGCGTTACGACGGCGTGCGTTACGGCCTGCGCCTCAGCCCTGCGGGCGGACCCGACGACGGCCTGTGGGCGACCTACCGCGCGACGCGCGGCGCGGGCTTCGGCCCGGAAGTCAAACGGCGCATCATGCTCGGCACGTACGTCTTGTCGGCAGGCTACTACGATGCGTATTACTTGAAGGCGCAGAAAGTGCGCACGCTGATCAAGGCCGACTTCGACGCGGCCTTCAAAGAAGTAGACGTGATCGCCTGCCCGGTGGCCCCTACGACGGCCTTCAAGATCGGCGAGAAGGTGGACGATCCGCTTCAGATGTATTTGAGCGATGTGTTCACGCTGAATGCCAACCTGGCGGGCATCTGCGGCATCTCGCTGCCGTGCGGCTTCGACGCGCAGGGGCTTCCCATCGGCTTGCAGATCAACGGCCCGGCCTTCGGCGAAGAGAAGATGCTGCGCGTGGCGTACGCGTACGAGCAGGCGACCGAGTGGCATCGGCAGAGGCCTGCCTTATGAACGACGAACAGGACGTTGGCGGTTGGATACAGTATGCCCAGGCCGATCGACACGCTGCCCAAAGCCTGTTTGCCAGCGGCGACTACGCCGTGTGCGCTGAGATGTGTCAACAGATGCTGGAAAAGATCATCAAGGCGCTGATCGTCTCTCAAACAGGCGAGCGTCCTCCCTATGAACACAATTTGAAAAGGCTGGCCGACATGGTCGTTGGGATTGCGATTCCATCGCGCATCGTTGATATTCTGCTCAATGCGAGTCCGCATTATCGCTTCGCTCGCTATCCGGGATTTGGTGATTTGTCGCTCTATACTGCGGAATACACGCGGAATCTGCTCGATGAAGCCGAAGAGGCATACGGATGGTTCTTACAGCAGATCAAGTGAGAACTCAGATACTGCGCTTCGTTGAGGCTCTACAGCAGCGCATGCGAGTTGAACGCGCTGTGTTGTTTGGCTCGTATGCTTATGGAAAGCCTCACGAAGGTAGTGATATTGACCTGGCAATCGTGTCGCCGGACTTTGCAGCAATGAATCGCCTGGAACGCCTGGTGTTTCTTGAGCGTATTGCATGGGACGCCGACGCGCATTATATCGAGCCGGTTGGCTTCACAGCAGAGGAACTGCAGAACGCCAGCAGGACGAGTGTCCTGAGCGAGATTCGAGATCGAGGCGTGGTCATCCGTTTAGACGAGGCATCCGTTGAACCGCTCGTTGTCCGAGACGATCGAGCAGACTATTCGGTTGAGGAAGACGGAGACGCATGAAAGTCATCATCCCCCTGGGCGGGCTGGGCACGCGGCTGCGGCCGCATACCTATACGCGCCCCAAGCCGTTGATCAACGTCGCTGGCAAGCCGATGCTGGGCCACATCGTCGACAAGTTCGCCGGTCTGCCCGTCGAGGAGTTCATCTTCGTCGTCGGATACCTGGGCGAGCAGATCGAGCACTACGTCAAGAGCACCTACGCCTTCCCCGCGCGCTTCGTCGAGCAGAAAGAGGCGCTGGGGCAGGCGCACGCGCTGTGGCTGTGCCGGGAACACATCGCGGGGCCGGTGTTCGTGATCTTCGGCGATACGTTGTTCGACGCCGACCTGAGCGAGCTGAGCCGGACGCCGCAGGATAACCTGGCTTACGTCAAAGAAGTCGAGGATCCGCGCCGCTTCGGCGTCGCCGCGCTGCAGCCCGACGGAGGCGTCGAGCGCTTCGTCGAGAAGCCGAATACGATGGCCAACCGGCTGGCGGTCATCGGCATGTACTACTACACCGACGGCTCGCAATTGATGAGCGCCTGCAAGGAGCTGATGGATCGCCGCATCCAAACGAAGGGGGAGTATTTCCTGGCCGACGCCAACAATCTGATGATCGGGCAGGGCGCGCGCTTCGTCACCCGCACCGTCGACGTGTGGCTGGACACCGGCAAGCCGGAGACGGTCCTGGAGACGAATCGCTATTTGCTCGACAACGGTAGCGACAACAGCGGCCAGGTGCACTTTCCGGCCTGCGTCATCGTGCCGCCGGTCAACGTCCATCCCACGGCAAAGATCGAAGAAGCGGTCATCGGGCCGTACGCGACGATCGGCGAGAACTGCCGTATCCGCCGGGCGATTGTTCGCGACTCGATCATCGAGGCCGACGCGACGATCACCGACACGTTCCTTGACCAGTCGCTCATCGGCCGCGAGGCGATGGTCACGGGACGGTATCGCAAGTTCAACGTCGGCGATTCGGCCAGCGTGGGATTCAGCTAGACGGCGGTCTCCGCGTAACGTGAATTATGGATACGATATCCGTGCACGTCGAATGCTACTCCAGCCACAGGTACGCCCAGGAACCTCGCGCCATCGTCTGGCGCGGATTCCGTGTGCCGATCGCGGCCATCGAGAACATGTGGCGCACGCCGGACGGGCCGCTGTTCCGCGTCCGGCTCGATGACGGCGCCATCGTCGATCTGCAATACGTCGAGGCGAGCGACGAGTGGCTCCTGACCGATCGCCTCTTGCCTCGCCGTTAGGACGGGAACTATGCGCAATACCATTTCGCAACGTGTCGCATCCGTGCCTCCCAGCGGCATTCGCCGCTTCTTCGACATCGCCGCGACGATGAAAGACGTGATCTCGCTCGGCATCGGCGAGCCGGACTTCACGACGCCGCAGAATATCCTCGACGCCGGCGTCGCCTCGCTGCACAAGGGCGAGACGCATTACACCAGCAACTCCGGCACGATTGAGCTGCGCCGCGCGCTGAGCGACCATCTGCGCCGGCTGTACGGCGTGCGTTACGATCCCGAGTCGGAATTGCTGATCACGGTCGGCGTATCCGAGGCGCTGTACCTGGCGCTGACGGCGATCCTCGATCCGGGCGACGAGGTCATCGTCCCGCAGCCGTGCTTCGTCGCCTACACGGCCGAGGTCGTCTTCGCCGGCGGCGTGCCCGTGCCGATCGCCACGAAGGTCGAGAACAACTTCCAGGTGACCGGCGCGGAGATCGCGGCGAAGATCACGCCGAAGACGAAGGCGATCCTGATCGGCTACCCTAACAATCCGACCGGCGCGGTGATGAGCCGCGAGCGGCTGATGGAGATCGCGCAGCTCGCCGAGCAGCATGACCTGCTGGTGGTCTCGGACGAGATTTACGACAGGCTGGTGTACGCGCCGATGGACGGCGATGGGATGGGGGCGCAGCATACCTGCTTCCCCTCGCTGCCGGGCATGCAGGAGCGCACGCTCCTGCTCGGCGGCTTCTCGAAGGCCTACGCGATGACCGGCTGGCGCATCGGGTACGCCGCCGCACCCGCCGAGCTTTCGGCGGCGATGCGCAAGGTGCACCAGTACACCATCATGTCCGCGCCGACGACGGCGCAGACCGCCGCACTCGAGGCGCTGCAGCGCGGCGAGGAGCATGTCGAGGCGATGCGGCAGGAGTACGACCGGCGACGGCGGCTGATCGTGAGGGGCCTGAACGAGATCGGGCTGAAGACGTTCGAGCCGCAGGGCGCGTTCTACGCCTTTCCCTCGATTGCCGTGTCCGGCATGAGCGACGAGGAGTTCGCCGAGCGGCTGCTGAACGAGGAGCAGGTCGCGGTCGTGCCGGGCAACGCCTTCGGCGCGGGCGGCGCAGGCTTCGTGCGCTGCTCGTACGCCACGGCTTACGAGAAGATCGAGCAGGCACTGGAGCGAATGCATCGCTTCTTGCGGCGGCATGGGTGAGGCAACGGATATGCAACGGATAAACGGATGCGGGTTGGAGGAATGGGAAAACGCGGTGAAGTATTGGTCGCAATCATGAACGATCTCCGCGACATGGAGATCGCCCGCAGCCAGCACTGGTATCGCATTCCTGTGCGCAGTGTGGCAAAGCTTCTGAAGGAACGCTGGCCTCCACAATGGCTGGCCTTTTACCAAACCAAAGAATTCGGTGATAAGGCACATGCAGTGAACTACTTCTCGCAGGTAATCGACATCCGCGAGGTCTTCCGCTGGCAGCTCTTTCCGAATCAACCAATGGATGAGAAGGGCCGACAACGCTACTACCAGTTGATATTGTCACCCTTGCAACGGCTTCCCCGGCCGATTCCCAGCCGCCGGTGGCGGCTCATCGTTTTCATTCCCACCACTTGGGAAAAGCTCATGAATGCAGTCGAGATCAATGACTTGTATGATGAAAGCCCATTGGAAGACCGTCTATGGGCTGAATTCAAGCGACTGAAAATTGCTGCAGAGCGACAAGAGTATGTCCAAGTCGGTGACCATCGTTATGCCCTCGACTTCGCTATTTATTGTGCTACAGGCAAAATAGATGTCGAAACGGACGGCGATACCTGGCATGCCAGTTCGGAGAAGAGCCAACTGGACAACATTCGTGACAACGATCTCAAGACGCTTGGCTGGCGAACATTCCACTTCACCACTCACCAGATTCAGGAGCAAGCTGCGGAATATTGTATTTCCACGATTGTCGAAAATATCAATCGATTGGGTGGCCTTGAGGAAGGACGGTTAGCGCCGCGCAAGATCAACCTGGACGGATTGGAACAATTGACTCTACCTGATCCCGAAGTGCACGACGATCCTGACTGAGAGCGAAGAGTGAAGTGAAGGGAGTTTCACCAGCGATGAGAATTCCTTCGAAGGCGCAACTCGAACCTCTTGCCAGGCGCTATGGCCTGCGGCTGATCGTGCTGTTCGGCTCGCAGGTGACCGGCCACACGCACCCGGAGAGCGATGTGGATGTGGCGGTGTGGGCGGCTCGCCCGATTACTCCCGGACGGCGCGATCGACTGTGGCGCGAGCTAACCGATCTGTTTCAGACTGAGATCGATCTGGCCTTGCTGAACCACGCTGAGCCTCTGCTGATGAAACACGTGGCTCGCACCGGCCGGCTCTTATACGAAGGCCGGCGCTGGGCGTGGGAAGAGTTCAAGGGATTTGCATTCCGGTATTACCTCGACACCCGCAAATTCAGAGACGACCTTGCGCGTCACCTCGACCGCGAGATTCGCCGGCCGCGCCATGCTGGATAAAGACCTCGTTCGGAAGAAGCTGAACGAGCTGCACAAACACCTGAAAGAACTGGAGCCGCTCACACAGGTGACGCTGTCGGAGTACAGGGTCGACTACGTGCGGCGACATGCCGCCGAGAAACTGGTCGAGCTGATCGTCGAGTATGCGATCGATATCAATCGCATGATTGTCGAGGCCGCTAGAGCCGATCCACCTCAGACTGCTTACGACACCTTTCTCGAAATCGAGCGACTTGGCGTTATCCCTGCCGACCTGACTCCCCGGTTAGCCTCAACTACCGGGCTGCGCAATCGTTTAGTTCATCGCTACGAGACGATCGATAACAAGGCCGTGTATTATGCGCTGAAACCGCTGATACAGCACTACCGCCAGTATGCGAGATGGATACGGGCCTACCTGACTGGTGAAGAAGCCAAGCGACCTCGAAGGAAACGGGGGACCGATTGAATTACGAAGCCGTCATCGGACTCGAAGTCCACGCAGAACTATTGACCCAATCGAAGATGTTCTGCGCCTGCCGGGTGGTCACCTCGGAAGCCGCCGCGCCGAACTCGGTCGTGTGCCCGGTGTGCTCCGGCATGCCCGGCGTGCTGCCCGTGATCAATCGCCAGGCGGTGCGCTACACGATCATGACCGGCCTGGCACTGAACTGCACGATCAGCGAGTTCAGCCTGTTCGCGCGCAAGAACTACTTCTACCCCGACCTGCCGAAGGGGTATCAAATCTCGCAGTACGAATACCCCTTGTGCAAGAACGGCTGGCTGGAGATCGACCTCGAGTCAGGGGAGCGCAAGCGCATCGGCATCCGGCGCGTGCACCTGGAAGAGGATACCGGCAAGACGATCCACGTCGACGGCAAATCGCTCGTCGATCTGAACCGCAGCGGCGTGCCGCTGATCGAGGTCGTGTCGGAGCCTGACCTGCGCTCGGCGGAAGAAGTGCACGCGTACGCGAAGAAGCTGCGCGCCATCCTGCGCTATCTCGGCGTGAACTCCGGCGACATGGAAAAGGGCGTCATTCGCTTCGAGCCGAACATCTCCATCCGGCCCCTCGGCTCGGTCGAATTCGGCACGCGCACCGAGCTGAAGAACCTCAACTCGTTCCGTGCGCTGCTGCGCGGGACCGAGTACGAGCTGGCGCGCCAGGAGAAAGTGCTCGAAAGCGGCGGTCAGGTCGAGCAGGAGACGCGCGGCTGGGACGAGGCGCGCGGCGTCACCGTGACGCAGCGCAGCAAGGAGTACGCCGACGACTATCGCTACTTTCCCGAGCCGGACCTGCCACCGCTGATCGTCGATCCGGCGTGGGTCGAAGAGATTCGCGCCTCGCTGCCGGAGCTACCCGACGCGAGGCGCGAGCGCCTCGAGCGCGAGTACGGCCTGAGCCGCAAGGACGCGCTGCGACTGACCGACGAGAAGGCGGTCGCCGATTATTTCGAAGAGGCGGCCGGCGCGCAGAGGTCGCGGGCGCAGACCGTCGCCAACTGGATTCTGACCGATCTGTTCCGGCACATGAACGAGTCGGGCCAGAGCATCGAGTCGGTCAAGGTGCGACCGGCGGCGCTGGCCGGGCTGATCGACCTCGTCGAGTCGGGCGCGATCAACGCCATCACCGGTAAGCGTGTGCTGAGCGAGATGTTCGAATCCGGCGAAAGCGCGCGCGCGATCGTCGAGCGGGCGGGGCTGGCGCAGATCAGTGACACGGGCGCGCTGGAGGAGGCTGTGCGCAAGGTCGTCGAAGCCAACCCGGCCGAAGTCGAGAAGTATCTCTCTGGCAAGGAGACGGTGCTGGGCTGGCTGGTCGGCCAGGTGATGAAAGAGACGCGCGGCAAGGCAAACCCCAACCTCGCGCGCGAAGCCCTGCTCAAGCAGTTGAGCGATCGCTGAAGCGGATCCGCCACGGTTGGAGTGCAGGCTTCAGCCTGCGAAGCGCCCCAGATATGGCAGCCTGACCCCACTCCGCTTCGCTACGGGGGCGCTTCGCAGAGGCTGCACTCCAGGAATTCGCCAGACTCTAGCAAGAAACACAAGAACGTGCGGATGGGTGAGCAGTGCATAAGTCGAGGCCACCTTTCACAGGTGGTCTCGCTCTTTTCATCGACTAAGGTACAGACTTCCGAAGTCTCCAAGACTTCGGAAGTCTGGCGAACGCAAATCGAATTGGAACTGACTCTATAGGTAAAGTAGAAGGTCTACTCGGCGGCTGCTTTGACCTTGTCGCCGTCGTGCGGCGCTTCGAGAGCCGTGGTCGACGCCCCGGGCAGCGCGGCGGCCATGGCTGCGCGCTCGTCGTGTGGGAGGATCACTTCGTCAATCACGCCCAGCTCGACGGCCAGCTCGGGGGTCATGTAGAAGTTGCGATCCGTGTACTTGAGAATCTGCTCGTCGTTCATCTTGGTGTGGCGGGTGAGGAGACGATTGAGCAGGTCGCGCATGCGCAGGATCTCGCGCGCCTCGATCTCGATGTCGGTGGCCTGGCCCTGCACGCCGCCCAGCGGCTGGTGCAGGTGGATGGTGGCGTTCGGCAGCGCCAGGCGCTTGCCTTTCCTGCCGGCCGCCAGCAGGACCGTGCCCATGCTGGCCGCCAGGCCGACGGCGATCGTCACTATCGGCGCCTGGATGTACTGCATCACGTCGTAGATCGCCAGGCCCGCGTTGATCACGCCGCCGGGGCTGTTGATGAACATCTGAATGTCGCGCTCGGAGTCTTCCTGGTTCAGCCACAGCAACTGGGCGACGAGGACGTTGGCCACCTGATCGTTGATCGGCGTGCCGAGGAAGACGATGCGGTTGCGCAGCAGCAGCGAGTAGATGTCGAAGGCGCGCTCGCCGCGCGCGCTCTGCTCGATGACCATCGGGATCAAATCGGTTGCGTAAGTCATTCTGTATGCCTCTCCTATGGATGCAATCCGCGCGAGGGTTTCAATCCTTCGCGAGGGTCTTGAGATTCAGGCCGATGCTTCGGCCGGCTCGGCCAGCGGAGGCGCTTCGCCTTTGGCGATGGTCGCCAGTCGATTGAGCGCCTTCTGGGTGAGCAGCTCGAGCTCCAGGCGACGCCGGCTCTCGCTCTTCGACAAAGTTTCGCGCACCGCGCCGGCCTGCTGGCCGTAGGCGGCGCTGACCGCCTCGATCCCCCGGTCGATTTCGGAGTCGTCCACGCTCAGCCCTTCCCTCTCCACAACGCGACTCAGCAGCAAGCCGCGCTGGATGCGGGCTTCGGCGGTCGGGCGCATTTCTGCGCGGTACTCGTCGCGCGTCTTGCCCAGCACTTTGAGATACTCCTCCAGGCTGAGGCCCTGGCCGCGCACGCGCTTGTCGGTGCGCTCCAGCATCTCGTCAAGCTCCTCGTCGACCATCAGCGGCGGGAACTCGATCTGGGCAGCCTTGAGCGCCTCGTCGATCACCCGATCGACGTAAGCCGACTCGGCTTCGCGCCTGTTCGCGTCGGCGATATCTTGGCGGATCGCATCGCGCAGCGCGCCGATTGTCTCGAAATCGCCCACCGTCTGGGCCAGCGCGTCGTCGGCATCGGGCAGCGTGCGCAGCCGAATCTCTTGCAGGGACACTTTGAACTCGGCGGTCTTGCCTGAAAATTCGCCGTAGTCGGCCTCGTCCGTGCTCGCGGGAACCGGCAGGCTGAATGTTCGCTCGTCGCCGGCCTTCATGCCGACGATCTGCCCCTCGAAGCCGGGCACGACCGGGATGACGCCGTCCAGGTGCTCTTTCTCGAGGGTCAGGCTGGCATCCTGCCGCGCGAAGAAAGGCCGGCCTTCGACGGTCGATTCGATGTTCAGCGTGACCATGTGGCCCCAGTCGGCGGGCATCCCTTCGGGAGCCGGCTCGACGATCGCGTGACGCTCGCGCAGGTGCTCGATCTGATGATCGATTTCACTGTCCTTGACCTCCGGTACCTCGAACGGCACGCGCAGGCTGCGATAGTCGCCCAGGTCGATGGCCGGCGCGAGGGGGACGACCATCTGCAGGACGAGCGGCTCCGGCTGGATATGCTCGATCCGGCCAGGGCCGTAAGGCTCGATGCTCTCCTGCTCGAGCGCTTCGCGGTAAAGCTGTTGGCCGAGATCGTCGATCACTTCTTCGAGCAGCGCGCCTTTGCCGAACATGCGCTCGATCACCTCGCGCGGGGCCTTGCCCTTGCGAAAGCCGGGGATGTTGGCTTTGTTGGCGATGCTCCGCGCGGCTTTCGCCAGCGCCGCCTCGACGCGCTCCGGCTCGACCTCGATCGTCAGCGCGACCTGGCGATTCTCGCGCGCTTCGGTAGTAACTTTCACGGATGTCCCTACTTTCGGAAATCGGTCTGAAACATTATATCACGTTTCACCCGCGCCTGACGCAGAATCGCATATCGCCTATCGCTTATCGCGTATCGTGCGGCGCTTGGCTGCACGAGCATCGACACACGATAAGCTATCAGCGATATGCGATTCGCCGAAATGCCGGAGGCGGGACTTGAACCCGCACGCTGTTGCCAGCACAGGTTCCTAAGACCTGCGTGTCTGCCATTCCACCACCCCGGCGGGCGCAATCCGATTATACCGTGTTCACAGCGCCTGGCAAGGCTGTGTTACCTCATCGCGCTTCATAGATCACCAGGAGCTCTCGCTTGATACGGTCGCGGAGGTAAGGGCTAATAGCAGCCTCTGTGAGGAGGTCTACTTTTCTGCCCAGCGCGGCTGCGATTTGCCTCTCCAGTACCACGAGGTTGAGCAGGCTCTTGCGCTTGGAGAATTCGACCAGCAAGTCAACATCACTGTCATGGGTGGCTTCGCCGCGAGCCATAGAGCCGAAGACACCGAGCATGGCGACGTCGTTTTGGCGGCATATCTCGACTAACGTGTTGGTGTCAAAAGGTAGGGCTATCATAGG
>DASSFZ010000579.1:0-2906 GCA_035693785.1 Anaerolineae bacterium | reverse complement strand
CTTCATTCTGGTCGGATTCGTCATCATAGCATTGCTGGTCAGCTTTCCGGAGGCCATCTTGTGGCTCCCGTCGAAGCTCGACTAAAGGGCTTCCCGGTCATATTGCACGGTAGCCGGCATGCCTGAAGTAGCCGGCGCATTCTTGGGGGCTGAAGCGCGGCAAGAGCGAGCGGATGGCTCGGCGCAATCCCACGACTGTTCGTTCCGCGGCTTTGCGCAGACACGCTTTGGATGTGCTGAAGACCATTTCGATGGGATTGAAGTCGGGCGAGTACTGCGGCAGGAAACGAAGTGTTGCTCCCGCCTGCTCGATCGCTGCTCTGGCGGTGGCATTCTTGTGCGCCTGGAGATTGTCGAGGACGACGATGTCCCCGCGTTTGAGCGTCAGCGTCAAGCACTGCTCGACATAGGCAATGAACCACTCTGACGTCATGGGTCCTTCGATTATCATTGGCGCCACCAGCCGATCGTGACGCAAGGCAGCTATGAAGGTGATCGTTTTCCAGGATTGGTGTGGGACACGTCCAACGACTTCGACGCCACGTGCACTGCGACCGCGAAGCCGCACCATATTGGTGCTGAGTGCGGTCTCGTCGATGAACACCAACCGGGCCGGATCAAGCAGCCCTTGCTCGCGCATCCAGCGTCGGCGCGCCCGAGCGACGTCGGCGCGCTGCTGTTCCGCTGCCTGCAAGACTTTTTTTGAGCGTGATGTTGTGTCGCTGGAAAAACCGGGAGACCGCACTCTTGCTCGTTCGAATGCGCAGCTTCCGCAGTTCGGCAACCGCCTCTTTCAAGGTCAGGTCCGGCCGTTCGGCAATCAGGGCCAAAATCTGTTGGGAATGCTTTTCCAAGGGAGAGGTGCTGCCCCCGCGCGGCTTCGCTTCGCAACGCCCGCTGTCCTCCCAGCACCGAACCCATCTCACGGCGGAACTCGGGTCTATATCGAAGAGATCGGCCGCCTCGCGGCGCGAAGCTCCCGCCTCAACCGCCCCGATCACACGTTTGCGCAGATCAGCAGAATAGGCCTCCGGCATCGTCACCTCCCTCAAAGGAGCGAATCAATGCCCGAAGAATCACTCTCCCATGCGCTCTTGGGAATCCCACCGATTCAGATCGGCCGGGAAACCCTTTAGCCCGGATATCTCACACTACTAAGCGCATCGGGGCGCCGAATCAGTGAAAGTGGTTGTGCCACAACGACTTTCGAATGATTCGAGGAGCGCCCCGATGACGACAGAGTGTAGCGCAGATTTGTTTGGATTTGCACCTGTCGAAGGGCACGAAGTTGTGGCTGGCTTCGATGGCGGGGCGATTACGTCGGATGCCGGCGCGCTGCTTCTTGGGGCGACAGACCATGCAGTGAAGCTGACGGAGCGGTTTGCGGCCTGCTTTCATGACGCGCGCTGTCCGTATCTGATCGAGCATGAGGTCGTGACGCTGGTGGGCCAGCGGGTGTTCGGGATCGCACTCGGCTACGAGGACCTCAACGACCACGATCAGCTCCGCCATGATCCGGTGATGGCGGTTCTAGCGGGCAAGCTTGCGGCGCGGCGCGAGGATCGTGCACCGGTGGCGGGCAAATCGACGCTCAACCGGCTGGAACTGAGCCGGCTAGAGCCGAGCCGGTATCACAAGATCAGCCACAATCCCCTCGCCATCAGGCGGCTGCTGGTCGATCTGTTCCTGGAGGCGCACAAGAGAGCGCCGGAGGAGATCATTCTCGATCTCGATGCCACCGATGATCCGGTGCATGGCGATCAGGAGGGGCGCTTCTTCCACGGCTATTACGACTGCTACTGCTACCTGCCGCTCTACATTTTTTGCGGGCGCCATCTGCTGGCGGCGCGCTTGCGGCCGGCGAACCGGGGCGCTGCGGCGGGTGCGGTCGAGGAGGTGGCACGCATCGTCAGGCACATCCGGGAGCGCTGGCCGAAGACGCGCATCGTGGTGCGTGGCGACAGCGGGTTTGCCGGGGATGCGTTGATGGCCTGGTGCGAGGCGCACGGGGTGGACTTCATCCTGGGCCTGCAGAAGAACACCCGGCTCATTGCCAAAATAGGGCCTGAACTGGCGCGGGCCGAGACGAAGAGCCGGCGCACCGGCAGGCCGGCACGATACTTCACAGAGTTCAAATGGACGACGATACGCAGATGGACCCGCGAACGTCGGGTCGTCGCCAAGGCCGAGTTCACCGACGGGGAGGCCAATCCGCGCTTCGTGGTGACGTCTCTACAGCGCTATCAATGCGGGCCGAAATACCTCTACGAGAAGCTCTACTGCGCGCGCGGCGACATGGAGAACCGGATCAAGGAGTGCCAGCTCGACCTCTTTGCTGATCGCACCTCCACGGCCACGATGCGCGCCAACCAGCTGCGGCTGTGGTTCGCCTCGATGGCCTACGTTCTTCTCTGCGCCTTGCGCCGCATCGGCCTGTTACACACGCGATTGGCTGATGCGAGCTGCGGCACCATTCGTCTCAAGCTGCTCAAAATCGGCGCGCTCGTGCGCGTCAGCGTCCGCCGCATCAAGTTTGCGATGGCATCCAGTTGTCCTATGGCGGACGTCTGGGGCGACGCTGCCGTCCGGCTCCTCGCCGCCGCTCGCGCCCGTGCCTCTCCCGCCTGAAACGCATCCGCCGCCATGCGTACAAATCGCGGCCATCACCCCCGGCCCACGGAGCCCGCTCGTAGCTGCCGCCGCAGCCCGGAAAAGTCCCAGCTTCAGACCGCGTCATCAGACGCCACCCACACGGGCGGCCTCTGCAACCCGCCTGATGGCCGCCCCTATCCGCTACGATCGGGCAAAGTTAGTGTGAGACATCCGGGCTAGAGCGGGTTGGGGTCGACTTGAATCGGAAGGGATTCCCAAATCAGGCGAAGCATGATTCATCCTTGCGACCGGGA
>DASSFZ010000578.1:0-2633 GCA_035693785.1 Anaerolineae bacterium | reverse complement strand
GGCGATTTCTTCGACTTCATTCCGCTCGGCGACGGGCGGCTGGGCATCGTCATCGGCGACGTGAGCGACCACGGCGCGCCCGCCGCGATCTTCATGGCGCTCACGTACAGCCTGCTGCGCGCCGAGGCGAGCCGCGCCAGCACGCCAGGCGAGGCGCTGCGCCGCGTCAACCGCCATCTGCTGGACATGAACGATTCGGGGATGTTCGTCACCATCCTGTACGGCATCCTGGACGGCGCGACGCGCGAATTCCGCTTCGTGCGCGCCGGGCACGATCTGCCCCTGGTGCTGGATGCGCGCCGCGAGGCGATCGACCTGCGCTTCGGCGTCGGGCAGTTGTTAGGGATCTTGCCCGATCCGGCGCTCGACGAGCAGAGCGTGGTCCTGCCGCCGGACGGCCTGCTGCTGATGTACACCGACGGCGTCACCGAAGCGATGGACAGAGATAGGAATCAGTTCGGCGTGGAGGGCCTGCGGACTTTGCTGCACCCGGGCGGCCCGCCGCGCGTGTCGGCGCAGGACGTGTGCGACGCGGTACGCGATGCCGTGCGCGCGCACACCGGATCGCCCGCGCCGCAGGACGACGTCACGCTGGTCGCCGTGCAGGTTGAGTGATGTTGAACAAGGACACACCCCGGCTGCCCCGGCGCACCCTCGAAGCGCCTGTCGTCGGCGCGAAGGCCGCCTTCACCCGCACGCTCACCGAAGCCGACGCCGCGCTGTTCATCGGCGTGACGTGGGACCTGAACCCGCTGCATACCGACGATGCTTACGCGAGCGCCATGCCCTTCAAGCGGCGCATTGTGCCCGGCTTGCTGACCGCCAGCCTGCTCACTCATCTCGGCGGCCTTTGGGCATTCCTGGCGACCGAGATGCGCTTCGAATTCGTCGCCCCCGTGTTCATTGGCGACACGATCACCGCCGAGGCTGAAGTCGTGGAAGTGGACGAAGCGCGGGGACGGGTGCGCCTGCGCTGCCGCTGCACCAACCACGAAGGCCGCGAGGTTTTGCGAGCCGAGATCACTGGTTTTCCGGGCCGGTTCCAGGACTGACCTGACGCGCAGATTTCCCACGGATTGGCAAGAATTCCACCCCGGTCTGTCAACGAATAGGGGAACGAATAAGCGAATGACCTAATTCGCAACTTACCCACTTGCAACTCGCCCGCTCGCGGCACAATTCCTCGTTCCTCGAAAGGGCATTGACCTTGTCAGGCAATTCGCCTATACTGTCATTGCATTCTGCCTGACAAGAGGTCATCATGTCGTCTCTATCGCGCGTAGCCCTGTACTTGCAGGACGCTCACTCGCTGCAGGATGGCATCCAGTACGCCCAATATGCCGAGAGCAAAGACTTCGAGGCCGTCTGGCAGGCCGAGAGCCGCTTGGTGCGCGACGCGATTGTGCCCATGGCCGCCTTCGCCGCCACCACCCGCCGCATCAAGGTCGGCTCCGGCGTGATCAACAACTGGACACGCAACATCGGCCTGCTGGCCGCCACCTTCCTCACCCTCGACGATTTGGCCCCCAACCGCATCATCTGCGGCATTGGCGCGTGGTGGGACCCGCTGGCAAAAAACGTCGGCATCGAGCGCCGCAAGCCCCTCCTGGCAATGCGCGAAACCGTCGAAGTGATGCGCCGCCTGCTGCGCATGGAGCGCGTGACCTTCCACGGCGAGTTCCATAAAGTGACGGGCATCGAGCTGGACGTGGTGCATGGTCGCCGCGAGCCGCGCAACGTGCCCATCCTGATCGGGGCGACCGGCGACCAGATGATGGAACTCGCGGGAGAGATCGCCGACGGCGTGGTGCTGAATTACTGCGTGCCGCCCGAATACAACGACCGGGCCATGGAGCTGCTCGATAAAGGCGCGAAGAAATCGGGCCGCCGCGTGGACGACCTGGACCGCCCGCAGTTGGTCGTGTGCGCCGTCCACGCGGATCGCCGGCGGGCGATCGACGACGCCAAGTGGCTGCTGACCCAATACGTCGCGCAGCAGCCGCACATCGCCAAAGCCTCCGGCGTGAGCGCCGACGTGATTCAGAAAGTGCAATCCATCCTGGGCTGGCCTGCCACCAAGGAGCAGGTGTCGCAGGCGATGCAGTACATCCCCGACGAATTCGTGCTCAGGATCTCGGCGACGGGCACGCCCGACGAAGCCCGCGCCAAAGTGATGGAGTACGTCAAGCGCGGCTGCACCTGCCCCATCCTGTACCCCATGAGCGATCCGTATTTGATGATCGACACGTTTGCGACCGCGTAAGACTTCGGAAGTCTTCAAGAGCGGCCCCGCCTGCGGGATTAGCCTCTCGGGCAGACGCCCTCGCCTGCCGGTCACGCCTTGAGACTTCCGAAGTCTATGCGCTAATCGAGCGGGCTACACGCGGCGAGACTTCGGAAGTCTTCAGGAGCAACCCCGCCTGCGGGATTAGCCTGTCGGGCAGACGCCCTCGCCTGCCGGTCACGCCATGAGACTTCCGAAGTCTTTACCGTACGTCGAAATAACACACGTCATGTCTGGCTTGACTCCGGTCGAACTCCGATGGACTCTGTCATACAAACCTCGTAATGCCAGAGAATCTACTTGCAGAGAACACGCCAATCGCCATCTATCGCTTCGATATCCTCCAGAT
>DASSFZ010000577.1:0-10412 GCA_035693785.1 Anaerolineae bacterium | reverse complement strand
AATCTGGAGCGGCTCAAATCGTTTTACGAGACCTATTTTGGGGCGAGTGCGGGCGACCGGTACGTCAATCCCCGCAAGCAGTTCGAATCGTACTTTCTGACGTTCGCCTCTGGTGCCCGTCTGGAGCTGATGCGCAGGCCCAACCTTCCGAACGGAGTGAGGAATCTCCACGATTCTGGCGACGCCCCGCGCACGGGATACGCTCACTTGGCTTTCTCGGTCGGCTCCAATCAGCAGGTTGACGATTTGACCGCACGGCTGCGGGCGGCCGGCTGCCCGGTCGTCGACGGGCCGCGCACTACGGGAGATGGTTACTACGAAAGTGGTGTGCTGGACCCCGACGGTAATCGGATCGAGATCACGGTTTAATGTGTAGCTTAGCCCCTTGTGGGCGTCTGACTTCACTGTTCACTGATAACTGTTCACTGATCACTGATCACTGGTGTATAAGGAGTCGGTCATGTCGAATGAGCTCACGTCTGCACAGATCGGCAATGATTTTGTCAAACTCAACCGAGCCTTGACCTGGGCCGAGAATCTTGAAGCATGGCAGCCTGCGGATCAGGCGATGCGGGAGTTTCTGAGGACTTTGGAGTCGGCGATCGATAACGGCGCGCTGGAAAACGCCTGGACTCAATCCACCTCGGCCAAGGTGTTCAGCCTCCTGCTGACGCTGATGGCCGAAGCCGGCCAGTACCGCCACGAGACCTACCGGCCGCCGCTCGACGCCGACCAGACTCGCTACCGCATGTTGCAGGACCAAGTGTTGCCGGGCATGGGCAGACTCCGCGCGGTCGCGGTGAAACTGGCGAAGAAATATCTCTCGCGGCCCGTTTTCGCCTCGGTCGCGCGCGACATCGAAGAAGAGATTTTCCCACTGCTTGACGATATGGACCCGGCCGTGGCGCCGGACCGTTATATGCCTTTTCGCGTGATCCATGTCGGCAACGTCGTCGAGCGGCTTTACGGATTCCGGTTTCGTACCGGCGATCCGACTCTGGTGGGCGATTCGAACGGCGCTGGATTGTTGCAGGAAATCTACGAGCGGAAGTACCTGCGTTTCGGCACATCCGGCGTGCGTGGGCGCTGGGGACGGGATTTCACCGAGGAGCGAGCTAAGCAGGTCGTGCAGGCCATCTGCGACTTCCTGAAGAACCAGGATGCGCCACCGTACGCGGCCGCCGAAAACCTTCAGGGCAGACGCATGGTGATCGGCTATGACAGCCGATTGAACGCGCGGCTGGTCGCGTCCTGGGCAGCTCAGGTGTGCCTGGCGAACGGTTTCTCCGTCGACCTGGCCAACCGGGACACTCCGACGCCGGCGCTTGTCTATTACATGACCGACTACCTTGGCGCGGACGAAGTGGCTGGCCTGATCAACTGCACCGCCAGCCACAACCCGCCTGAATGGCAAGGGATCAAGTTCAACCCGCGCCTGGGCTACCCTGCGCCGACTAACCTGACGGACTTCATCGCCTCGCGGATCAACGAGATCCAGATCGTGGGCCGGCCTAACACGGAGGCGGCGCTCGAGGACCAGACCGAACAGGGGCGGCTGCGAGGATTCGATCCGATCGATTTGTATACCAACTGGATACTCGACAGCGGGCGCGGCAACCCGCGCATCGCGCCAGACTTTGATCGAATCCGCAAGTATTTCGGCGATCAAGTGGTGGTGGTGGACGAGATGCACGGCGCAGGCCGCGGCTACCTGACACGTCTCCTGGGCGAGATCGGTGTGCGCTGCACGGTGATTCACGCCGAGACCGACCCTATGCTGCCCGGGCTGGACTATGCCAACCCAGAGGAGCCGTTTATCAATTCCCTCAAGGAAAAGGTGAAAGAATCGGGGGCGATCCTGGGCCTCGGGATGGATACGGATGCCGATCGGTTCGGCATTGTCGATCGGGGTGGCATCTACCTCCGACCCAATCAGATCCTGCCCATACTGGTGCGATACCTGGGCGTGGATCGTGGCCTCAACGGGCGCGTGATCGCCACGCAGACCGGCTCGCCGCTGATCGAGCCGCTCGCGGGAATGATCCGGGGCAACGAAGCGTTCATGCCGGAAAGCGGCGTGATCCCGGCCTACATCGATCACCCTTTCTACCAGCGGAGAGTGGGCCAGCGCGAGGATCGCGTTTACAAGAACACGTTTATGGTGCCGGTTGGGATCAAGTACATTGAAGAACAGCGGCGCACAGACAGACGCTATCGGAGCCTCCCCCAGCTCTTGGACAACTGGCGGAGCGTCCTGTTGATTGGCGGCGAGGAAAGCTCAGGTTTGACCACGCGCGGTCACGTGACGGACAAAGATGGCATCTGGGCGAATCTGCTGGTGATGGACATGCTGGCCTACTACGGCACGCTCCCGGATAAGAGCCTGAGTTCGCTCAGCGATATCTGGCAAGATACCTGTCAGTTGCCGGGATGCTGGCTTTCTTACGGTGGGCGCGAGTTGCGAGGCTCGAACGCCGGCCGCGCCGATGTCGACGCCATCCTGGAGGCCAAAGAAGACTTGATCAGCTACTATCTCGATCTGTTTTCGGCGACCAAGCCGGACAACAAGCCTGCCCTGAGCGGAGCCGAAGGGCTTGCCGATCTGAACGTCGTGTATGCAGGCGGCGTTCGATATGACATTTGCGAACTGCAACTGCGCGACGCCCAAGGCGATGACCGGCATTTCCTGCGCGTGCGCTCGTCCGGCACAGAGCCGATCAACCGCATCTATGTCGAAAGCAGCAATCCCGAGATTGCCCAGCGGTTGATGCGGACCGTTCTGGACAAACTGGAAGAACTGATCGCCCGCGAGATCGGCCAGGCTCAGACTGAGTGGCGCTTGGTAGATGTGCTTACCTTGACGCAGATGTCGCCGCGTCTTCTGGACACCGTGCAGAAGGCACTCGCTGAGCGCGGTTGGTCGGTGGCGAGCGTCACCGGCAAGTTGAAGCGAATGATCCATGCGCCCAACTATTTGGAGCATCGGAACAGACGCACGGCGCAGGGCTGGGTGAATGCGTTGGAATCGTAGGTAGTAACGACTTTAGTCGTTATCCGAATTGTGGTGAAGCAACCCTCCATGGGTGCAACCGGGATGATCCGCTTGGTCGATACGCATTGCCACCTCGATTGGCATACGTTCGACGCGGATCGCGAAGAGGCCATTTGGCGCGCGGTCGACGCCGGCGTGACGCGCATGGTGACGGTCGGCGTCAGCGTGGCGAGCAGCCGCATGGCCGTCGAGCTGGCCGGCCGGTACGAGCCGGTGTACGCGGCCGTGGGCGTGCATCCCAACGACGCCGGCGGCTTCGACGGCGACAGCCTGAGCGAGATTCGCGCCCTGGCGCAGCATCCGAAGGTCGTCGCGATCGGTGAGATCGGCCTGGATAACTACCGGCAGACGGTCGCGCCTGAGAGGCAAAGAATCGCATTCGAAGCGCAACTGGATCTGGCGCTCGACATCGGCAGGCCGGTCATCATTCACAGCCGCAGTGCAATCGATGACGTGATGAATACACTGGCGCGCAAGGCTTGCCCTGAGCGAAGCCGAAGGGTCACCCAACACGCAACACGCAGCACGGGTATCCTTCACGCCTTCTCGGGAAACTTCAGCGCCGCGCAGCGGGTGTTTGAATGTGGGTTTTTGATCGGCATCGGCGGGCCGGTCACCTTCAAGCGATCCGAATCACTGCGAGAGCTGGTACGCTCCGCGCCGCTCGACCGCATGGTGATCGAGACCGATGCTCCGTTTCTGACGCCGGAGCCTCGGCGGGGCCGGCGCAATGAGCCGGCGTACGTGCGGCTCGTCGCCCAGCGTATCGCGCTCGAACGACGTGCCTCGGTCGAAGAGATCGCCGAGCAGACCACGGCGAATGCGGCGCGCCTGTTCGGCTGGACAAGCGATTATGACACAGCGACACCTTGAAATGATGGACTTGGTTCAGGAAGATTTGCAGCGCGTCGAGGACGCGCTTCGTGTGCTGCCGATGATCGACTACGAGGTCGTCGAGGAAGCCATCGGCCATCTACTCGACAGCGGCGGCAAGCGCATCCGGCCGACGCTGACCTTGTTGGCCAGCCGGCTATACCCGGCCGACCTGGACAAGGCCGTCTCGCTGGCAGCGGCCGTCGAAATGCTGCATACGGCCACGCTGGTCCACGACGATTTGATCGACGACTCTCTGATGCGGCGCGGCAGCCCGACGCTGAACGCAATCTGGACGCCGGGCACGACGATCCTCGTCGGCGACTACCTGTTCGCGCGCGCGGCCGACTTGGCCGCACAGACAGACAACGTGCGAGTCATGCAGATCTTCGCCCGGACACTGATGACGATCGTCACGGGTGAGCTGGGACAGATGTTCGACGACGGCCACTCCGTGTCGCGCGAGGCATATGAGCGGCGCATTTACGCCAAGACGGCGTCGATGTTCGAGCTGGCGACCGAGGCGGCCGGCGTGCTGATCCATGCGCCCGAAGACCAGATCGGCGTGCTGCGCGACTTCGGCCGTGACCTGGGCATGGCTTTCCAGATCGTCGACGACGTGCTCGACTTCACCGGCGATGCCGTGGAAGTCGGCAAACCGGTCGGCAGTGACTTGCGCCGGGGTCTCGTGACGCTGCCGGTGCTTCACTACCTGGAGAACCATCCGGATGACCGCCGCATCGCCGATGCACTGAGCAACGGCAAGCGTGACGAGCAGCACATCGGCGACATCGTCGAGTCGATCCGCGCCTCGGATTCGATCAGGGCCAGCCTGGAGGACGCGCGCGAATATACGCGGCGGAGCCAGCGCGCGCTGAGTTACCTTCCGGAAGGCTCTGCCCGCCAGGCGATGTGGGACATCGCCGAATACGTCATCACCCGCACCCGGTGAGCATCGACCTCTCGATCGTCGTCGTCAACTGGAACGTGCGCGACCTGCTGCGCCGCTGCCTGGCGTCCATCTACAAGTCGAGCATGGCGCGGCTCGAAGTCATCGTCGTCGACAACGCGTCGAGCGATGGCAGCGCGGAGATGGTTCGCACCGCGTTCCCCGCCGCCATGCTGCTTTCCAATGCCGACAACGTTGGCTTCCCGGCCGGCAACAACCAGGGCTTCGCCGCCGCGCGAGGCCGCTACGTGATGACGCTGAACCCAGACACAGAGATCGTCGGCGATGCGCTGGCTGAAATGACCGCGTACCTCGACGCGCATCGTGACGTCGGCGCGCTCGGCCCGCAATTGCTCAATTCGGATGGATCGGTTCAGTCGTCGCGTCGCCGCTTCCCGACCTTTGCGACCGCGCTGTTCGAAAGCACCTGGCTGCAAGGCATCGCGCCACGCGGTGTCCTGGCCCGCTACTACATGGACGACAGGCTGGCCGATGTGGCCCAGGAAGTCGACTGGGTCACCGGCGCGTGCATCCTCGTTCGGCGCGATGTCCTGGCGTCGGTCGGCGGTTTCGACGAGGCGTTCTTCATGTACTCCGAAGAGCTGGACTGGTGCCGGCGCATCAAGTTGGCGGGGTGGAAAATCGTCTATCTTCCCGAAGCGAAGGTGATTCATCACGTCGGCCGGAGCAGCGGGCAGGCCGTCGCCGCGCGGCACGTCCACTTCCAGACGAGCAAGGTGCGCTATTTCAAAAAGCACCATGGCCGATTCGCAGGCGGCATGCTTCGGGTGTTCCTGCTGGCGCTGTATGCGTGGCAGATGCTGCTCGAATCGGTCAAAATGCTATTGGGCCACAAGCGTGAGATGCGTCGCCAACGGGTACGCGTGTATTGGCAAGTCGTTCGTTCGAGATTAAGATAAGGCCACGAGCACGCAGTGCGCCACCAGAATTTGCACCACCAGGATACTGCTCAGCGCGCACTGCGAGTCCTCCTTTTCCTAAGACTGACCTCCCCGACCACGTTCAACTGCTGCGTGCCGATATTCAACTGCACCGCGTTTGGCCTCAGCCGTCGCCGCACCTGCGTTAGCGTTTCAATGGCCTTCAGATAGCGCCGTTGGGCTGAGATCAGGCGCCGCTCCCAATGATTGGCGCTTGCGGTGTTCGTGAGATCGGCAGTCGCCACCGCGTATACTAGCTGTGTGACTTGCAGGTTCAGCCAGCACGTCGCAACTTGTTCAATCAGTAGTTGCTCAATCGCCGACGCTTCGGCATAACCCAGGTCTTGCTGCATGGCCTCCAGCCGGAGATAGAGCGCCTCACGTATCGCCGGTGGGAACCTGGCCGTCAGTTGCCGGTGAGCCATATGATTTAGGTCACTCGCCCGGCGCCAGAGTGCCTGATCCTGTTGTAGCGCCTGACGCA
This sequence comes from Anaerolineae bacterium, assembly GCA_035693785.1. Taxonomy (GTDB): domain Bacteria; phylum Chloroflexota; class Anaerolineae; order Fen-1058; family Fen-1058; genus DASSFZ01. The sequence goes on along the minus strand of DASSFZ010000577.1, from coordinate 4,113 downwards.
GCGCCGCTATGTCCTTCTGCGCCGGCTTCTCAAGATCGGTCTTGTGAACCAGCGCCTGGAGCTTCTGGGTAGCTTTGTCGTTCGTCGTCTTCTTAGCCATTCCGTTTCTTTCTCCATTGTCCTCGGTGGGTATGATAACCTTCGGCAATCCACGTTGCTCGCACCAGGGCTTGAGTCAATGTCTGTATGTCGTCCAGGATCATCTCCACGCTCTCGATTTCGGCCCATGCTTTACGCTCATTGGCGCGTCGCTGCCGTAACCACCCGTCACTCGCCGCCGCCAGCTCCGCTGCGCGCCCCGTGCCGATATACTCCGACACCACGCGCCCACCCTCTCGTCGTTTGCGATAATAGTAGTATTGACTGCGGCGTTTCTCCCAACTCATGTTGTGCTACATTACCTTTCTATCCCCGCTTTGATGATCTCACATAAGTGCTGCGTTGTCAAATGAACCGATCAAGCAGATCGGGCGCGTTGCATGAGTTTGACCTTACTTGTCCATCCGGCTATACTTTCCATTCGGGGGCTCTCATTTCGATGCACACATGCGCATTGGATTAGTCACCGGCGAATACCCGCCCATGCAGGGCGGCGTGGGCGATTTCACCCGCGAGCTGGGGCGCGCGCTCAAGGATCTCGGGCACGATGTTACGGTAATCACCGCGTCGAGCATCTCCGGCCAGGTTGCCGGTTCGCCGGTTCCCGTCGAACCCATCATCCCCAAATGGACACAGGCCTGCTGGCGCCTGATCGCCGATGCGACCCGGCGGCTGAAGCTCGACGTGTTGAACATCCAGTACGAGCCGGCTGCGTACTCGATGCAAGTCGGCGTCAACTTCTTTCCGTGGTGGTATCGACGCCAGCGAGAGCGCATCCCCGTCGTGACGACCTTTCACGATCTGCTTGTTCCGTACCTCTTCCCCAAGGCCGGCGCGCTACGCTGGAAGATCGTCGAGCTGCTTGCCCGCCGCAGCGATGCCATCATCGTCACCAACGAAGAAGATCGTCTCAAACTCCAAACTCCAACCTCCAAACTCCACCTCATACCGATTGGCTCAAACATCCGGCCCTCCCTTCCACCGGACTTCGATCGCAACCGTGAGCGCGCGGCGTGGGGCGCCAGTAAGAGTGACTGGCTGGCGGCATACTTCGGTTTTCTGAGTATGAGCAAGGGCGGGCTGACACTGATGCGCAGCATCGGCCTCCTCGTCAACGATGGCCTGCCCGTTCGACTGTTGCTCATTGGCGGGCGAACCGGGTCGAGCGACCCGACGAACACCCAGTATGCCGCCGAGGTTGATCGCGCCCTGGCGTCGCTCGGCCTGCACGATCGTGTGCGCCATACCGGCTACGTGGATCCGCAGCAGGTGTCGAAGGCGATGGCTGCGGCGGACGTCATCGTTCTGCCATACGCCGACGGCGCGTCATTTCGGCGCGGGAGTCTGATAGCTGCGCTGGCGCACGAGAAAGCGATTGTCACGACGCGACCGCGCCTGGCGATTCCCGAACTCGTCGACGGCGAGAACTGTGTGCTTGTCCCGCCGGAGGATGCGGGGGCGCTTGCGTCGGCCGTGCGCCGGGTGATGACCGAACCGGGCCTGCGCCAGCGACTGGAATCCGGCGCGCGCCAAATCGCGCAGAAGTTCACGTGGGACAAGATCGCCGCGCGCTCCGTCGAGGTGTTTCGCGGAGTCCTGTTGTGAGCCGCTGGATCGTGCGACTTCTGGCGCTCGCGCTGTTGTGGATTATGTTGGCCCGCATGCTCCACGCATCCTCGGCGCTGTCCCCGATCGTAGACGAGCAGAGCCATATCTCGCGAGGTCTGGCGGTCCTCCGCACCGGCGACCTGCGATTGCGCATCGGGCATCCCATTGGGTTGAATGTGTGGCAAGCCCTGCCGCTGGCCCTGGATTCGACGGTGCGGCTGCCGCTCGAGCACGCGTCATGGGCAAACGCTGCCTGGGATCGCTTTGGAGAGCAGTTCCTGTGGCGCGTGAACGAGAACCCGGATGGAATCGTCTTCCGTTCGCGTGTGATGGTGATGCTGTTGACGCTCGTCCTGGGCGCAATCGTGTTCCGGTGGGCAGAGGAACTGTACGGCGAGCCTAGCGGGCTGCTGGCGCTTACGCTGTACACGCTCGATCCGAATATCCTGGCACACGGCATGCTGGCGACGACCGACGTCGGTGTGACGCTATTCATCGTTGCCGCCGTGTTCGCGCTGTGGCGCGCCGCACGCATCCTGAGCGGAGCGCAGCGAAGTCGAAGGACCGATCGGCGGTGGTTCGTGGCGGCCGGTGTGTTTGCGGGACTCGCCCTCGTCTCCAAATATTCAGCGCTGGTTCTCGTTCCGATCTTCGTTGCCCTCGCATTGCTCTTGATCGGAGTGGCGCGCGCGAGCGGGGCGCTCGTTTCTCGCCGCTTCATCTCGAAGCGTGGCGCGGTCAGCGGGCTGCTCGTCCTTGTCACTGCGCTGCTCGTCGTTCTGATCGTGTACGCGTTGCGCGTCGACCTGTACCTGGATGAGTTCGGGTTTCTCCTCGCCAATACGGGAACACATCCCTCGTTTCTGCTTGGCCAGCGCTCGATCGAGGGCTGGTGGTATTACTTTCCGGTCACGTTCCTTCTCAAGACGCCCCTGTCGACTCTGCTGCTGATCGGCCTCGCCGCCGTGCTCAGCGCTCGCCATCGGAGCTGGCGCGATGAGTTGTTCCTGCTCGTCCCGGCGCTCTTGTACTTTCTCTTCGGCGCGCTCAGCGGCTTCAACGTCGGCTATCGCCACCTGTTCCCGACGCTCTTGTTTTTCCTCGTGTTCGCCTCCAAGTCCGGGCAGGCGTGGCAGCCTTCACGTATCATCCTTCGACTCCGCTCAGGACAGGCTTGTCACGCATCACGGCTGCGCGGCTTCATATCCACGCTCGTGATTGGACTACTGATGCTGTGGCTCGCCCTCTCGTCCTTCACAGCCCACCCGAACTACATCGCGTACTTCAACGAGCTGGCTCCCACGCCACACTACGATGTCCTCGTGGATTCTAATCTCGACTGGGGACAGGGCCTCAAGCAATTGCGCTCGTATCTTGACGAGCACGGGATCGAGCGCGTGCGCCTGGGCTACTTTGGCACGGCCGATCCGGTGGCGTACGGAATCGCATACGATCCGTTACCGCGTTGGCCGCCTCCCAGGTCCGTCGATTTCGTCCCGGCGAACCCCGCTCCTGGCGTGTACGCCATCAGCGCGAGCAATTTGCAGGGTGTCCTGCTCGACGAACCGAGTGCCTTCGACTGGTTCCGGCGGCGTGACCCTGATGCCGTTGTCGGCGGATCGATCCTGATTTATCATGTCTCGGCCGACCCCGACCCTCCGCAAGCCGTCGGCCTGTGCCGCGAGCCATGGACGCCGGTTGACGACGAGAAGGTGAACGCACTGTTTGGGCGCGAGGGGCTGCGCGTCGTTCGCTTCGACTGCGTCGATGCGTGGTGGTGGCCGGACGAGCCAACCTGGTACGTGGTGCCGCCCGACGTGCTAGACCCGCCGGTCAAGGTCGTCACGTATGTGCGTCGCCGGCAAGATGACACCATCGTCTTTCGGGCGCTTCGAGGTCCGGACGTGGCTCCGGCTCCGGATCATCCACTGGACACGCCGGCCCGCTTCGAAGGCGGACTGACGCTGCTCGGCTTCAACGGGTCGGGTGGAGCGACGACAGGCAATGCTCTCGTTGTGGACTCGGTGTGGCGGGTCGACGCGCCGCCGAACCCACCCGTGTCGGTCTTCGCTCACCTGCTCGATCCGGATGGCGCGTTCGTCCTCGCAGCCGATGGATTGGGTGTGCCGGTGGAGTCGATGGGTGTGGGCGATGTGATCGCGCAGCGTCACCAGTTCGACGTGTCGCCCGATGCCGCGACCGGCGAGTACACCATCGAGTTCGGTTTCTACCGACTCGATACGTTGGAGCGCTACCCGGTGATCGTCGCTGGGCGGATGGCCGGGAGGGAGATTCGCGTCGGTCCGTTTGCCATCCGCCGGTAGCGACCGTGCACTCCGGCGGCATCTCGCTGCACACATCGCATGACGCTCCTTCATCGTTTTGCCGACATCCGAATCATCGTCA
>DASSFZ010000576.1:0-5279 GCA_035693785.1 Anaerolineae bacterium | reverse complement strand
AGGCGCGCCCAGAAGAACTCGAACAGGATCGGTTCGGCGCTGTCGTCCGACGGATCGGTTTCATAGTGCTGCCAAGTATCGGGCGGATCGCTTTCGCAGTGCAGGTGGTAGAAGTAGCGGTGATGAATTTCGTCAAGCCCGAAGTCCGACATGTCGCGCCGCGTGTCGCCGAGGAAAGCGGTCAGTCTCAGATTAGCCAGGCCGGTTTCTTCGACGGCTTCGCGCGCCGCCGCCTCTTCCGGTCGCTCGCCCGGTTTGACGGTTCCAGCAGGGACCTGGATACCCGCTTCGGGCGCGTGCGGATGGCTGAAAACCAGGAGGCGCTCGTTGTGCGTGATGTAGGCGAATGCCTTGCGACGGAGTGTGGGCATGAGGAATCTCTGCTCCGTCGGATGTCAGGTGTCGGATGGTGTCATTCCGAACGCAGTGAGGAATCTCTCCTCCGGCCGGCGAACACGGCGCGCCGGGGTAGAGATGCCTCGTCGTTCCTCCTCGGCATGACACGTCTGGCGCGGGTCGGGTGTCAGGTGTCGAGTGTCAGGCGTCGGATGGTGTCATGCCGAACGCAGTGAGGAATCTCTCCTCCGGCCGGCGAACATGGCGCGCTGGGGTAGAGATGCCTCGTCGTTCCTCCTCGGCATGACACGTCTGGCGGCGGCGCTATTCTCCTGTTTTGTCCAGGTTCTTGAGCAGCCCCATCTTCATAGCCTGCTCGAAAGACAGCGTCGGCGTCTCCGAGGGTTCTTCTTCGGGCGGCGCTTCGTCGAACAGCTTGTCGAGCGTCTGCGCCATCTCCTGGCGAATGACCTGGCGATCCATCTGCTCGACCGGCGTGCCGGATTCTTTCTGCACTTCGGCGGCCGCGCGCTGGACGATTGCCTCGATCTCCGCCGCCACTTCTCTGGCGTACAGCCACACCACGCCCTGCTTGGTGCCCTTGGGCACGACGATGACCAGGAACAGGCCCTGCCCCAATCCGGTCGTGTACACGCTGACGCGCTGGCCCTCCAGGTAATTCATCGCGAACCCGTCGCCCTCGCCCAGCAGCGTCGCCAGTTGATTGCTCATCGACCGCCCGCCGACGATCAGCGACGACAGCGCCTGCACGTCCGTGTCGGCGACCATGCCCTTGGCCGCGATCACGTAGCCCGCCTCTTCGAGCAGCAGCACCGACTCGGCGGCCGTCTGCGCGCGCAGCTTCGACAGTGACACTTCGATCTTGTCGAGGTCGGGCCGAGAGAAGATGTATACACGCGCCGGCCTGGCTTCGGGCCGGGTCTCGGCGCTCGTCGAGGGCGCGGCCGGGGTCACCGCCGCACGCGCCTGGGACTTCTTCACCTCGCGCTTGACCACGTCCAGCACTTCGTCGATCGAGAACGGCTTCTTCAAATAGTCGGTGATGCCGACGCGCATCGCCTTGATCACATCGTCCATGTCGCCGTAGCCGCTCAGAATGACGATCGACAGGTCCGGCGCGCGCTCCTTCACCCGCGCGATCAGGTCCATGCCGCTCATGCCGCTCATTTTGAGATCGGTGATGATCAGATCGAACTCGGACGACTCCATGATCTGCAGGGCGCGCTCGCCGCTCGGCGCGGTGCGCACGATGTAGCCCGACGCCGTGAGCACGTCGCTCAGCGCCTTGCAGATCTGCGGCGCGTCGTCCACGACCAGGACGGAGCCGGCTGTGTCTTCCATGGCGCGTTCCTCACTCCACTGCGGTCGTGATCGCCCTCAGCGCGATTCCCGCTTCGAACAGGGAGACCAGACCGCACATCAGCGTCTCTTGCCGCCCCTCGCGGTTTCGGTTGAAGAACAGGATCAGCGGAACCCACAGTGCCAGCACGATGCCGTACAGAATGTGCACGGGCGCCCGCGACAGCGCCGCGTTCCGCCCCTGCAGAAAAAGAATGGCTCCCAGCACGCCCTGCGCGAGCGCTGCCAGGTTGCCGACGACGATGACACCCCAGTAATCGGGGCTGACCGATCGATGCCGGGCGTAGCCGGCGACGCCCCACATGCCGGCAATGGCCGCAAAAAAAACTAACGCCCAACCCAGACGACCGTGAAGAAAGGCGAAATCCAAGCGCTCCTCCCGTTTCTCGCCCGATGCGCCGCTACTCGTTGGCGGCCTCCGCCTCCCACTCCCACGCGCCCGGATCGGCCTGAAGCCTGAGCAGCGTCACATCGCGAAACGCATCGTTGATCTGTGAAGAAAGCGGCGATAATAACGCCGTCGGCACGGCGACCCAACCGAACGATCCGCCGGTCGGCACGATCTGCACTGCCGCGCTTTCCAGCCGGAGCGGTTCGTCCGCTCGCGGCTCGACGCGAAATGTCGCCGCTACGTTCAGATTGCCCATGCTCTGCACCTGGCCGCTCAGGGCGATCACACCCGGCTCGACGAAGCGCACCTTCCCGTCTTGCACCCCGATATCCGGCCCGGCGATGAATCGGAAAAACGAGCTTAACTGGTCCTCGCTGAAACGAAAGGGGTACGGCTGCCCGGGCGCAACCTGTTGGGCCTCCACGATCTGCTGCGCGAACGCCGCCGCTTTTTCTTGGGTCGAATCGGTTGGCTGGCCGTTCCCGTCGTTCACCGGCCGCTCGAGCGCAGCAAACACTCGTGAGCCTAGCGCGATGCCGCCGGTGAAAAAACAGGCGGCGGTGACGAACACCATCACGCCGACGACGATCACCAGCCGCAGCACGGCCTTTTCGCCGTAGCCGACGACGGTCGTCGACTTGACGACGTCGCGCCCGGCGACGTCGCCCCCGACGGAGGCGTCGCCCTCGACATCGATTCCGCCCGACCGATACTCGTTATCGCCGGAGTCAGATGGTGTGTCGTCAGAAGATGGAGTCATCATACTAAAGATGATTATGCCCTATCCCGAGTGGCTTGGCAAATGCTCACGCTCGGCTCAGCGCCGCGCGCAGGGCGCTCTGATCGATGGGCGCGACGTCTGCGCGCAGCGCTTCGCGCCCGTCGATCCACACCACGGGGATGGCGTGCCTGTATCGATCGTACAGCGCCGGGTCGCTCGTGATGTCGCGCCGCTCCCATCGGAAGTTAAGCTGGCCTTGCAGCAGCAGCAGGTGCGCTTCGACCTGTTCGCATAGGTGGCAGCCGGGTTTGGTGAAGAGGATGAGGTGAGGCATGAGAAAAGCAAGACCAGCAAGACCTGCCAGGTCTCCGAGACCTGGCAGGTCTATTGCCTATGGAAGAATATCGGCCAGGTACTCCGCGAGCGTGTCCTCGGTCAAGGGACCGACGTTCACGCCCCGCACGATGCCATCCCGGTCGACGAACACCGACGTCGGCAGGCCGAGGACGCCGAAGGCTTTCGTGGCCGCACCCTCTTCGTCGAGCAGCACAGGGAACGGCATCTGGAACTCTTTCACGAATGCGCGAACGTCCTCGACGACATCCAGTTGCGTGTTGTCGATGGCCAGGACGACCAGACCCGCGTCGCGATGCCGGTTATACGCCTCGACGATGTCCGGCATTTCCTCGCGGCACGGCGCGCACCATGATGCCCAGAAATTGATGAACACCGGCCGGCCATGGAGGTCCGATAGGCTGACCTGGCCGCCATCGAGTGTCTTCAGAGTGAAGTCCGGCGCAGCAGACTCCGTGGCGACACCGGAAAGCGCCGGCGACGAGCCGGAGAGATTGGAGGATGGATCGGGGTTCAAGGCCGAGGGCGCACAGGCAGCCGCCATCGCCGCTGCGAGCGCCGCGAGCCAGGCGCGGCGTCTCACTCTGCGCTTCCCGGTTCGACGGCAGCGTGTCCCACGGCGTGCGCGCTCAGGTAGCCGATGTACGCCGGAACAAGGGGCAGCACGCACGGCGACAGGAACGACAGCAGCCCGCCCGCGATGGCGATCAGGAACGTCACGTCGCCCGCGCCGATCAGGGCGGCGTCGAACGTCGTGAACGAGGCGCTCAGCCGGTACATCAGCGCCGGCAGCTCGCCTGTGACGAGCAGCACGCCGAGCAGGATCAAGAAGATGCCGGTGACGATTTCAATCGTGTGCAGGCGCCGCGTTATTCTGCGCAGTTGCCGGCCGAGCCGATCGACGAACAGGCCCATGATGAGGAAGGGCACGCCGAGACCCAGCGCGTAGCCCGCCGCGAGCAGCAGCGAGCTGCTGGTTTCGCCCTGGAGGCCCAGTTGCAGTATCGATCCGAGGACCAGGCCGATGCACGGCGTCCAGCCGGCGGCGAAAAACATGCCCATCGCGAACGAGGACAGGTAGCCCAACTCCGGCCGCCCGGCGAACTGCCGGCGCGTGTCGTAATACAAGAACGGAATCTTGACGACGCGCATCGTCGCCAGGCCGAACAGGATGATGATCAGCCCGCTGATCTTGGCGATCTCGAACTTATACTGGACGATCAGCGAGCTGAGCAGCGCGAACGCGCCGCCGAACAGCACGACGAAGATGAACGAGAACCCCAGCACGAACGACACGGCGTGCAGGAACGTGGTGAAGCGCTGCATGGACGACGCAGCCGGTTCGCGCGCCGGGGACAATACTTGCTGCGACATGCACTACTCCCGATGGCCAAGACTTCGGAAGTCTTCAGACCTGGGTGACCTCGGACGTCTCGGCGCGTTCGGCGATCGACGCGGTCTTGCCCGCCGGCGTGCCCATGCCGACGCTCTGTTTCTTCTCGGCCATCTTCTTCAAGGCCTCCACGTCCTTCTCCAGGTTGCGCTGGCGGCTGCGGATGCTGAAGACGTACAGGAACGTGATCAGCCAGAAACCGATGTACGCCGGGATCAAGAACGAAATAATATTCTGCACTTCGGGACTCATGCGTCCTCCCTCAGATTATATCCGAGTAGGGCGGCTTTCCATAGCCGCCATTTCGAGGGCGGGTAAGAAACCCGCCCTACTCAGGCAGGTAAGAAACCCGCCCTACTCAGGCAGGTAAGAAACCTGCCCTCAGGCAGGTAAGAAACCTGCCCTACTGGCTCAGCATGTGCTGCTTCAACAATGCGACTTCGTCGGCGGTTTGCTCGACGCGCACGCGGGCCCGCAGCAGCACCAGGTATACCAGTGTAAACGCGGCCAGCGACAGGAACATGGCCGGGCGCATCGAGGGGGTCAGCGCGAACGCCCCGCCCTCGGCCAGATTCGGGTGGATCGTGTTCCACCACGTCGTCGCGAAGTACGTGATCGGCACGCTGGCGAAGGCGATAATCGCGTACACCGCCGCGAAGCGGGCGCGTCGCTGCGGATCGTCGATCGCGCCGCGCAGCATCAAG
>DASSFZ010000575.1:0-6425 GCA_035693785.1 Anaerolineae bacterium | reverse complement strand
CCCTGAGCGCAGTCGAAGGGTCCCCTACCCTGCCGATCGAGTCACCCCTGGATACGCGGTCGCCGATTTTTCTAAGCCCCTGAAACACGCCGTCCACTGGCGCGCGCACGACGCGCAGCGCATCCTGCCCGCCCACGGCGCCGGGCACACCGGTGTTCGCCTCTGCCGTCCCGGCATAGTAGACGCGCCCGAGAGAGTGCCCTCGATTCGTCTCGACGACGGCGTGACAATCGACGCCGGCGGTGAAGCCCGGCCCGAGCGCGACGACCATCGGCGCGCCGTCGATGTGCGTGCCGAGGCCTGCCCTGAGCGCAGCCGAAGGGTCACGCTTCGCCATAATCGCATCGACGAGCGCGTCAGGCCGAAGCCGCGCCAGGATCGACGCATCGGGATCGACGACGACCGGCGCTTCGCCGGAGCGCCACATCGGTTCGAGATCATCGTCCAGTCGCATGAGCCGGGCGGTGACTCCTTCGACGACCGTCGATCCATCGTACACCGCCGATGCGAAGGCGACGGCTCTGCGGATCACGGTCGGCTGAGGAATTTCGAGCACGGTGATTCGGAAGCCGGCGCGATGCAGGCGCAGCGCGACGCCGGTCGCCAGATCGCCGCCGCCGCGTATGACGACACTCAATCGATCAGTCATGCGCCTCGTCCACCGGAGACGGCTCGCGCGGCTCGCGCATTTTGTAGAAGGCGATCAGGCTGGCAGCCAGGCACCCCAGGGAGAGCAGGAACACGCTGGAGATGCCGATCAGATCGACGAGCGCGCCGCCCAGCGACGTGCTCAGCAGCGCGACGCCGAGGACGCTGTTCGTCAGCCCGACGTACGTGACGCGATCGCGCGGCGGCGCGAAGTCGAGCAGGATGTTGGCCGCGCCGACGCCGATGCCGGACTCGAACAATCCCCACAGAAGAAACACCGACACGTAGAAAAGCGCCCATTGCGCGGGGGGCACTGCTAGAAGAGACATGACCGGCTTTGCCGCCAGGGCGACAGACGGCATGAGCAAGCCGAAGGCGAGCGCTATCAGCATGACCAGCCGGTTGCCGCGCCGGTCGCTGAGGCGCGCCCAGGCCGGATTGGCGACGAGGAACGAGAGCGTGCGCGCAGCCAGAAACACGCCCAGGATGCGCGCGTCCGCGCCCAGCTCGCGCGTCGCGTACACGCCGTAAAACGGCGCGGCCACGTAGCCCAGTATCAGCATCACGCGCCCGACGAGCAGCAGGCGGAATTCGCGATTGTCGCGCGGCAGCCGCGCGGCGCGGCGCACGTGCGAGCCGAGCGTGCTAGGCTCTTCGCGGATCTCGCCCGGCGGCTCGCGGATTGCACCGAATGCCAGAAGGCCGAGCGAGGCCGCCGCCCACGAGACGAGGAACAGCACGCCGATCGAATCGAAGTAAGACAGGCCCAGCGTCCCGCCGAGCGCGGCGCTGACGATGACGCTGGCAAGCAGGCCGAGCAGGCTGCCGAAGAACAGGCGCCCGGCGAAGAACGACCCACGCCGCCCGGCGGGAATCGTCTTGGCCACGACGTCCATGAACGAGAGGCCCGACATGCCGGCGGCGAGGCTGTTGACGCCGTAGAGCAGAAAGAACAGCAGGAGCAGCGCACCCGGGTCCCGGACGGCGACAACCACTGCGCCCATCCCGAACCAGGCTATCGTGCGCACGACAGCCATGGCGCGGTAGATCGGCAGCACGCGCTCGCGGTACTGGAGATACGAAGAGACGAACAACTGTGGCAGGAACCAGCCGACGTCGCGCAGCGGCACGACCAGGCCGATCATAAAATTGGACGCCGTCAGCTTGCCGACGAAATTCGTCAGCACCAGATCGGCGGCGATGAGCGACTCGGCGAAAGTGAACGCCGCGCCGTTGGATACGCCCAGCACAAAGCTGCGGCGCTCGTTGGGAGTCAAGGCGTGCGGCAGGGCAGCGGTGGACGCAGAAGGGGTAGTAGATGACACGGCGGCGTGTGGAGAAGTCGAATTACTTCTTCTTCGCTTTCGCAGATACTGATGCGCGCGTCGTCTTACGACTGCGCGCGACGCTCTTCTCCGCTCCCGGCCCGGCCTTAGAAGCGCGAGAGACGGGCTTCTTCTTCGGCTGCGCGGCGGGCGTCGCCCTCTTCGATGGCTTGGCCTTCCCGCCATCCACCTTCGCCGTCTCCCGCTCGACGAGCAGGCGCAGGCCCAGGCGGTAGAGGCTCTTGTCTAACGCCATGCGGTTGTACAGCGCGTGAAGATTCGCGGCGTGGAATTGCTGCACCAGCCCGTGGAGGGGGATGCGGCTCTTGCCGCACGCCTCGATGCCATACTCGCGCACGGACTCGCGCGGCCGGCGATCCCGCTGCAGACTCGCCACGAGCGATATGATGCGATTGAGATAGCTGATGTTGCTATTGACCGACTCGTTGATCTCGCCGCGCAAGATCATCTCGCCGTGGCCTTGCACGATGCTCTCCAGGCCGAAAGACTTGATGCGCCGCAGTGACTCGATCAAGCGGCGCGGATCGCCGTCGACGATCATCGGCACGGGCGTCATCACGTCCGAGGCGAACAGGATCTTGTCGTCCTTCACGTAGGCCGCCAGGCAGTCGTCCGTATGCCCGGGCAGATGAGCCAGCGCGATCGTCTTGTTGCCCAGGCGCACGGACAGCTCGCCGCCGTCGAAGACGATGTCCGGCAGGCGCAGGGACACCTCGGACAGCTCCGGGTTCTGTGCGCGCGCGCTGGCCAGAGCCGCTGCGCCGCGCTCGGCCAGCAAGTCCCGGCATAGCGCATGCGAGATGATCGGCACGCCTCTAAACAAGCTCGCCCCCAGCGTGTGGTCGGCGTGATAATGAGTCAGGATCAGGTAGCGGATGCCAAGCGGCGAGCGCTCGCTCAGGAACTCCAGGAGCTTTCGTGTCTCGGATGGGAACGGCAGCGTGTCGATGACGACCGCGCCCTCCGAGGTGACCACCACGCCGGCCGTGACCTGGGCGTACAGGTCGCTTGTAAAAACGTAGACGTCGTCGGCGATTCGTTCTCGATGCATAGCACTGCCGCGCGATGAGATGGAACGGGCGTAAGATTAGCACATTTGAAACGGCTGTGTCAAGGCAAGTAAAAAGGCCACTCAATGTGAGCGGCCTTCATCATGAAATAGCCCCGCCATGCCGTGTGCCGCAGAGTTTTGAACCTGCTCTCGCAGGTGGGAGCCTGACCTGTCAGTTCTGCCTTGCCTCACGGCTACCGCGTCCCTGACGAGAGAAACGGCTCCCTGTATTATGGGTGTTGGCTCAAAACGCGTGGGCGACATCACGCGCACGGCAGGGTTCGTTTTGCACTATACCACAAATGCCGCGTTCCCGCAAGCGATTTTTACACGCGCCCAAAGATTTTTAAGGCGCAATAGGCGGATGGTCATAACATTAGGTCAACCCTTCATTCAACGATCTTCAAACGCAGCTCGCGCAACTGGCGAGCGTCGACGGGCGACGGCGCGTCAGTCATCAGATCGCTCCCGCTGGCCGTCTTGGGGAACGGTATGACCTCGCGAATGTTCGGCTCGTCGGCCAGCAGCATCACCAGCCGGTCGATGCCGGGCGCCATGCCGCCGTGCGGCGGCGCGCCGAATTCGAACGCCTCGAGCATGTGACCGAATCGCCGCTGCGTCTCTTCTTCGGAATAGCCCAACAGCCTGAAGACGCGGTTTTGTATGTCGCGCCGATGGATACGAATGCTGCCGCTGCTTAGCTCATACCCGTTGCACACCAGATCGTAGGCATCGCTCAGGACGGACGCGGGATCGGACTCCAGGCGATCGAGGTGCTCGGCTTTCGGCATCGTGAACGGATGGTGCGCGACGTCCCAGCGATTCTCCTCGGCGTTCCACTCGAACATCGGGAAGTCGATCACCCAGCCGAAGGCCAAGAGGTCGGGATCGGCAAGGTTCAGCCGGTCGCGGAGCTCGAGCCGAAGCGCGCCGAGCGCTTTATTCGCGACGGGTTCCTGATCGGCGACGATCAAAGCCAGATCGCCCTCCCCTGCCCCCAGGCGGCCCGCAATCTTGGCGATTTCGCCCTCTTTCAGGAATTTCGCGAGCGTGCCCTTGACGCCGTCGCCCGTCCAGGCCAGCGTAGCGAGACCTTTCGCGCTGTTCGCTTGCGCCAGGGCCGTGAGCGCGTCGACTTCTTTGCGCGAATATCCGGCGCATCCTCTAGCGCAGATCGCCTTGACGACGCCGCCGGACGCAACCGTCGAACGGAATACATTGAAATCGCTTTCGGCCAGCGCCTCGCTCAGATCGACCAGCTCCATGCCGAAGCGCAGATCGGGCTTGTCCGACCCGTAGCGCGCCAGGGCTTCCCGGCAGGGCAGTTGCGGAAAGGGTGACAGGACGCGCTTGCGCGGCGCGACGGCCGGGATCATCTCCGTGATCAGGCCTTCCACCACGGCCAGCACGTCGCCGCGCTCGACGAACGACATCTCGAGGTCGAGCTGGGTGAACTCCGGTTGGCGGTCCCCGCGCAGGTCTTCGTCGCGGAAGCAGCGCGCGATCTGGAAATAGCGGTCGTATCCGGCGACCATCAACAACTGTTTCAACTGCTGCGGCGACTGCGGCAGCGCGTAGAATCTGCCGGGCTGCAGGCGGCTGGGCACGACGTAGTCGCGAGCGCCCTCCGGCGTGCTCTTGATCATGATCGGCGTCTCGACCTCGACGAAACCCTGCGTGTCGAGGTAGTCGCGAATGAATCTTACGACCTTGTGACGCAAAACGAGATTCGACTGCATACGCGCGCGCCGCAGGTCAAGATAGCGATACTTCAGGCGCAAAGACTCGTCGACCTTGTAGCCGTCGTCGTCGACGGGCAGTGGGAGTGGCTTGGCCGCACTGAGTATTTCAATCGAGGATGCCGCCACCTCGATCTCGCCTGTCGCCAGGTTCGGGTTCGCCAGACCTTCGGGGCGCGCGCGTACTGTCCCCTCGACGCGCAGCACGAACTCGCCGCGCGCCTTGCCGGCGGCCGCGTACGCCCCAGCCTGCGACGGATCGACGACGACCTGCGTGATGCCGTAGCGGTCGCGCAGATCGATGAAGATCAGGCCGCCGTGGTCGCGCCGCTTGTGCAGCCAGCCGGCCAGCGTGGCCGATCGACCCACATGCGTGGCGCGCAGCTCTCCGCAAGTGTGCGTCCGGTACATAGGTTTGCTCCTCTCGAAAAGGAAACCGCCCTCGCGGGTGAGGGCGGCGCTCGCTTCGGTCTGGCCGGTGTTTCTGGTCAACGCACGCGACGAAACGATCAACGCCCTCGGGCATTGCCGTCATTGTTGTCGCGATTGTCGACCACCGAGACCCGTTTCAGCATGGTGGCATTATAAATCGATTCCGAGAAACCTGTCAATCTTTGTCGCCGATACGCGTGAGGTCTGAGGCGTCGACCTATTCCGTTGGCTGGTAGACTTCATGTTAGTCCACGCCGGGTTGGCTAAGGCAGAGATCGTATCATAATGACACTCGTCGAGCGGAAGGCGTAAAGGTCACTGTTGAGTGTATAATGACACGGTTCCATATCCATACCATGAAGACACGCACCAATGCCGAATGGTTGCAGGAGTTGGAGTCGACGGGCGATGCGCAAGCTGCCGCGATCGAGGATTTACGCGCTTACCTGCTGCGGGCGGCGCTGTATTCGCTTAGCCGTAGCCACGACGATCTGGCGCACCTGGCACCCGCCGAGATCGAGCACGTCGCCGAAGATTGTGCGCAGGATGCCTTGTTGGCAATCTTGAAGCATCTACGCGAGTTTCGCGGCGATAGCCAGTTCACGACGTGGGCCTATAAGTTCGCCGTCAACATCGCCCTCGTCGCCGCGCGGCGTGAAGGCTGGAAGCGCGTCTCGCTCGACCAATTGCTTGACCATCCTGACTTGCCTGAATGGCCGATTCGGGACGAACACGTATCAGTTGACCCTGATCGTAGGACACTGCAAGGTGAAGTCTGGGCGACGATGCGCGAGGTGATCCGTGACGACCTGACGGAGCGGCAGCGGCAGGTGCTGAAGGCGATGGTGTTCGACGAGGTACCGATGGACGAGATCGTCCGCCACCTGGGGTCGAACCGCAACGCGATTTACAAGTTACTGCACGATGCGCGCCGCAAACTCAAAGCGCAGCTCGAAGCGCGCGGCTTCGACGTGCAAGAGATTCTCAACCTGTTTAGTGCGAAGACGTAAGGTTCGAGGCACATCTGCAACTAATAAGACAGGAGGCGTAGGTGTGAATCGCTCGAAGTTTGAACGTTGGGTGCGACAGATTCAGGAAACCCAGGAAGAAGAGGTCTCGTGCTCGGATTGCTTCGACCGGGTTTCCCAGTACGTGGATTCGGTAAATGCCGGAGGGGCAGTGGCGGGACTGATGCCGTGCGTGAAACCG
>DASSFZ010000574.1:0-19465 GCA_035693785.1 Anaerolineae bacterium | reverse complement strand
CACGTCATCACATATCACGCTCATAGTGCGCCGCCGCACGCCACGCGTCGGCGCCGATCTCGGCGCGCAGCTCGGGCGGCTCCAGCACCTCGACGTCGCCGCCCCATGAGCGGATCCACGGCGCCATTTCGCGTGGCTCGCTCACCTTCACCGTAAACAGCAGGCCGCCGTCTGCCAGATCGTCCACTTCTTGCGACGCGTGCCAGCGCCGCTCCTTCACGAGCGGTGCGGCGCGCGGGCTGAACTCCAGCACGACTCCGACCGTGCTCTCGCCGGTCATGATGCCCCACGCCGAAGCGAGGTACGCCTGCGGGTCGAACTCCGGGGGGATCTCGTACGTCTCGTCGAGCATCTGAGCGCGGTCGAGTCGATCCAGCTTGAACGTGCGCATCGCGCCGACCGAATCGTCGTAGCCGATGGCGTACGCCGAGTAACCCGCCCCCGCTGCCTCGACGAAATACGGGGAGAAATCGCGCATCGTCACCTCGCCGCTGCGCGGCGAGCGGTACCACAGGCGCACCTTGCGCCGCAGCGCCCAGCCGAGCGTGATCGCCTCGCGCACTTGCACGTAGCGATCGTTGACGGGCTGGCGCGCGACCGACTCGGCCGTGCGCGCCAGCGACGAGGCGAGCGGCTCGGGCATCGAGCCGGCCAGCTTGGTGAGCGCGGAAACGATGTGCGGATCGCGCTCGTCGGCGAAGCGCGCCAGCAGCCGCCCGGCGATGAACAGCGACAGCGCCTCCTGCAGGGTCAGGCGCACCGTGGAGAGATAGTCCTCGCGCACGATGCCGAACCGGCCTTCGTCCTGCCAGAGGGGCACACCGCTCTCGCCGAGCAGCTCGACGTCGCGATAGACGGTGCGCCGATCGACCCCCGTCGCCTCGGCGATCTCGATCGCGCTCAGGCCACGGCTGCTGCGGTACAGCAGCTCTTCGATCTGGCGCAGGCGCGCCGCGCGGCTGGTCATGCGTGTCATGCCGAACCTCCTGGCCGGAGATTATATCCCCGGCACGTGCCGCAGCCAAAATGTGCTATCATCGGCCCGGACGGCCATGTCTAGACGCGCCTTCACCACGGTAATCACATTCGCCGCGCTCGGCTTCGTCGTGACGCGCAAAGGTCCGGCCTGGAAGCTGCGCTGGCGGATCGTGCGCGCGTTTCGCCTGGGGCGCAGGTTTTACGCGTCGTATCCTTACCTCGTCAAGGACATCGCCTACGGCGATCGGCCGAGACAGGCGCTCGACGTTTATTGGCCGCCCGATCCCGGCGGGGCGATCCGCCGGGGCGAGCGCCGGCCTGTTCTGCTGTTCGCGTACGGCGGATCGTGGAGCCGAGGCGACAAGGCGCTCTATTCGCTCGTCGGCGCGCGCTTCACTGCGCTGGGATTCGTCGTCGTCGTCATCAACTACCGGCTCCATCCCGAGGTGACATTCCCGGCATTCGTCGAAGACGCGGCAGCCGCGATCGCCTGGACGCGCACACACATCCACGCCTATCACGGCGATCCCGATCGCATCTTCGTCGCCGGGCATTCGGCCGGCGGGCACATTCTCTCGCTGGTCGCGCTGGACGATCGCTACCTGGCCGCGCACGGCCTGCCGCGCAGCGTGATCAGCGGTCTCATCGTGGTCAGCGCGCCGACCGACCTCGGGGCCATGTTGCGGCATCTCCGGACGCGGCGCGGACACAAAGCGGCGCGAGGACTGCACACGATTATGGGCGGTCCCCAGGCGCTGCCGCAAGCCGACCCGATGCGCTTGGTGCGAAGCGACACGCCGCCTATCCTCCTCCTGCACGGCGCCGGCGACGATCTGGTACCCATCACGATTGCGCGCAACTTCGCATCGGCTTTGAAGGCGGCCGGCGCGCCGGTCGAGCTGCGCGAGTACGAACGGGCAGATCACGCCTCGATCTTGCTCGACGGCGTGCGCGACGATCCGGACCGGCCGGCGAGCCTGCTCGCCGACGGCCTGACATTCACGCAGCGGATCGGGGAAAGCCTTGCGTCGCGCCCGCAGGTTGACACTCCACGCCAATCCGTTTAAACTCACCCCTCCCAACTCTAACTCTCAACTCTAACTCCCAACTCTAACTCTCACGGAAGGGATGACATGGAAAAGTATCAGCAACTCAAAGCGCGCATGGCCGAAATCACGGATATCTATAAGGCCGCTGCTCTGCTCAATTGGGATCAACAGACGCAGATGCCGCCGGCCGGCGCTGAGGCCCGCGCTCAGCAGCTCGGCACGTTGAGCAAGATCGCGCACCAAATGCACGTGGCCGACGAGACCGGCCGCCTGATCGAAGCGGCTGCCGCCGATCTCGACGGCGCCGACTACGATTCGGACGAGGCGGCCTTCGTGCGCGTGGCGAAGCGCGACTATGAGCAGGCGACCCGCCTGCCGCCCGAGTTCGTCGCCGAGTTCAGCCGCGTCACCGCGTTGGCGCACGAAGTGTGGGCCAAAGCGCGCGCCGCAAACAGGTTCGAAGACTTCCGCTCGAGCCTGGAAAAGATCTTCGACCTGGCGCGGCAGGCCGCCGAGTATCTCGGCTATACCGATCACATTTACGACGCGCTGCTCGATCAGTACGAGCCGGGGATGAAAACCGCCCAGGTGCGCGCCATCTTCGACGAGCTGAAGAAAGACCTGGTACCCCTGGTGCACGCCATCTCCGAGCGGCTCGACGCCGTAGACGACGCCTGCCTGCACCAGGAGTTCGACGAGGACAGGCAGCGCGATTTCACGTACGAGGTGATTCAGAAGTTCGGCTACGACTTCAATCGGGGCCGGGTCGATCGCACCGTGCATCCTTTCGCGACCAACTTTTCGATCAACGACGTGCGCATCACCACGCGCTACGATCGCACTTTCCTCAACCCGGCGCTGTTCGGCACGCTGCACGAGACCGGTCATGCGCTGTACGAGCTGGGCGTCGATCTGGGCCTGGAGCGCACGCCGCTGGCGGACGGCTCCTCGCTCGGCGTCCACGAGTCGCAATCGCGCCTGTGGGAGAACCTGGTCGGGCGCAGCCCGGGCTTCTGGAAGCACTTCTATTCTAGATTGCAGCAGGTTTTCCCCGCGCAGTTAGGCAACGTCAGCCTCGACACGTTCTACGGCGCGATCAACAAGGTGCAGCCATCCCTCATCCGCGTCGAGGCCGACGAGGTGACTTACAACCTTCACATCATGCTGCGCTTCGAGCTGGAGCAGGAGATCCTGGAAGGCAAAGTGAAGATCGCGGAGTTGCCCGAAATCTGGAACGCGCGCATGCAGGAGTACCTCGGCGTCACGCCGCCCACCGACACGCTCGGCGTGCTGCAGGACGTGCACTGGTCGAGCGGCCTGATCGGTTATTTCGCCACGTACGCGCTGGGCAACCTGATGTCGGTGCAATTGTGGGACAAGGCGCTCGCCGACGCGCCTGACATCCCGTCGCAGATCGAGCGCGGCGAATTCGGCACGCTGCGCGAGTGGCTGCGCCAGAACGTGCACCGGCACGGGCGCAAATACATGCCCGACGAGTTGATGAGGCGCGTCACCGGCGAGGGCATCCAGTCGCGCTCGTACATGCGCTACCTCAAACGCAAATATGGCGAGATTTATGGCCTGTAGTCAGAAACCCGGTTTCTCAGCAGAAGCCGGGTTTCTTTTCTATCCACCCAACGACGGGCACGGACTGCGACTGTAGACGGATGACAGCCCGCAACGGCGGCTTTATACTCCTGATAGTCCCGCTCCCGGACAGAAAACAGCATGCCTGATGGCCTGAAAGGGGTGTCCCATGCGTAAAGTCCTAGCCGTACTCCTCATTATCTTCCTCGTCTTCCCGATGATTTTGGCTACCCTAAGCACGATCGCCGTCAGCACCTGGGTGCTCGATCGTGACTTCTATACCGATCTGGCCGGCGACCCGCGCCTGTACGAAGTGTTGCTGTCGGAGGATTTGCCGAATTACTTCGGGCGCCGCATCGCCGTGCGCGAGGTCGATGGCGTGCCGGCCAGAGCGCTGAGTCAGGCGCTGCGCGAAGTCGTCACGCCCGAGTATCTCGCCGGCGAAGCGACGCGCATCGTCGATCAGGTCTTCTCCGTGATCGAGGGCGAAAGCAGCACGCTCATGATTACCCTCGACATCGCGCCGCTCAAGAGTACGCTGCGCGGCGAAGCGGGAAGGCGGTTCGCGCAAACGCTGGCTGCCAACCTGCCCGCCTGCGCGGCCGGCCAGGAGTCGCGAGCGCCCGGAGGGACGATTATTCGCTGCCTGCCCTCGAACGTCTCCGTCGAGGAGGCGACCGGAATGATCGTCAATGCACTGCCGGCCTTTCTCGATGAAATCCCCGATCAGATCGAACTGGCGCGCGACCGCGTCTATCTGTCTGGCGTCGCGCGCGGGTGGAACACCATGACCGTTGGGCAAGGCGCGCTGAACTTCGCCATCCTCATCCTGGTGCTGATCACGGGAGGTTTGTGGCTCGCCGCCGCGCTCATCGGCGGCGAGGATCGGCGCGAGCAGTTGCTGTGGCTCGGCTGGTCGCTGCTCGTGCCTGCCGTCCTCATCTTCGCGCTAGGCCTGCTCGTCGGCACCGACTTCAGCGCCGGGTGGGTGCGCTTCGGACTGAACCAGGCGCGCTTCGGCGACGTCGAGTACAGCGACTCGTTTCGGCTGGCCTTGCTGGACGTGGCGCGCACTGCGCTCGACACGGTCGCGAACGGCTTCTTGATGGCGGGCGGGGTCGCAGGCGGGATTGCGATCGGGCTGATCGCGTGGGGGTACACGACTCCAAAGACGCGGCGCATGGTCCCGGCTGTGGCGCCGGTCACCAGCGCGCAGCCGCCGTCCTCGCCGCAGCCTGCGGCCCAGGACCAACCGTCGGGCGAGCCGTCGGGCACGAGTACGTGAGGCGGCGACGCCAACAAGTGCCTATCCGATGACTTCGCTCACCGCCAGCGCCGCATGGGGGAAAACTTGCGGAAGGATGATACTACTGCTCCGCATCGTCGTCTAGCGCGGGGTCATGCTGTAGAGAAAGTCATCAACGCTTTCTGCTGGGGCGACGCCGATGCGGGCGCGGCGCATGGTCCGAATGCGCTGCCCCTGGCTTCGCCAGCCGGCGCAGCTTGCGGACGAAGCCCGCCTCGTCGAAGGGACGATCCTCTTTAAGGATGTGCCAGATTTCGCCCGCCAGCACTTCTCCAACACGGTGAATAGCTTCATGCCGCGACAGGGCCTGCCGCATCAACGCCTCGACGGTCCGGCCCGTTTGCTCAGGCTCTCCACCGGCGATCTGGTTCTCGATGGTCTGGTGGATAATCACGTGCAGGATCGGATTCGTCCCGTCTCGCTCGATCTGTTCGTCAGACAAATGGTCGAGTTGCCCCCACAGGTCGGTGTACTCCGAATGCTCGCGCATGGCCTCGACCAGGTGCGCATCCTCATCGGAGAGAGACCCGCCCAATTGTGCTTTCTCCCAGATCAGGCGTATCCGCTGGCGCGTGAGCGCCTTCAACTCCCGGTAGACGTCTTGTGTCGGACTCATCCTGTTCTCCTTCACGAGTCACTGCACCGGCGGAACAGGCAAGATCGCTGACTCGCCGATTCGTTGATTCGCTGCTAATCCGTTGACGCCTTCTTCTTCAACTCATACAACTTTGTCAGCGCCTCCAGCGGCGACAGCGCGTCCACGTCGATCGACTTCAGCTCTTCCAGCGCCGGGCTTTCCGTCGCGAAGAGCGACAACTGCTGCACGCCAGACACCGGCGCGTGCGCGGGGTCGCCTTGCTCCAACTGCTGCAAGATCTCTTCAGCGCGATGTACCACCGGCTTGGGCAGTCCGGCGAGCTGCGCGACGTGGATGCCGTACGAGCGATCCGCCCCGCCCTCGACGATCTTGTGCAAGAACACCACCCGGTCGCCCTCTTCCGCGACGGCGACGTTGACGTTGCGCACGTGCGGCAGCGTCTCGGCCAGCGCGATCAATTCGTGGTAATGCGTAGCGAACAGCGTCTTGCTCTTCAGGCGCGGATGGTTGTGGACGTACTCGACGACGGCCCAGGCGATGCTCAGCCCGTCGTACGTGCTGGTGCCGCGCCCGATCTCGTCGAGGACGATCAGGCTGCGCGCCGACGCGTGATGCAGGATATTCGCCGTCTCGACCATCTCGACCATGAACGTCGATTGCCCGGCGGCGATCTCATCCTGCGCACCGATGCGCGTGAAGATGCGATCGACCAACCCGACACGCGCCTGCTCAGCCGGCACGAACGATCCGATCTGCGCCATCAGCGCGATCAGCGCGGCCTGCCGCAGGAAAGTCGATTTGCCACTCATATTCGGGCCGGTGATGATCAAGATGCGCGTGTCGGCGCCCAATTTCAGATCGTTAGGCACGAAGCGCGTCTCGCTCAGCGTGCGCTCGACGACCGGGTGCCGTCCCGCGACGATGTCGATCTCGTCGGCGTCAATCAATTCGGGCCGGACGTAGGCGTTGAGCGCGGCAACCTCGGCCAGCGCGGACGCGACGTCGATCTGCGCGATGGCCTGCGCCGCCATCCTTAGGGCGCGGGCGCGGCTCGACACCTGCGCGCAGATTTCCTTGAACAGACGGTTCTCGACCTCGACGAGGCGCTCGCCGGCGTTGAGGATGAGTGTCTCGTACTCCTTCAATTCGGGCGTGATGTAGCGCTCGGCGTTGGTCAGTGTCTGCTTGCGGATGTAGTTGTCCGGCACCGCGTCGCGATTTGCGTTCGTCACTTCGATGTAATAGCCGAACACCTTGTTGTAACCGACCTTGAGCGTGTGGATGCCGGTGCGCTGGCGCTCGGTCTTCTCCAAACCGGCGACCCACTCTTTTGCGTTGCGCGAGGCGCTGAGGATGCCGTCCAGCTCGGCCGAGTAACCGGGCCGGATCAGGCCGGGCGGTGTTGTCGGCTCGTCGGCAATCGCCGCTTGCAGCATCGCGAGGACGTCGGCGCACGGATCGATCTGGAGGTTGGAGATTGGAGATTGGAGATTGGAGATTGACTCTTGCAATTCCGGGACGAGCTCGAGCGCGCGGCGGATGGCGACCATGTCGCGCGGCGCGGCGCTGCCGCCGACGACGCGGCCCACGGCGCGCTCGAGATCGGGCATCCCCTTGAGCGTCTCGCGCGCCTTGGCGCGCGTCAACGCATCGCCGAAAAATGCCTGCACCTGATCCAGCCGCGCTTCGAGCTCCGCTCGATCCAGCAGTGGCTGCGAGATGTGCGCGCGCAGCAGGCGCCCGCCCATCGCCGTGCGCGTCGCGTCCAGCACGCCGAGCAGCGAGCCTTGCGTCTTGCGCTCGCGGATCGTCTCGGTCAGCTCGAGGTTGCGGCGCGTCGCCGGGTCAAGTGCCATGAAGCGCCCGGTCGAGTACGAGCGCAGGCTCGACAACTGGGCGAGCGCGCCGGGCTGCGTCTCGCGCAGATACTGGCAAATCGCGCCCGCCGCGCGAATCGCGAGCGACTGCCCGTCGATGCCGAAGCCGGCCAGCGTCGCCACGTCGAAATGATCGAGCAGCGCCTGCCGTGCATTCGCGGCCTCGAACTTCCAGTCCGGCAGCGGCGTGAAGTGAATCGCCGCCGAGGCCTGCGCCGGCGCGCTTTGCGATTGGGGGTGCAGGCATTCGCGCGGCGCGATGCGCAGCAGTTCCTGCAGCGCGGCGGCATTCGAGTCGACCTGCGCGACGGCGAACTCGCCGGT
This sequence comes from Anaerolineae bacterium, assembly GCA_035693785.1. Lineage (GTDB taxonomy): Bacteria > Chloroflexota > Anaerolineae > Fen-1058 > Fen-1058 > DASSFZ01. Next base: position 11,746 of record DASSFZ010000574.1, on the reverse strand, counting down.
CGTGATGTCGCAGTGCGCCAGCCCAACGCGGCCATCGTGCTCGACCCACGCCGCCAGGTAGTTCGCGCGCTTCTCGTCGAGCATCTCCGGATCGAGGATCGTGCCCGGCGTGACGACACGCGTCACTTCGCGCGGGACGATGCCCGTCACCGCCGACGGGTCGGCCATCTGCTCCGCGACGGCGACGCGGAAGCCTTTCTCGATCAACTGCGCCAGGTAGCGATCGACCGCGTGGTGTGGCACGCCGGCCAGCGGCACGCGCTGTCCCTTGCCGACCGGCCGCGAGGTGAGCACGATGTCCAGCTCACGCGCGACGGTCTCTGCGTCGGCGTCGAACGTCTCGTAGAAGTCGCCGAGGCGGAAGAAGAGGATCGTGTCGGGATACTGGTTCTTGAGGGCGAGATATTGCTTGCGGATCGGGGTCAGATCATCCGTCATTTGACATGTCCAGCAGCCAATTCTTCAACATCTCCGCCCTCTCAATACGACCGAGCTTCAGGTAGGCCTGGTACTCGTACTCCAGCGACAGGACGGGGATCCTCATTCCTTCAATCTCGACAAAGCGTTTGTAGCGATTCAGATCAACGGGCGCTTCCCACGTTCCATCCGACAGCCGCTTCTGAATATCACCCATGATCTCAACTTTGAGGCTGTCGATCGAGAGAGCGCCGAAGTGTGAGTGCATCGTTTCAGTCGAAGACAGCGCCACCGGGCGAGTCACATACTCTGAAAAGAGCCGTTCGATCTCGTAGACGCCCTTTTCGTCGGACTGGATGTCGATGTCGTGAGGCTCGACGGGCATGCCCTGCAGGGCGAAGCCCAGACTGCCGGTGACGACCCAGTTCACATCCGTGCTCGCCAGCCGCGTGTGCATCTTGCGAAGGGTGTCGAGAAAGCGAGGGTCGATCACATTCTACCGCTACGACAGCGAAGCGGCCAGCTTCTGAGCCAGCTCGCGCAGATAAGGCCAGGTGTAAATTCCGAAGCGGTGCCCGTCGCCCCAGATGAGTATCACGGCGTAGTTCCCGGCGTATTCGAACCCGGTGAGCGTCTTGTTCGGCATGGCGGTCAACTTGAGCGGATCGCCTGTGCCATGCAGGTCCTTGCATTCGGCACAGGGGCAGGCGTCGCGCAGCACGTCCCACGGCAGCTCGGCTGACGCGCCGTCCTTGAACTTCACGATCAACATATGACGCTCTTTGTCGTTCACCACGCTGTTTGTTTTAGGCATGACGCATGTCTATTGGGCAGGCCCGGGATTATGAACACGATTATACACCGTCGCTCGCGGGTGGGCCGAGACAGCGGCGGATCGCCTCCAAGCACGCCTCACGGAAACCGCGCGCCCTGAGTCGCACCGTGATTCGTCGTCTGATCGTAGATCGCCTCGCGTTGGCGGTACTCGCTGAGCACGCGCTCGCCGGCTGCATCGGCTGCCTGCTTCAACTCCTCACAGAAACGATACGCCGGAAGCGCGTTCATCGCTTGTAGAATCTCGTTCGCGGCTTCGATGCCGATGCCCTTGTGCCCATCCTCGTGAACCTGCAACGCGGCAAGATACGCATTCCATCTATCAACAAGGTCTTCCGAGGCATTCGCCGGTGTGTTCCACTGCGGAAGGGTGAATGTGATGTTCACGCTGATGGTGACCGGCCCGGTGGTGCAACTGCCTTCCGCCTCTGAGTAGGGGTACGACCAGCTCACGTACCACTCCGTGTGCGCATCGAAATTCCCCGGCCTGGATCGATCCATCTGCACACGTAGTTCATCTGCCGTCGACCCGGCAACCCGATAATACACGGTATCCACGAAAACCGAGAGGTCCGGGTGCGGTGTGGCCACACCTGCGGAAGTAGGCATGACCACGCGCGTCGATCCCGAACAGCCGGCCAAGATTGTCAGCGCAGTGGATAGAACAATTCGCCAGACTCCAGTCATGATGTCGAGGGCGTGGAGGAGCTGCTAAAGTTCGTTACAGCTTCGAGCAGAGCGCTGAAGTCTTCCAGATAGGGCCAGATTACGATCGGCAGTCCGCGCTTCGGCTGGATGATCAGGACGCCGAACGGGCCATCGCGTACGTCTCGCACCTCGCGCCAGGGGATCGTTCGTTCGCGAAGCAGCCGGGTCGAAATATCCTCGCGCGTCGGCGTGATGCGGCGCATGCCGAACTCCAGCCCAAGCCACAACATCGCGATCCCCGCCACCATGCCCGCGCCGTGCAGGATCGCATCCGGCACGTCTGCCGCTTCGATCTCGGCGATCACCGAGCCGAGCAGAATGCCGCCCGCCAGCAGGGAAACGAACAGCGCCGGCGCGCGCAACACAGGGGGATAACGATACGTGTGATTCATGCGCTGTGCTTGCCTCGCCTGCGCCCGACGCTTGCGGTGAACCGGCTCCTAACGAACGCCAGACTCGGATGTGTCGCTGATTCTATCGGCTTTTAACCGAGTTGGCAATGCGTTATACTAGCCCTCAGTCTCTGTGTTGGAGCCGATATGAGCGACACCTACATTGCCATTGATCTGGGCGGCACACGCATTCGCGCCGCGCGCTGCCGCGCCGACGGGACGATCGAAGCGCGCGCCGAGCAATGGACGCACGCCGAAGACCCGCCCGACGTGGTGTTCGGCCGCATCGTCCGGACCGCTCGCAGCGTGTGGCCCGACTCGCCCCCGGCAGCCATCGGCCTGGGCGCGCCCGGCCCGCTCGATCCGTACACGGGTGTCCTGTACAGCGTGGTGAACATCCCGTCACTTGCCGAATTGCCCTTGCGCGATCGCATGCGTGACATTTTCGGCGTGCCGGCGTACGTGGGCAACGACGCGAACGTCGCCGCGCTGGCGGAATGGCGCTACGGTGCGGCGCGCGGCCACGCCGACGTGGTGTACCTGACCATCAGCACCGGCATCGGCGGCGGAGTGATCATCGACAACAAACTCCTGCTCGGCTCGAAAGGGCTGGGCGCAGAGCTAGGTCACGTCTCGCTCGACTACAGAGGCCGGCCCGACAAATGCGGCAATATCGGCTGCCTGGAAGCGCTCGCCAGCGGGCCGGCGATGCGGCAGCGCGCTATCGAGCGCATCGCGGCCGGCGAATACAGTCTGCTGCGCGACCAGGCACGCGGCAACCTTTCAGAGATCACTGTGGAGATGCTTCACGAAGCAGCGGAGCGAGGCGACCGGCTGGCGGCCTCGGTGATCCACGACGCCGCCGAGGCGATCGGGTTCGGCGTCGTGTCGTTTCTGCACATCTTCAATCCATCGATCGTCGTGATCGGCGGCGGCGTCACCAACCTGGGCGACCGGCTTTTCGCGCCCATACGCGACGTGGTGAGCCGGCGCGTAATGGATCGGCGCTTCGTCGTTCCGATCGTCCTCGCCGAATTGAAAGAAAACGTGGGACTGCTCGGCGCACTGGCGCTGGCGCTTGACCCGCCGACCCAGAAGGAAGCGGATCGCCTGAGCGATAGACGCCCGGACGACGAGCGTCACGATGCTACGGCGCGGAAGTGAAGCGGGCTGCTTCTGCCTGCGACTGTGCCCTGAACTCCGCAATAACGGATGCCGGCGCGGCCGGTAAGAGAATGTGGAATGTGCTGCCCGGGAAGCGCGTTTCGTCCTGACCCTCCGACTCGACCCAGATCTTGCCGCCGTGGGCCTGAATGACGCCCTTCGCGATCGGCAGCCCCAGCCCCGGGCCGCCGCCTTTGAACTTCGTCTGCCCGGTCGAGTGCAGCTCGACGGGACCGACGCGGTAAAACTTCTCGAAGATCAGTTCTTGATCGGCCTTGTCGATGCCGATACCGGAGTCGGCGATCACGATCTCCACGAAAGCAGCCGAGTCACGACCCGGCTCCCCCGCCAGCGTCCGTCCCGTGATCGAAATCGTCCCTCCGTCGGGTGTGTACTTGATGCAGTTACCGATGACGTTGAGGAACGCCTGGCACAAGCGCTGGAAGTCACCCTGAACAGGCGGCAAGTCGTCGATGCCCTCCAGGGTCACGATCTGCGAGCGCGCTTTGACGGCCTCCTTGTAGTTGTCCATGGCGAAGCGCAGCACCGACATTATCGAGAGAGGCGTGCGTGTGATGGCCAGCGCCTGGGCGTCGATCTGAGAGATGTCGAGCATGGCCGTGACGATCTCTTCCAGGCGCAGCGCGGCGCGTCCAATGCCCTGGCTGATTTGCGCCATTTGCGGCAGGCTGGGGCTCCCCTCGCGCACCGAGTCGGCGAGAATGTCGGCGTAGCCCCGCACCTGAGTCAACGGCGTGCGCAGCTCGTGCGAAGCGATCGAGATGAAATCGGTCTTAGCCTGATCCAGCTTCTCCAGCCGGCGATTGGTGCTGGTCAGCTCGTCGTTGAGCTGGGTGATCTCCGCGTTAGCTCGCTTCAGATCGGTCACCAGACGCGCGTTCTGCAGCGCGACGGCGGTCTGATCGCCCAGCGTCATCAGCACGTCGAAATCGGTGGGCGTATAAGGATCGCCGGAATCTTTGCGCCCCAAGGCGAACATACCCACCAGCACGCTCTGCGAGCGAATCGGGACGTAGACTTCCATGTCGAGCGCCTGGAGATAAGTGCGCTCCACCGCAGAAGCGCTGCGATAGCGGGGCAAGATGTCGATCTCATATTGGGTGAGCGGCTGGCGGCCTGTACGCCATTCGTCCAGGATCGGGCTGCCGGCGTCAAGCTCGAAGCGATCGAGCTCGAGGCCGCCCATGCCCTTGACCAGCCTGACATCCGTATTGCCATTCGCCAGATCGGTGATCAGGATCAGCGCGCCGCGCCGCACTTCCAATGCCTCGCTGACAATGCCGACTGCGACCGAGACCAACTGGTCGAGGTCGAGAATGTTGCTGATGGCGGCGCTGTATTCGCGCAACGCCTGCGCCGGGTCGTATTGCTGGCGGTACAGGAAGCGATCCAGCAAGCTTCGTATGATGCGCAGCATAGGCTGCTGAATCACGGCCAGCGCCAGAGCGATGCCCGCTGTGAGCCCCACGGTAAGAGCAAGGCCGAACTGACTGTTAACAACAAACTGGAACAGCACGAAGCTGACGAGATACAGCGCGCCTGCCACGAGGGTCAGCAGCACTGCAGCCGAAGCGCCTCGCATGAACGAGCGCAGATTCGGCAGATGGTAACTCAAGATGGCATAGCTCGCCGTGATGGCGCCGAACAGGCGGACGACGAGGCCAATCTGCTGGGGATCCACCCGGCGCGACTCCATCAGCGTCAGGCCCTCGCCCACCTGGATGAGGAGCAGCGCAATTAACCAGAACATGATCCGGTTGCGGTGGAGAGGGCGCTGCGTGCGAAGATAGTCGGCAACCGTCAGCGCCAGCGCGCTGATCGAAAAACTCAGCCAGCCGATGATGCGGACGGGGTTGATCGCATCCTTGAACGTTTCGCTAATCTGAAATCGCACCAGGGTCTCGCGCAACCCGAACACGTTGAGACCGGCCAGCACACCAAAGCCAATCCACATGGCGCCGATGATCGCCACGCCCTTCGCGCCGGGCCGCTCCAGAAACTGGAGCGTGAGGATGAGGATCAGGGGTGGAAAGATCCAGATCAGGTCGAACGCAGCCTCGACGCCCAGTTGATGGGCGCTCGGATTCAAGCCATGCCAAACAGAAATGGCGTAGCCTACGCTCCACAGCGCCGAAGAGCCGAGATAGAGCACGGCCACGCGGCTGATCGAATCTCGGAAGCCAGTCCGACGGACTAGGACGAGCGCGAGAACTATGTAGGCTGCTGCAGAAGCCAGTCCGGCTACGACCCACGATAGAAGAGGCGGCATGAACCCTCTTTACATAAGATTACCCAAGTCCACTTTGGGAAAAACCTGGGATATTTTCACTTCATAATGTAGTACGTTCCCTTCTTCGCGCCCACTCTCAGAAGGATTCCACGGTTTACCAGATCCGACAGATCGAGGCGAAGTGTTTCGGGTGTCACATCCGCGCACAACTGTTGATATTCGCGATTCGTAATCTGGCCGTGTTCCCGAATATACTCCAACGCGCGCGCCTGGCGCTCGTTCATCACCTTTTCCCAGGCGGGCGTAGCGCGGCGCACCTGAGCGTTGCTCAGCGCCACCGTGAACGAGTAAGGAGTGGCCTTGAAATGCGGTGGAGGGTGTCCGGCTTGCGTCATCTCCTCGATCATCCGGTCGATGCCCAGCCCCAACTCTTCAATGTACGCCCACTGGAAGAGGCCCGAAACGATGCGCGGGTTGCGCGAGAAGTGCTCCTCGACGATGTTGTCGACGGTGATGAAACCGGGCAGCCCGCCCGGGCTGATAACCTCCAGGCGATCGGCGAACATGCGAATCTCAATACGTCGTCCCTTCAGACGGTAATCGCGGTGGCACACGGCGTTCACCAGCGCCTCGCGCACGGCGAACGGAGGGTATTCCGTTCGCTCTTCACGCTGGAGACCCTTCACCACCGCGCCAACGTGCATCTCTTCCCACACCGCCTCCCAGGCGGTCTCGATAATGCGCGCGAGCGGGCCGCCGATTTCCTCCCGGCGACCGTAGCCCGGCAGACCGCCCTCGCCGCGCGGCTCGGTGCCGATGAACTTCACGAACACCAGGCCGCTCTGCGGAATGAACTGCTGGGGGGTGCGGCCGAACAACAGGAGGCCCGCCGTAGTGGGATGGCCGGCCGCGTCGAGCGCGCTGATCTCGACCAGCATCTCATCGACGCCGACCGTCAGCCGCTTGCGCTGCCGCTCTTCCCGCTTCTCGACAAACTCGGCGATGATCGCTTCATCCAAATCGGCGCGGGTCGCGCCGGGGACTGCCTCACTCTCGAAATCGCCGCTGCTCTTCGTCGCCGCCAGTTGGCGGATCGCCTCGCCGCCCAAGGGTCTGTTCTCGGCGCCCATGCGCACCAGCACGCGGCCGTCTCCCAAAGAGTGCAGCTCGGTGCTGCGCGCCACGTGCACGGCGACCACCGCCGCGCCGGTCATCTCGACTTGTTCCCATCTCACCTGCACGGACGGGCGGCAGCGCGCCTCCGCCGCGCGCAGAGCGGTCTCGGCTTCGTCCGGGAAGACACGCCCGTTGGGCCGGCCGTTTTCGTCCACGCCGAGCAGCGCCGTGCCGCCGTCGCTGTTGGCAAACGCCACGAGCGTCTCGGCCAGCGCATCGACGTCTGCTTCCGGCAGGTATTCGACCAGTTGACTCGGGCCGGATCGCAACACAGTCGACGTGATCACGGCAATGCACCGCCTCGCTTGCTCAGTTCCTCTTCTACCAGCTCGCGCGCTTTGGTGATGAAGACTTCGGCGTCACGAATGATCCGCTCGACGTTCTCCTGGCTGGGACGAGTCTTGGGCGCATAATCGCTTCGTAGCCTATCCTCGCTGGCGTGTGTGAGCATTGTCTGATAGCGATGTGCAATTCGCCCAGTCTTGACAAAGAGCCTGCCGAATTCCGAATTGACGCCTCCATGAGTCTTCACGGTAACGCCCACTGAGAGCAGCGCCGCTTTTGCGGCATAGAACATGCCGTAATACGCGCGAGATACAGCATCGTTGCGGTAGTCATCATCGGCCAGCCTGCGCGAGGCTCGCAGCTTCTCGTCTGCCAGTGCAAGCCACAGGCGCGGATTCCCCAAATCAGCCGGCTCGGTGTCATAGTCAGGCGCTGGTTCTGTCTCCTTGAGGACGCGAGGTGTTGCCGATCGAATGGTTCCGCCGGCAGACGCTCCCGGCGTCGCAAGGTACTGGGCGGCCGGCGTTACACCGGAGGCAGGACCGTACAACTCGATGCCCTCGCGACGTGCTTCTCGCGCCGCTTCAGTCGATGTGTCGTAGAACAGCGCCTCGCTGAGCACCAGAGGCGACACGTACCGCTCGCAGTCCAGCGTAGCCTCGACCGATAGGTCAATGATCGCCTCCCAGCGCGGGTCACCGTACGGACTGGCGTACCATCCGCCCGGCAGCTTCTCGAACTCCCACCCCACGACAACCATCACGTCCACATCTGACTCGGCGTGCGCCTCGCCTCGCGCGAACGAGCCGTACAGGATGATACGCAGGATTTGATCGCCGAAGCGCGCCAGCAGCCCGTCACAAAACCGTGACAAGGCCTCGGCCACACGCGGCGGCAGAGAGTTCAGCGCGCGTTGTTGAGTTTGAGTGAGTTCGGGTGCTGGCGATTGAATCACGACACGGCTCACTTCGTCGTTTCGGCAACCGGTTCCTGACCGTTGTTGCCCACAACGGGAGCGACTTCTTCGATCGGCTCACTCGATTCAGCCACAGCGCGCTCGCCGCCTTCAATGCGCGCCACCGACGCGACCGTGTCGCCGTTCAGCAGTGCCATCACGCGCACGCCCCGCGTCGAGCGGCCGGAGCGGGCGATATTCGCCACGGCCGTGCGCAGCGCGATGCCGCCGGCCGTGATGATCGTCACCTCGTCTTCGGGCCACACGACGCGCGCCGAGGCGATGATGCCGGTCTCGTCGATGCGATTGGCCAGCGTGCGCACGCCGCCCGTGGCGCGCCCTTTCGCCGGATATTGCTCGAGCGGTGTGCGCTTGCCGAACCCGTTGGCCGTCACGACGAGTAGCTCGCCATCCCCGACGATCGCCTCCATGGACGTCACGCAGTCACCGTCGCCGAGGCGGATGGCATTGACGCCGGCGGCCGCGCGGCCCATCGGCCGGACGAGCGAGCTGTTGTAACGCAGCGCCTGTCCCCGCTCGGTGACGATGATAATGTCCTGCTCCGCGCGCGTGACCTTGACCCAGCCGAGTACGTCGCCCTCGTCGAGCGAGATAGCAATGATGCCGCTGGGGCGCACCGACTCGAACTCTTCGGCTGACACGCGCTTGATGCGCCCGTGGCGAGTGCACATCGTGAAATAAGTCGCCGGATCGAAATCGGGCACCGACACCGCGGCGGTCACACGCTCACCCTCGCCCAGGTTGATGAGATTGACGAGCGGCACGCCCTTGGCCGTGCGATCGGCGTCCGGTATTTCGTAGGCGCGCAACTGGTAAACCTTGCCCTTGTCCGAGAAGAACAGGACGTGGTGCAGCGTGCGTGTGGCGAAGATGTATTCCACGGCGTCTTCTTCGCGCGTCTGGATGCCGGTGACGCCTCGCCCGCCACGGGCTTGCGCGCGGAACGCCTTCACCGGCAGGCGCTTGACGTAGCCCCGCTCGGTCAACTGGATCAGCACTTCCTCGTCGGCAACCAGATCCTCGATCGACATCTCTTCGGTCGCCTCGGCGGCGATACGCGTGCGGCGCGCATCGCCATATTTATCCCTCAGCGCGATCGTCTCCTCTTTGACCAGCGCCAGGATCTTGCGCGGATTCGCCAGCAGGTCTTCCAGGTACGCGATCGTCTGCATCACCTGCTGGTATTCTTCTTCGATCTTCTGGCGCTCCAGTGCGGCCAGCCGGCGCAACTGCATGTCGAGGATCGCCTGCGCCTGGATCTCGGTCAGCTTGAAGCGCTCCATCAGGCGCGCGCGCGCCGTATCGGCGTCCGGCGACTCGCGAATAGTCTTGATCACCGCGTCGAGGTTGGCGAGCGCGATGCGCAGGCCTTCCAGGACGTGCGCGCGGTGCCGCGCCTTCGCCAGATCGAACTCCGATCGCCGCGTGATCACGCTCTGCCGATGCTCGACGAACAACTGCAGTGCGCGCTTGAGGCTGAGCAGGCGCGGCTGCCCGTCGACCAGCGCCAGCATCTGCACGCCGAACGTCGACTGCAGGGCCGTGTATTTGTACAGCTTGTTGAGCACCGTTTTCGGCTGCGAGCCGCGCTTCAGCTCGATGACGACCGATAGGCCGTTGCGGTCGGACTCATCGCGGATGTCGGAGATGTCGGAAATGCGCTCGTCGCGCACCAGCTCAGCCATGCGCTCGATCAGCGCGCTCTTGTTGACCTGATACGGGATCTCGGTGATGACGATGCGGTAGCGGCCGCCTTTCATCTCCTCGATGTTGGCGACGCCGCGCATGACGATGCGACCCTTGCCGGCGGCGTAGGCGTTGACGATGCCCTCACGACCCAGCACCAGCGCGCCAGTCGGGAAGTCCGGGCCTTTGACGAACTGCATCAAGTCTTCGATCGTCACACCGTCGTCGGCGGCGTAAAACAGGTCGCGCAGCAGCGCCTTCTCTTCGTCGTGACCGAACGGCTGGCCGGCTGCCGTCGCCGATGCGCGCCCGTCTTCGACGATCGACTCCCAGCGATCGATGAGGAAGGCGATCGCGTCGGCCACTTCGCCCAGGTTGTGCGGCGGGATATTGGTCGCCATGCCGACGGCGATGCCGGACGCGCCGTTGAGCAGAAGATTGGGCAGCAAGCTCGGCAGTACTGACGGCTCTTTGAGCGTGCTGTCGAAGTTGTCCAACCAGTCGACCGTGTCTTTGTCGATGTCCGCCAGCAGCTCCTCGGCCAGGCGCGAGAGCCGGGCTTCGGTGTAACGCATGGCCGCCGGGGGATCGCCGTCGACCGAGCCGAAATTGCCCTGCCCGTCGACCAGCATGTAGCGCATCGAGAAATCTTGCGCCATGCGGGCCATCGCGTCGTACACCGACACATCGCCGTGCGGATGATACTTGCCCAGCACTTCGCCGACGATGCGCGCCGACTTCTTGTAAGGCGATGCGGGGCGCAAGCCCATGTCGTGCATTGCGTACAGGATGCGCCGGTGCACCGGCTTCAGGCCATCGCGCGCGTCGGGCAGCGCGCGAGCGACGATCACGCTCATCGCGTAATCCAGGTACGCCCCACGCATTTCCTGTTCGATGTCGATGGTGTGAATGTTGCCCAGCATTGACGGTCAAACTCCTCCAAGAATGCGAGGAAACATGCCAATTATACCCCAGCCATGCGCATAAGGCTAAGTCGTATGCCACCGGAAGAGTAGGAAAAACGTAAGAAAAAAGGGCCTTTCTCGCACGAGAAAGGCCCCAATCCTCTACATTCAGATCATCGTAACTGTTGCATCCGTCTTACGCTATCTCGAAAGCCTGCTCATCGGGCACAGAATCAGCTCAATTCCTTCTCAAGACGTTCCTTCACCCACGTGCCAATTAGCGTCTTATAATCCACACCTCTCTCCCGCGCTATGGCCTTCACATTATCGATCACCTCAGGATCGAGAGGCAAGGAGATACGCGCCGACTCCGGACGAGCATCCACGAACGTCACATCCAGCGGCTCTGTTTCGTCCAGAAACTCGGTTGCGTCATGCGTGGCCCAGAACTCAGCCTCTTCCTGATCATTGGCAAACTTCGGAATCCTTGTCATAAAGAATCTCACTTGCGTTCGAAGAAGCGTCGCTCGCGATCCGTCATATCGCGTGCCGTGATAGGCTTTATCTGGCGACCTTCCCAGGCGAATACGATGAATAGGTACCTGCCTTCTTCGGTTCGGCCGAACAGCAGATATTTACCCGATTGAGCCCGACGCACTTTATAAGGCGGGTTGAAGAAGGCTTCTTCAACTTCTTCCGGATCGACGCCATGTTTCTCGACGATCTTCTCGACCACCCAATCAAGCCAGAGAAAACCCTCAATGCGCCATTCCATGTGGTTGCCTCACGGCGTCCCGGAATCGAGCCGAAGTTATTTTATGACATTGCAGCAGGCATGTCAAGGCAATCGTAACTGCCACGTAACTGCTGATTATTCAGAGGATTGAGCGAACCACGCTTGAGGGGAGATCGCCCCTGTGCATCGGCACTGTGACAGCCAGTTTGCCACGCT